>DASRWO010000385.1:0-13960 GCA_035654555.1 Candidatus Deferrimicrobiaceae bacterium | reverse complement strand
TGTTATGTCGAGTAGGACGATTTCGTCCGCTCCGTTGCGCGCATGGGCAGTGGCACATTCCGCAGGATCGCCGGCGTCGCGCAGATTCTTGAACTTGACACCTTTCACGACGCGGCCTCCGTCCATATCGAGACAGGCAATGATGCGTTTAGTTAACATCTCAGAGCTCACAAAAATTCTTCAGGATTGAGAGTCCTACGTCTCCTGATTTTTCTGGATGGAACTGCACCCCGAGGATGTTGTCCTGTTCGACGGCGCCGGCAAACTGGAGTCCATACTCCGTACCGGCCACCATTGCAGTCACGACGGGTGCATGGAAAGAATGTGTGTAGTAGACAAATGAATCCTGTGCAACGCCGCGGAGCAAGCAGGAGCCTTCCCGCACAGTCAGGGAATTCCATCCAACGTGCGGTGATTTCACGGAGGGCGGGAATTGTCGGCATTTCCCGGGGAAGAATCCTGCGCCCGCAATCTCACTGCACTCTTCGCTACCTTCGAAAAGCCATTGCATTCCAAGGCAGATTCCGAGAAGCGGTCTCCCAGCGGAAACAGCGTGCAGCAAGGCATCTTGCAACCGCGAGCAACTCAGAGCCCGAAGTGAGGAAAAATGCCCCACACCTGGTAGCACGATCTTTCCTGCCGCTCTTATGAGTTCAGACTTGTCCGTCACCACACTTTCAGCGCCAAGATAGTCGAAAGCCTTCTTCACCGAATTGAGATTGCCCGCACCATAATCCACGATGGCGATCATAAGAGTCCCTTGGTGCTCGGCAGCATTCGGCCCAGGCGACGGTCGCGCGAGCATGCTACGCGAAGTGCGCGCGCGAAAGCCTTGAAGAGCGCCTCGATCTTGTGATGGCTGGAGCGTCCGTACAGTACACGCGCGTGAATATTCGCGCGTGCGCCCCGCGCAAAGCCCTCGAAGAAGTCGTCTACCAGTTCTACCTGCAGATCTCCGACACGCGCCGCACGAACTTTCGTATCGACGACCGCGGCAGCGCGCCCGCCGAAATCAACCGCCGCGAGACCGAGAGTCTCGTCCATAGGCATGACAAAATAGCCGGCGCGCAGAATGCCTCGGCGGTCTCCGAGAGCCCGGTCAAAAACCTCTCCCAAAGCGATGCCGACATCTTCCACTGTGTGGTGCTGATCCACGTCTAGGTCGCCGACAGCCGTTAGTTTCAGATCGAATGCGCCGTGCCGGGCAAACAACTCCAGCATGTGGTCGAGAAAACGGACTCCAGTGGCGACTTCATATTTACCGCGACCCTCGATGGTGAGAGCAATCCGAATTTCAGTTTCTGCGGTCTTGCGATGCAAGTGAGCTTTCCTCACGCTTTTACCTCGCTCGATAACCTGAGTTTCCCGGCTACGTCGCGCAGAGCGCTAATCAAAATTTGAGTATGTTCGTACGATCCCACCGTAAGCCGCACGCAGCCTTCGCATCCAGGATCAGAGTTGCGATCACGGACGAGAATTCCCCGCTCACGAAACTCCCGGATGAACTCCGCATAGGCTGGGCCAACGCGTACGAGTACAAAGTTGGCGCGGCTAGGCCAGTAATGCAGGCCGAGCGCTCTGAGTTCGTGCTCTACAATTCCACGACCTTGCTGCACTTCGGCCACGTAGCGTTTCACAAATTGTTGATCTCGTAGCGCCTCCGGCAACACCGCTAGCGCAACTCCGTTCACGTTATAAGGAGAAGCCACGCGGCGCACCATTGAGATCTGCCCAGCATTCCCGGCGAGAACGCCGATGCGCAAACCGGCCAGCCCGTAAGCTTTCGAAAATGTGCGCGCCACAAAAAGATTCGCTGGCCACGCGGCACGGTTGAGAATCGTGTCTCCGTGAAATTCGAAATACGCTTCATCCACCAGAACCGCAGCTTGCGGTGCCGCCTGGGCAAGCATCAGCAGTGTCTCGGTCGCAACAGCCGTTCCAGTCGGATTGTTCGGATTTGCCACGGCAATCAGCCGGGTGCGCGGGCCGATTCGCGAAAGCAGTTTCTCGAGAGGAAAGGAAAAGTTCTCGCCGGAAGGAATATGAACGAGGCCCGCTTCTTCGGCTTGCGCAAAGATTGCATACATCGCAAAAGTCGGCACCACGATGATGGCTTCGTCACCGGGCTCCAGATACGTCGAGCAGAGGAGATGAATCGCCTCATCCACACCGTTCGTAAGTAGAATCTGGGGTGCTTGGAGTCCGAGAAAGTCAGCGACCTCGGCCTCTACGGATTCGCGCTCGGGATAGCAAGCCAGTGCCTCGGCATCCAGCAAGCGCAGTCGTGACAGCACACGTGGTGAGCAACCGATTGTGCTTTCGTTGAAATCTAAGCGCAGGCCTACGCGGCCAGCCAGGGGCGGCCGATAAGCATGCAGATTTCTTACCGCCATGCGGGCCTCAAGCATTGGTGCACCTCACCCGCAAGGATTCGGCGTGTCCCCGCAGGCCCTCGGCTTCAGCCAGAACGATCGCCGGCGGCGCGATGCCGCGAATCCCTTCGCTGGATATTTGCTGGCAAGAAATGATGCGGACGTAATCCAGAATGCTGAGGCCACCGCGCACGCGGGCCATCGCGCCGGTAGGCAAGACGTGATTCGGTCCAGAGATGTAGTCCCCGGCGGATTGGGGCGTGAACTCATTCAGGAAAATCGACCCCGCATTTTGCACCAGCGGTACCAGAACCGTTGGTAACGTTAGATGCTCGGGAGCAATCCGGTTTGCGGTTTCGACTGCCTGCTCGAGAGAATCAACCAGGAGAATTGCCCCGTTGCGAGAGAGAGACTGCGCAGCAATCGGATTTGTGCCGATGCGCCGCTGCACTTGAATCTGTACAGCTTTTGCTAATTCATTCGAAGTTGTTATGAAGACGCAGAGCGCATCGGGATCATGCTCCGCTTGCGCCACCAAATCGCACGCGATGAATGCAGGATCTCCCTGAGCGCTCACGATAACGGCTTCAGTGGGACCGGCAAGAAATTCAACCGCGCAATCAAACGCAACCATCTTCTTCGCCGCAGTCACGAAACGGTTGCCGGGGCCGACGATCTTGCTCACGCGCGGAATACTTTTCGTGCCGTAGGCGAGTGCCGCGACTGCCTGCGCCCCTCCAACGCGGTAGAATTCGCGCACGCCGAGGAAAGCAGCTGCCGCCAAAGTCGCCTGCGCTGGTCGCGGCGACACGACGCGAATCTCTGGCACGCCCGCTACCTGCGCGGGAATCACCGTCATTAGCAAGGTCGAAGGCAGGGGATAACGGCCGCCGGGAACATAACAACCCACCGATTCGAGAGGACGCACTAACTGACCCACACAAACTCCAGGTTGAATTTCACGACGCCACTGTTCGGGCTTCTGCCATTCGCAGTAGCTGCGAATGTTTCCTGCAGCTCGTGTAATGGCATCCTGAAGTTCGGACGGAATTCTCTGCCAAGCGTCATGTAGATCTGATTCGGGCACGCAAATAGCTTCATCCTTGCTCAAACTGTCCCAGCGCTCTGAATAACGCCGCAACGCTCGATCGCCGTTCTTTCGCACATTCTTCACGACGTGACGTACCGTCGACTCAACCGAGGCAAGATCTTTTGAGCCGCGCTTCTCCAAAGCTCTGACATACCGATCCTTCTTAAGATCCTCAAGAATGCGCAGGCGCATCACATCACCACCTTGTTCAACGGATACTCGACGATTCCTTGCGCGTTCGCTTGTTTGAGCTTTGGGATCAGCGCCCAGGCTGCGTTCTCTTCGATCACAGTGTTGACCGCAACCCATTCGCCATCGGCGAGGGGCGCGACCGTCGGATTTTGCAACGCCGGAAGCAGACCGAGAACAGCCGTTAAATCCGGCTTACGCACGTTGAGCATCAGGCCAACTCGGCCTAGCGCGGCGATAGCTCCGGAAAGCATCACGGCAAGGTTCTCGATTTTCTTTCGGCGAATAGGGTCAACCCACGCTGTGCGGTTGGCAATCAGTTGCGTGTTCGACTCCAGAACCGTTTCGATGATTCTCAAATGATTCGCGCGCAACGAACTTCCAGTTTCCGTAACTTCGACGATCGCGTCCGCGAGCAATGGCGGCTTCACTTCGGTCGCGCCCCAGGAAAATTCCACCTTCACCGGCACGTTCCGGGCAGCAAAGTAATTTCGCGTAAAGCTCACCAGTTCGGTAGCTACGATCTTTCCCTCAAGGTCTTCAGGGCTCTTGACAGCGGAATCCTCGGGCACGGCTAGCACCCACTTCACTTTTCCCATACTTTGTTTCGCATAGGTCAGGTCGATCACGCGGACCACGTCCAGACCACTTTCCAGCACCCAGTCGAGACCCGTGAGGCCGGCATCCAGTGCTCCATGTTCAACGTAGCGCGCCATTTCCTGCGCACGAATGAGCAGGCATTCAATTTCGGGATCATCGGTTGCCGCAAAGTAGGAGCGCGCGCTGGTGTAGACGCGAAGCCCGGCGCGAGTGAAGAGATTAAGCGTGGCTTCCTGCAAACTTCCTTTGGGGACGCCCAGACGAAGTTTCATCGCTGCGACTCCTCATCAGCGAGCGCTGTGGCCAGCGGAAGCTGCTCGGTAAAACAGGATCTCGATCCGGTATGGCAAACCTTGCCCTCGCCCAGCACGCGGACGCGAAGTAGCACCGTGTCGCGGTCGCAGTCCGTCCACGCCGCGACGACTTCAAGGCGATTGCCGGAAGTTTCTCCTTTGGTCCACAGCGCTTTTCGAGTGCGACTATAGAACGTGACGAAGCCTGTCCTCAGCGTCGCTTCTAATGCGTCGCTGTTCATGAAGCCAACCATGAGCAATTCTGCAGTAACAGCATCCTGAATCACGGCGGGAGCCAAGCCTTGCATTTTGTCGAAGTCAATCTCCATGGAAAACTCCTTGTCCTCATTTCCGGTGCTCGCCGCGCGCAGCAAAAACAAAAAGCCCGCTTCGCGTTTCGCGTAAGCGGGCTTGGATTTCCTATGATTGCTTTAGGTCTTCATCCAAAGTGCTCCGCCGACACGCTCATCGCATGGTGATGGTGGTGACGATGATGGTGAAGCGAAGCCACGACGAAGTGATGCTATGCCGATTCGCGACTGTCCGTCAATTGCTATTTACGTCGTCGCCGTGAACCGAGCCACTGAAACTCGACCGCCCTTACTTCGATAGCTTCGAATCCTGTGGATCGAGTAGCCACCAACCCGCGAAGCAGAAATAACTTAGTTGCCGTTTCCATGATTTGTTCGCAGAACCCAAAATCAAAAACGTGAATTCGCTGCATCTATTTTTTGCGTGGTTGTCGCGACCACAGGGCGCGCTCTACGAAGTCCAGGTGCTGGCCGATGCTTGAGTACGCCCATATAATCGGAGGCCATGTCTGCATCCGATTACACGAAGATGCTGAAAGTGGCAATCGCCGAAGCCGAGAAAAGTTTGGCGGAGGGCGGCATTCCGATCGGCGCGGCGATTTTCGACGAGAACGGCAAGCTCGTGGGCGCGGGGCACAACCGCCGTGTCCAAAACGGCGACCCTTCACTGCATGGGGAGACCGACGCGTTCCGCAACGCCGGACGACAGCTCAGCTATCGCAATCTGATCATGGTCACAACGCTGGCGCCCTGCTGGTATTGCAGCGGACTGGTGCGGCAGTTTGGCTTCAAGACAGTGATCGTTGGCGAGAGCCGCAACTTCCAAGGTGGGATAGAGTGGCTGCGGTCGCTCGGCATAAAAACTATCGACCTCGATTCAACAGAGTGCGCATCGATGTTAAACGACTATATTCGACTGAATCCCAAAATCTGGAATGAAGACATCGGGCAGGAGTAATCACCGTTCAAACCGTTCGCGCCGAACCGTTCGCGCCGTTCCCCCCAATACGAACTAGAACTGCACCTGCAAAGTCATCTGGATTTGCCGCGGCTGTCCAATTGTTTTATTTGTCACTCCCAAACCGGCGGGACAATTGTAGAAGCCGGCGTTGTTATTGCCGCAGCTGGTTGGCAATGGAGGCGTCCCCATAGTTGGAAACTGATTGTAAAACTGATTCTGGGAAACATCGTCAATGGGAATGTCAAAACTGGCCGTGTTTGTAACGTTGAAGATGTCAAGGCTGTACTTCAGCGAAACACTCTCCGTCAACGGCGTAAGCTTCACAAAGGAAATATCAGCGGCCTTCTGCCACGCTTGGCGAAAGATGTTGCGCTGTCCGTTGGTGAAGTTGGTTTCGTAAGTATCCCCCGCCGGAATGGCGCCACCGAGATCGCCCGGACTTAGCAGCGGAAGAGTGAAGCAGCTTGATTTTAACGCTGGAGTGCCAAAGGCTCCGGAAGCGCCTGTGAGAGCATTCTTCGGGGTACAGCCCGGGGCTAGCGGAACAATGGGATTGGTGATGCCATCATAAACGCTGTAGAAAATACTCCCCACTGCGCCGGTGTAGTCGATGATGCTATAGGGCTGGCCGCTTTGCAGCACAGTAGCGCCGTTAATCGACCAACCATCGACTATTTTGCCCTTGAGCGTGGAGGCGGAAAAGAATTTCGGCACCTGATAGACATAGCTGAAATTGAAAACATGAGTGCGGTCGAAGTCGGATGATCCGTAAGCAGAGCGCAGGTTCAGCGGATTGTTTCCGTTGAAGAACAACCCCATTCCGCTTTGCTCATCCAGGGCGTGCGAGTAGGTGTAGGAGAAGCCAAGTTGCAGCCCGTGGCTCATCCGCTTTTCAACATGCGTCTGCAGGGCGTTGTAGGCGGAAACACCGGCAGCCTTGTAGGTCTCCGATTCCGCCGAGTAACCGATGTAGGGGACGCGAAGATCCACGTTTCCGCCTTCGTAGTTGGCGAGAAATGGCTGGCCGTTGGGCAGGTTGATGGGATTGAAGTTTGAATCGACGACCGTGTAACCGTAAGTGTATTCCTGTGGATACGGTGAACCGGGATGGAGGATGTTGCTCGGTGATGCAATCCCTGGCTGGTTGAAGGGGATAGGAATCACTCCATGACGGCCGAGATTGCCGACGTATCCGATTTCAACAGCCAGATCGTTCCGCGGTTGCCATTGCACATCAAGCGTTTCATTGATTGTGTACGGCAGTTTATTGGCTCGGTTATACGTGGCAAAAGAAAATAGTTGTGAGCCGTTCACAATCGCGGCTTCATTCGGCAGGTACTGGGTGATATCGGCGGGATTGCCGCTGGGCGGCGGACCGAGGGTCGCCCCCCATGGGTTGGAAAGCGAATAAGCTGGAGACGGACACGTAGGAATAAATCCTTGGTAAAGGCTCTCTGAGCTCGGGCTGCAGGACTGCGCGTTAACGTAGGGCGGAGTTTGATTAACTCCAAATGGTCCGCCATTGATTACGCCTTCGGCGAAACCGGGCGAGAGATAAGAATACAATTCGCCGCGGTCGTAGTAGATACCGGTACCAGCGCGGACCACCACTTTGTCGTTAAATCTTTTCGGACTCCACGCCACACCCAGGCGCGGCGCCAAACCCCACTGGCGTCCGGTGAGCGTAGTGTTGCTGACACCTTTAGTGGGAAAAAGGTTGTTGTTGCCAGCGATGATGAAGCCGTTCGACGCGATGGTATCGGTGGCTCCATCGTAGGAGTAGAGCGAAGGATCAAAATTAAAAATGCGTCCGTATTTTTCAGTGAGACCTCCATCCCAATCGAAACGCAGGCCCGCGGTCAAACTGAGGTTGGAGTGAAACTGAAATTTGTCTTGCAGATACGCTCCGGATTGTCCGGCGCGGTAATAACGGTTGGCATTGCCCCGCAAAAATTTTGTGGTGGTGAAATCGTCGTTGGTGGTGACGAACCCCTGGATGAACTGAGAGAAATCCGCCGTCGAAATGATGCCCTGGTTGGTTCGCAGATCGCGAGTGTTGAGCTGCGTATAGGCATAGCTGCCACCAAATGTGAACGTATGCTTGCCGTGAGTCCAGATTGCATTTGTCGACGGCATGATGCGGTTCTGGAAGACACCGGTGAAGGCCCCCTGTGAAGCTGCGCCTTGTCCGATAGTCAGAAATTGGAGATTGCTGATGCCGCCTACGTTTGCGGCACTGTCCAGGCCCAGGGGATCGACGATGCTGATGCCGGGAAAAAATGATGAGCCAAACGTATTGATTACCGGTGTTCCAGTTTGAGCGGCAAAGGACTGCGGAGAAAACGGCTGAGCGATGGTGCTGTAAACCTTTTCACGAAGGATGCCCAAAACTTCCGTGATACTCAGGTTCGACCGAAGCGTCTGCGTATTGGTGAGCGAAGCGACCTGGCTGCCGGCATCGAGGTGCTGGGAAAAACCAGCGACGTTCGAGTATGCGTAGGGAGCGATGCTGGGGTCGTGCTGGTAGTAGTACTTCGCCGAAACAGTGTTCGTTGTACTTTTGTTCCAATCAAGATCGACGACTGCCTGATCGGAAGTGAAGTAAGCAGTACCCGGGCTGATCGCGTTTTCTGGAAAGATTGGCGTTGCCACCTGACCGTCCCACGAGGGAATCAGATATTGCCCGTTGGGCAGCTTGTATTGAAAAAGAGCAACCGCAATGGGATTGAGATCACCGTTCCCCACGAGAGTCGTGCCCCAATAAGTATTTGAGATTGTCGCAAGGGCCGCGGGCGAGCGATCATCACTCAGCCCATAGGGAACCAGCATGCGCGAGAGTCCAATCTCCTGGTCGGAGTCGTGCAGGTGCTGGTAGCTGACAAAACCAAACAGCTTGTCTTTGATGAGCGCGCCGCCCAGGGTTCCGCCGGCTGTATAGCGATGGAGTTGCGGAACTTTGTCATTGGCGGGGATATTGGGATCCTGCTTATAAAAGAACGGCGCGGCATTCAACCAATCCGTACCGCGATGAACATAACCGCTGCCGTGAATCGTATTCGTGCCGGATGCGGTGCTCATGTCGATGTGGGCGCCGCTGTTGGAGCCTTGCTGCGCGTCGTACATAGAAGTGTTTACGCGAAGCTCGGTGACGGTTTCGGGAGCAGGTGTGGGCAATGCCTGTCCGATTGCCAAATATACCGAAGCAGTGCTCTGAATCGGCGCGGCGCTTGTGCTTGCCGAATTCGCGACGCCCGTATTATTCACGATGCGGGCCGACGCAACCTGGCTGGTGCTTTTTCCGTTAAACAAATTGCTGGCATCGACGCCGTTGAGCAGAAAACTGTTGCTGGTATCGCGTTGCCCGTTAGCCCAGATCGGCTGATTTCCCAGGCCGCTGTTGGCTCCCGTGCCGCCCGGAAGTTCGGCGTTCACTCCGGGAGAAAGAATCGCGAGTCCAGTAAAACTGCCAGTGGGCAGGGGCACGGCATCAATCTGACTCCTGTCGAGTATGTAGCCATTTGTGGTGTCGACCGAATTTATCAGCGGGATTGCCTGAACTTCGACGACCGTACCGACTTGGCCGATGGGCAGTACGGCATTGATCGTGGCCGTGCGATCTGCCTGAACCGTGACGGAGGGAACCTTCTGCGTCTCGAAGCCGTCGTGCGTGAAAGTGAGCGTGTAGGTGCCGATGGGCAGGCTCACGAAATCGTAACTGCCATTCGCGTCGGTCTTCTGGCTGCGCGTAAGTTTTGTCTGATCGCCTACGATCGTCACCGCCGTTCCTGGCAAAACACCTCCAGTCTTGTCAGTTACCGTACCTGTAATGCCACCGAGAGTTTGCTGCGCCTGCGCATACGGGGCAAGGGAGTACGGCAGCCAAAAAGATGCCGCGGCAAGAAGAACGAGGAGTCCAATTCTATTCATCATGAATGACCTCGTGATTCTGTAAACGAGCGCATGTGGGGACCGCTCGCTGGCGATCGAAATTTTGCAATTGGTCAGACGAAGTTCTCGGCACAGATTGCCTATTTTTCATGCCCGCAAAATATCGGGATGACTTTACACGAGCGCCGATGGGAACGAAAGCCTTCCTGTAACGAAAATTCCTTTGCCGCAGATCGGATATTTTTATGGTGAGCGAGGATTGTTGAGGACCGTGGTTACAGCTGCTCGACTTCGCTTTCGGCTTTACGACGGGCTCGAATCAAGAACCATAACAGTCCCGCGGTTAAGTAAGCCACGTACACGTAGGGCAGCTTGCCATATGGGCCTTCCGGAACAGGGTAGAAATTCCCCACGAGCGCAAGCAGCATCGCCGTGCCGGCAAGCCAGGGGACGATCTGTGCTCCGCTGTGAAAAGTATCGTGCTTGCGCAAGTAGCGCGGCAACGCGATGCAAACTAACGCGTACGCCACGATAAAACCATAGGTCGCCAGCGACCCCAGCCAGCCGTAGACGTCCAGACCGCTGGCGCCGCGAGCCGCCAGCACGGCCACAGGCAAGAGCGCGGCAACACCCGTGATGACTACGGCCCGGCTTGGCGTTTGATTCCGAACATGAGCACTGCCGAGAGAGCTGTGGGCGAGGCCATTGTGCGCCATGAGCATGAGCACCCGCGCCGCCGCGGTGATGCACGCGAGAGTTCCAGCAAACAGGCTGACGAGTGCGCCAATGTCGATGAGCAATCCGAGCACAGGGGCGCCTCCGACGCGAGCGAGTAAATACATCGGAGCCTGGCTGGCACCCAAGTCCTGACCGGCGGCATGAAAGCCCAGCACTTCGGCATAGGCGCAGATGATGAAAAAAGCTCCGGCCAGCACGGCGCTTAGGATGACCGCACTGGGAATCGCCTTCAACGGGTGACGCGCCTCGGAGCCCAGCGTGGTGGCGCTTTCGAAGCCGACAAAACTGAACAGAGCAAGCACCAGCCCAAGACGAAGCCCGCTTCCGGTCATGCCATGAAGATGTAGCTGTTCCGGATCCAGATGCCAGCCGTGTCGTACCAGCAGAAGGATTACGACAATCACAATCACCGTGACGGACGCAGCCTCGATCCACAACATAAGGCGTGCAGAAATCTTCACGTCGCGATAGGCAATCCAGATCGAGATGCCGGTTACCAGCGTGGCCAGCAGCAGCGCGGAATACACATGACCGGTGGCGTCACGTAACAGCAAGTTTGCGTAATGATAGAAGCCTCCGATCACGCTCGATCCGGTGGCCACATACGCCAGCAAAAGGCTCCACGCAACAGTTGCACTGAGCCAGGGAGGCAGAGTCATCGATGCATAGGTATAGAGCGATCCGGGCGAAGATGAAAGTCGAGCGTAGCGCGCGATGCATAAGGCCACGAGGAACACAGCCACTGTTGCCATCGCGTAGGCGAGCCAAGTGCCGTTGCCGGCGAGCGCGCACACTAGCGGGATGGTGGCAGCCGGAGTAGTGGTGGGAGCCATGGTGGAGACAGACTGGGCGAGGGTTTCCATCGGAGATAGAATCCCGCGACGCAAACCGTAGTCTGCATTCTCGATACGCTGATTCTCCGTCTGCTCCATGCTGGCCGATTGTTGCCAGATCGATCTTTAACTACTTCGATCTTTACTATTTCGATCTTGCTGGGTTGATGGTCTGCAAATGAGACTGGCGTCGGATTGTACAACACGCACTGCGCGCGCAACGAAAGAGCGCGACGGAGCCGGACGGTAATATAGTATTTTGCAGGCACAGCACGGATTCGAGTCGCCACTATGACGGCTGTGAGAGGAATGCGCTTCATGAAACTTGATAAACAATTATTGCAGCGTCTGCCAAAAGTTCTTTTGCATGAGCATTTGGACGGCGTGCTGCGACCTCAAACCGTCATCGAGTTGGCTCGGGACGCCGGGTACAAAGATCTCCCAACGGATGATCCTAATGCGCTGGCGCAATGGTTCTTTCGAGGGGCGAATCAGGGCAGCCTGGCAAAATATCTGGAAGGCTTCGCGCATACGATCGCCGTAATGCAAACGGAAGAGGCACTACAGCGCGTTGCATACGAACAAGCTGAAGATTTATCTCGCGATGGGATCATTTACTTCGAAACCCGCTTCGCGCCAATCTTTCACACGCACAAAGGATTAACTCATCAGCAGATTGTTTCTGCGGTATTGAAAGGTCTGGAACGTGGACGAAAAGACTTCGGGATTTCCTCCGGTTTGATCATTTGCGCGATGCGCAACATGAATACCTCTCTCGAAATGGCGGAACTGGCAGTGGATTTTCGCGCTCGCGGCGTCGTCGGCTTCGATCTGGCGGGAGAAGAAGGTGGGTATCCTCCGAAGAAGCATGTGGATGCTTTTCACTATATTCAGCGCGAGAATTTCAACATTACGATTCACGCCGGCGAAGGCTACGGGAAAGAATCGATCTGGCAAGCGATCCAATATTGCGGAGCGCACCGCATTGGGCATGGAACACGGCTGATCGAAGACATTGCGGTCGCGGACGGCAAGGCGGTAAAGCTGGGGGATTTGGCTCAGTACGTTCTTGACAAGCGCATTCCGCTGGAAATTTGCTTGTTAAGTAACGTTCACACCGGCGCCACGCCGAGTGTAGCGGAGCATCCATTCAAAATTCTCTATCAGGAAAAATTCCGCGTTACGTTGAACACCGACAATCGGTTAATGAGCAATACCACGATGACCAAGGAATTCGAAGCCGCCGCAAACTCCTTCGGACTATCGCTGGCCGATTTTGAAAAGATCACGATCAATGCGATGAAGAGTGCTTTTCTGCCATACAAAGAGCGTATCGATTTCATTTATTCCGCCATCAAGCCGGGCTACGCGAGAATCCGCGAATCGCTTGGCGGCGAGTGACTCTGCGCTCGGAGCCTTATCTGGACAGCGCTGTCAAAGTTTCGGCGAGGACGAGCGTTCCTCGAACGATGTCGTCCGGCTTGGCATATTCGTCGGGCCTGTGGCTGTAGCCGTTGCGGCAAGGTATGAACAACATTGCGACCGGCGCAATACGTGAGACGAATAGCGAGTCGTGATAAGCGCGACTGACCATGGGAAGAAAACTGATTCTGTGCTGTCGGCAAGAGTGGGATATTGCTTCGATGATTGCGGGAGCACAGTCCGCCGGCGCATCGGCGTTTACTAACTGACTTTGAATCGAAACTTTTCTCTTGGCCGAAACTGTGGAGCACGCGGAATCCAGTGCGCGCATCACCGCGTCGCGCCGTTGCAGATCCGTGTCGCGGATATCAACGCTAAGGCGAACGCGCGCGGGAATACTGTTGACGGCTCCAGGAAACACTTCGCAAAGCCCTACGGTCGCAACCGTGTCAATCGCTCCGCTGCCGCACGCGGAGCTCTCAATCGCAAGTATGAGTTCGGCGGCGGCGCAGAGGGCATCGCGCCGGTCAGGCATCAGAACAGCACCCGCGTGTCCTCCCGCGCCTTCGATCACAACGCGAAGACTCGCCGGCGCGGCGATTTTTGTAACGATGCCGAGAGGAATTTGCTCGCGCTCCAAACGCGACCCCTGTTCAATGTGTAATTCGACGAACGCCTTGTAGTAGCCATCCGGCAATTTCACTTCTTCGAGGTCACCTGCAAAACCAACCCGACGACGAATTTCGTCGAGCGTGTTTTCTTCGCTGTCTGTCAGTTTCTTTGCACTGTCTACCGAAAGAGTTCCGGATAACAATCTGCTTCCAAGACATCCGATTCCAAAACGTGTCGGCTCTTCAGAAGTAAAAACCAGCAGCTCAATCGAATGCCGGGGACGTAACCCACTCTGCCGCAATGCCCGTATCGCTTCCAGGCCCCCCAGTACTCCGACAACTCCGTCGAATTTTCCAGCGTTCGGAATGGCGTCGATATGCGAGCCGGTGCCGACAACGGACGCGTCCGGCTCAGAACCACTCCAGCGAGCAAAGGTATTTCCGATAGCATCCTCGCGCACTGTCAGCCCGGCCTCTTCACAACGCGCTTTCAGCCAGGAACGAGCTTTGAGATCTGCCGGCGTGAAAACGATTCGAGTTACTGCGGGAGCTTCTGCGTCGGAGAATGAAGCGAGCGTGTCGATCTCAGAAAGTAAGCGATCTCGGTCGATAGTAAAATTCATCGCTCTATGCTGGCCAGCGGATGCCGGTT
>DASRWO010000384.1:0-9139 GCA_035654555.1 Candidatus Deferrimicrobiaceae bacterium | reverse complement strand
GTTTCCGTTTGTCCCATTCCTGGTGGCCGCCGGCGCCATGCAATATTCGAAAGCCAAATTCGTCAGCGCCTTAGCGGTAGGTCGGGCCGTTCGCTATTCAATCGCGGCTTTTTTAGGCTTTCACTACGGAATTCACATCCTGCGTTTCTTCTCCCGCTATTACAAGCCCGCTCTGGCAATTCTTATTGGCTTGGCTGTCATTGGAGCGATTATGAGCGTGATCCAATACTTGCGTATGAAGAAGAAGTAGGCTCATTTCGAATTTGGAGTGACGCCACATCCTCCTTTAGAATTAAAGTACCAAAATGTCCTTGACCAAGCAGCAAGCCCTCGAGATGTTCGAATCCGATGACCTGATCGGCATCGGCATGGAAGCCGACGCGGTGCGCCGCAATCTGCATCCTGAAGGCACGGTCACCTACATCATCGACCGCAACATCAACTACACTAACTTCTGCACGGAATACTGCACCTTCTGCGCCTTCTACCGTCCACTAAAAGGGCCGGCAGCGAAAGAAGGTTACATACTGGAGTTCGATACCATCTACGAAAAGATTCGCGAGACCGTTGAACTCGGCGGTACCGGCGTGTTGATGCAAGGAGGCCTGCATCCCGATCTAAAGATTGACTGGCACGAAAAAATGCTGCGCGGAATCAAGGAACGTTTTCCGCAGGTTCATCTTCATTGTTATTCGGCTTCCGAGATTATCGCCATCGCCGAGTACAGCAGCCTCAGCATTCGCGACACGATTCTCCGCTTGCGCGATGCCGGACTCGATTCTATTCCCGGCGGCGGCGCAGAAATTCTGGATGATGAAGTCCGCTACAGAATCGCTCGCCTCAAGTGCCTTACCGGCGATTGGATCAACGTTCACCGCACCGCCCACCAGATCGGTATGCGAACCACGGCCACGATGATGTTCGGTGTGGGCGAGGATTACAAACACCGCGTCAATCATCTGCAGGAGCTCTACGATCTGCAGGAAGAAACCGGCGGCTTCACCGCCTTCATCCCGTGGAGCTTCCAGCCGCAAAACACCGCGCTCGGCGGCCGTCACTGGGACGAAGCCACCGCTGTCGAATACCTGAAAGTGCTGGCTATTTCGCGTCTGTATCTATCAAATTTCCTGAACGTTCAATCCAGCTGGGTCACGCAAGGCCTCAAGGTCTGTCAGATGGGTCTGCGCTTCGGCGGCAACGACGTTGGCTCCGTGATGCTGGAAGAAAATGTAGTGAGAGCCGCTGGCGTAACCAACTGCACGACAGAAGAAGAGCTCCGCCGCATCATCCGCGACGCTGGCTTCCGCCCTGCGCAGAGGGATACGCTTTACCGGCAGTATTTCTTGAACTAAGGATTCCTGTGAGGGCCGCCGCCCTCGGCCGTCCATGACGCCAAGCGCGGCACTATCGTCCAGGCGCCTCTAACTACATTATTTTCAGCGCCGGGGTTGTTTCGTCGGAACTAATGCGCGCCTCTGGGGTTTAGAATAAGTAACAGTTCCCGCCGGGTCGCAAGATCACTCGACGGCGGCTAGGAGCGCAGGCTGGAAAGCGCCTGCATGAGCCACGGAGAGGGATGACCCTATATGTATACCCCCACGCCGATCCGAGCCAATTTTTCGCGTTTACTCCCTGAGTCGCGCCGAAGTTTAAGGCCGGGAAGCCTTCTCACGCTTGCGATAACGCTATTCCTTACCCCCGCGCTATTTGCGCAGCAGGAATCTAACGGTAAGTACCCGCAGGATCAATCCGGCGATCAGTCAGGCTACGGACAGCCGGGATATACACAGCCCCAGCCCTATGGGCAGCAGCCAAATTCGCAACCAGATTACCCAGATCAGGCTTACCCTCAGCAGTCCTATTCGGGCGACAACCAGACGGAGAACCAGCAAGGCTATCCCCAGCAAACGGAGCCAGAGCAGGGTTATCCTCAGCAGCAGCCTAATCAGGTTCAAGCCCTCAGCGAGCAACAACTCGAGCAACTGGTAGCGCCGATCGCGCTTTACCCGGACACCTTGGTGGCACAGGTGCTGACCGCGTCCACCTATCCAGCGCAGCTGGCGGAGGCCGACCAGTGGCGGAGGACGCAAGGGTATGCATCCTCCGAGCAGATCGCAGCCGGAGCCGACGCGCAACTTTGGGACCCCAGCGTGAAGGCGTTGACGGCTTTCCCGCAGGTACTGGCGCAGATGGTCTACAACCTACAATGGGCCACGGAGCTGGGCAACGCCTACTACAACCAGCCACAAGATTTACTTCAGGCAGTGCAGATGATGCGCCAGCGCGCGCAGGCAGCTGGAAACCTGCGAAGCACTCCACAGGAAGCAGTCAACTACGATCAGGGCAATATCGTGCTGGCGCCAGCGAATCCGCAGCTGGTGTACGTGCCGGAGTATAACCCGTGGGCAGTCTACGGCCAGCCGATCTCCCCCTATCCGGGCTTCTCCCTGCTGGGCGCAGTAGGATCGTTCATCGGTTCATCCTTCGGACCATTGGCCGTACGATTTGGCATAGGCATCGCGACGACAGCCTTCATGCACACCCCGTTCGGATTGCTGGCCTGGGGATTGGACTGGTTGGCTCACTCCGTGCTCTTTCACGGTTCAAACTATTACTCGCGTAGCATGACGGTGCGCGATTGGGGGCTGCCACATGGTGGTCCGCGCGCCTTTGGCCGAGGCGGAGCCACCTGGGCGAACAGATCGTATCGGACGCCTGGTGGTTATGGCCGGCCAGGCGTGGGATTCAACGGCACACGTTCACAGGGATTCTCCCGAACACCGTACCGAAGACCAGACAGAGATGCTTATGTGAGAAACCGGGTAAGCGAAGGATATAGTCGCGGTTACCAGACGTCCAGAGGCGCTTACGCTGGGTCATCGCGAGGAACCTACAATAGTTTCCGTCCAGCAGCCGGCAGACCTCAGCAGTATGCTCGCTCGGGCTTTGGTTCCGTTTCTTATAACAGGTCCCCCGGGAACTTTGGCGCCAGGACAGGCATAAATTACGGCCGCTCGATGGGGGCCAGTCGTGCGCGGCGCGGAAGCTTTCAGCGCAGCGCTTTTGGCGGGCGATCCTCCAGTGGCTTTAGAAGCTCCGGTTTCGGCGAATCGTCGGGAAAGCATTCGCACTCGGGCGGCTCCCATTTTGGCGGTGGACATGCGCCGAAGGGCTTCGGTGGGGGAAAGAGTTTCGGCCATGGCCATTCCGGCGGAGGGGGCCATTCCGGCGGCCACAGTCACTCGGGCGGTGGCAAGCACCACCACTAGGACGGATAGCGATCCTAATCGCCGATCTGTTCGTTATTCCTTGGGCAGATGACCCGAACCGGATAGAATAGATCGACTGTTTAACCCGACCGATCCTCATGGCCGGCACGTGCCACCGCTTCCAGAACATCCTGAGTCTGCCTCGAAACTCGTAATGAAATACGAACTCGCCGCTCGGCATCCGATGAGATCTCCGCTTGAATGTTTGTGCTTGATTCTGTTGGCCGTCAGCGTAATTGTCGCCCAGGAAAATTCGCCCTCCTTCGCTTCATTGCAAACCTTGTCCCCGCAGTCTTCTTCATCTTCACGTGCTCTTCTACAAGGAATCGTCACCAAGGACCCTGGCAGCGAGCCAGTCAAAAAAGCCCTCATCGAGCTGATCACCGAGAAGAATGATGGCGCAAACTACACTGCGCTTACCGCACCCGATGGCAGCTTTCGCATTGAAAACGTCAAGCCCGGACGCTATCGCATGTTTGTCGAGCGCACCGGCTATCAAGAGATCGACAAACGTCACCGTTACACGGACGGCCGCGTGCTCACGCTGAGCGCAGGCCAAGAGGTGAAAGATCTCGCCATTGTTTTGCAGGCTGCTGCGGTGGTCGAGGGCCGGGTCACGGATGAAGACGGCGACCCTTTGCCCGAGGCGCAAGTCGCCGCGCTGCGTCAGACTTTCGTTCAGGGACACAGCCACTGGGAGCAGGCAGGAGCGGAGCGTACCAACGATCTCGGCGAATACCGCATCGCCGGACTGGCTCCGGGCAAGTATTTCGTGGCAGTCACGCCGCCACCAGATTTCAGAAGCCTAATCGAAACCACGGGCAACACATCTGGAGCCGCATCTGGTGCCGGAGCAGCTCCCGAGCAGCCCGCGCCGCTCGCTTACCAAACCACTTATTATCCCGGCACTCGAGATCGCGCCCAGGCCACCCCTGTTCCGTTGCATGCCGGAGACGAGTTCCCTGCGAACTTCTCGCTCACTCGCAGCCCCAGTTTGACCATTCGCGGCTCCGTAGTGAATCTTCCGCCTGGCTCAAGCGCCGCGATCATGCTGCAATCCAAAGATTTCAATCTCGTGCTGAGCGGCGCGGAGATGCACAAAGACGGCAGCTTCGAGATTCGCGATGTTTCTCCGGGAGCCTACACCATTGTGGCCACGGTGGATAATGTTGCGGTGCCAATGACGGCGCGGCAATCGCTGCAGCTAAATGAAAATGTGGAGGGTCTGCGGCTGTCGCCGCAAAGCGGCGGTACCGTACGTGGACGCCTTCACATGGAAGGCCGCGGCAGCGCCAGGCCAGATCCCAGCCAATTCTTTCTCCTGCTGCACTCGCTTGCCGAGGATAACGACAGCAACGACGATTCGCTTGGCGCCCTGACCATGGGAGGAGGCTTTTCAAATCTTGCCCACGTTAGCGGCGATGGCAGCTTTACATGGAAGGATGTTCCCCCAGGAACTTATTCCGTTCAATTCTCCGACAACAGCGCGATGCCGGATTGGTTTCTAAAATCCACCGCGTCGGATGGACACGATGCTACTGATTCCGGATTCAGCGTCGGCGCGGGCATCATCACCCTTGATCTGATGGCAAGCGCCAATGGTGGCGCGATCGACGGAGTGGCCGGCAACCAAGAGGATGAACCGGTCGCGGACGCTGTGATCGTCGCCGTACCCGAAGCGCTCTTACGCAATCGCCCGGATCGCTATCGCAAAGCCGTTGCGGATCAGACCGGACATTTCAGTTTGCGCGGCTTGCCTCCCGGTGACTACACATTATTCGCATGGGAGAGCGTCGATGGCGAAGCATATTACAACGCCGAATTTCTAAGAAGTTATGAAGACCGGGGAAAAACTATGCGCGTGCGTGAAGGAAATCAAATGAGCGTGCAACTCAGAGTGATTCCATCTGCAGAAGATCAGCCTGCGGAAGATCGGCCTGCAAAAGATCAGCCCTGAGCCTCTGTCCGTTCCTGGCTGCGACGGCGTATGCTTTGGGATTATGAAACCTCTTCTGACCTTCGTCTTTGTGCTTGCTGTCACGCTCAGTCCCGGCTCCGTGTTTGCCGAAGACACTCCCGCAAACGCATTGCTCGTACTCTCCAAGCACGACCAGACGCTCGCCATTGTTGATCCCTCCAGCTTGAAAGTGATTGCGCGGATACCCGTCGGTAATGATCCCCACGAAGTCATCGCATCGAGCGACGGCAAAATAGCTTATGTATCCAACTATGGATCCGGTGCGTTCCATACCCTCGCGGTCGTGGATCTGATCGCACAAAAAGCATTGCCTGCAATCGATCTTGGAGCTCTGCGCGGACCGCATGGATTGGCTTTTGTAGAGGGAAAAGTCTGGTTCACCGCTGAAGCCGCCAAGGCGATCGGCAGCTATGACTCCGAGAAGAAGGACGTTGACTGGATTCTCGGCACCGGTCAAAACCGAACGCACATGATTTACGTTTCTCCGGATTTACGACTGATCGTCACCACCAACGTAAGTTCGGGAACGGTGAGCATCATCGAGAGAACCGCCAGCGGCGGTCCTAGCCAAGGCGGCCCGATGGCAACTCCGCGTACCGATTGGAATGAGACTGTAGTCCGCGTTGGCAACGGCTCCGAAGGATTTGATATTTCTCCCGATGGCAAAGAAATCTGGGTGGCGAACGCCGGCGACGGAACGGTGTCGATCATTGACGTGGCCAGCAAGCAAGTGACGCAAACTCTCGCGGCTGATGTAAGATCCGCGAACCGGCTGAAGTTCACCCCGGATGGAAAGTTTGTGCTGATCTCAGCTCTGCGCGGCGCCGATGTGACTGTCATTGAAGCCGCGACTAGAAAAACGACAAAGCGAATTGCAGTCGGACATGGCTCTGCGGGTATCGTGATGCAACCTGACGGCGCACGCGCATACATTGCCTGCACTCCCGACGACTACGTTGCCGTCATCGATTTACAGTCGATGAAGGTCGTCGGCCATATTCAAGCCGGTTCGAATCCCGATGGCCTCGCTTGGATGATTCGGCACTAGGAACCTTGTTCGGTAACCCGGCACAAAAAATTTATACCGCTATATTGCGAGTGAAACCGTGAAATATCTTTTTTCGGAACTCGTAATCGCCCCATTCTTACATGCGCAGCCCCACGCGGAAGGACATGCGGGGTCTATGGAATTTGGGATTTGCGCTCACTAGCATTCTGAAAAGACAGCACTTGCTGGCATCCAGAGCTGCCAGTTGACCATGGCATCAGAATTGCATTTATTTATGCATTCGGAGGTTTTCTATGGACGCTGCTAGCGACGCAGAATTCTTCAAGCTGCTCAAAACGGACATTGATTATTTCACCAGCGCTATTGAACGCTTCGAGGATTTGATCCCACGCGTCTGCGCTCCAGTGCAAGATCAATGGCGTTTACAGGCACAAGCACGCAAGAATTTTGCCATGGACTTGCGAATACTTTTGGATAAAGCGGAGCGCTGCGCTGAGCCGTCGCCTCAAGGTACAGAAGCAAAAAATACCCAGAACTCCGCTTCATGGTAGCGTCCAATTCGTTGGTTGATTCCGCGGCACGATATCTTTGTAGGCCGAGTTCCCCGATTATCTGAATCCGGTAGAATAGAGGTTTTCACCGAACCTCTTGCTGACTTCTGATTCAAACCTGTTTCTTTGGAAATTCGCCATGGTCGCCGCTCCGCGCGGCATCGGGCCCTATCTTCGCCAGCATTTGCTGGACAAGACGTTTCAGGGTCTCTACCACACCGATGCGTTCGATCGGGCACTCTTGATTCCCTATTTTATTGTGCTCGTTCTTCTCGCCGGCTACGGAATGCACCGCTATGTCCTGGTTTATCTTTATTACAAGCACAAGAAAAATCGAACAATGGAGCCCGCGGCCTACTTCGAGGAGTTACCGCGAGTCACCGTGCAACTGCCAATCTTCAATGAACAATACGTTGTCGAACGGTTGCTCGACTCCATCTGCAAGTTGAAATATCCACGCGAGAAACTCGACATCCAGGTGCTTGATGATTCCACCGACGAAACCGTCGCTGTGGCCCAAAATCTGGTCGAGCGCTATTCCGCTATCGGAAGCCCCATCACCTATCACCATCGAACCAATCGCGAGGGCTTCAAGGCGGGTGCGCTGGCCGAAGGCTTGAAAACATCGAAGGGAGAATTCGTTGCCATCTTCGATGCCGACTTCGCGCCGCCGGAAGATTTTCTCCTGCGCACTATCCACCACTTCACCGATTCGAAGGTTGGAATGGTGCAAACGCGCTGGACCCACCTCAACCGTAACTATTCTTTCCTAACGCAGGTGGAAGCCATCCTGCTCGACGGCCACTTCGTGCTCGAACATTCGGGACGCGCCCGCTGCGGCGTCTTTTTTAATTTCAACGGCACTGCCGGGGTCTGGCGGCGTCAAGCCATCGACGAAGCCGGCGGTTGGCAGCACGATACGCTGACGGAAGACACCGATCTTTCCTACCGCGCCCAGCTCAAGGGGTGGAAATTTATCTACCTGCAGGATGTCGAGTGCCCAGCGGAATTGCCGGTAGAAATGACTGCATTCAAAACGCAGCAGGCGCGTTGGGCCAAAGGATTGATTCAAACGGGCAAAAAAATCCTGCCGCGAGTTTTGCGCAGCGACGCTTCACTCCACACTAAAATTGAAGCCTGGTATCACCTGACTGCGAACCTCAGCTACCCGCTGATGATTGTGCTCTCGGTGCTGATATTGCCGGCGATGATCATCCGCTTTTATCAGGGATGGTTTCAGATGCTCTTCATCGATGTGCCATTGTTCCTGGCGTCTACGTTTTCCATTTCTAGTTTTTATCTGGTCTCACAGCGCGAACTTTTTCCCAAGACCTGGCCCCGCGCCCTGATTTATCTGCCTTTCCTGATGGCGCTTGGCATCGGCCTCACGATCACAAACACCAAGGCCGTGATCGAAGCGCTCATTGGCAAGGAGAGCGCCTTCGCCCGTACGCCGAAGTATCGAGTCGTTTCCAAAAAAGATAAAGTCCGCAACACCAAATACCGCAAACGGCTGGGCTGGGTACCGTGGCTCGAACTGGTGATTGGCACGTACTTCGCGCTCACGGTTTACTATGCCGTCCAGAACGAAAATTTTGTAACTGTCCCCTTTCTCCTGCTGTTTGTGGTGGGTTACTGGTACACCGGCCTGATGTCTCTGTTGCAGGGACGATTCTGCGGCGTCGCTCTGAGTGCGGAGTCCCACACCAAACCGTTTCCCGTGGGCGTGTAGACATTCGTAGCGCCAGCATCTTGCTGGCTCTTGAGTGTGAGGAAAACCGGCGCCCCCGGATGCTTCCTTTCATTGCGCCGCTCGGTTACAATCCCCTCGCCAAAAGTTCTAGTCGACACCGTAAACTGGCGACTCGAAGGAGTATCCCATGCTCCCCTTTCGCAAACTGTCTTCTCTTCCTGGGCTGGCGTTGCTGATCACTTCCCTGCTGAGTTGCGGCCCACATGATTCCAATGAGTACTTCGTATTCGTAGCGGCCAATCTGCAAGTCCCTTACTGGCAGGCGGCGGGCGCAGGATTCGCCAAAGCCACTGCGCAAATGAAAGTTCGCACAGACTACCTCGGTCCCAACAGCTACGATCCGAAAGCAGAACGCGATGCCCTCGACCAGGCGGTACAGCAGAAAGCAACAGGAATTCTTCTAGGCGTCACTGATCCGGCATTGTTGAAGGACAGTATTGATAAAGCAATCGCAGCCGGAATCCCTGTGATCACCATGGATTCTGACTCTCCCGCGAGCAAGCGGCTCTTCTTTATCGGAACCAACAATTATGAGGTTGGAATGACTGGCGGCCAACGCCTCGCGCAGGAATTGAAGGG
>DASRWO010000383.1:0-5761 GCA_035654555.1 Candidatus Deferrimicrobiaceae bacterium | reverse complement strand
CGGTGTAGCCCATCAGTTCCTGATAAAAAAGTGGAAGAAGCGTTACCAGACCGTAGATCAGCGCGCCGAAAAATCCGATGAGTACACATCCCAGGGCGAAGTTGCGATGCCGGAAGACGCGAAGATCGACCAGCGGCCGCTGGTGGCGGAACTCTCGAATAAGGAACGAAACAAGGCTCGTGGCAAGAATGGCCGCTGCCCAGCGAATCCAGGTGGCACCGAACCAATCGTCTTCCTGCCCCTTGTCAAGAATGATCTGCAGTGCGCCAAGCCAGACGGCTAGCAGTCCCAGGCCTATACCGTCGAACTTGCCGGGATGAGCATCCTTGATGTAAGGCGGATCGACGACATAGCGAGAAATCATGAACACCGCGAAAATGCCAACCGGAATATTGATGTAGAACGCCCATCTCCAGGTATAAGTATCGGTGAGCCAGCCTCCCAGGGTCGGCCCTAAGACCGGGGCCACCACCACTCCCAGAGCAAACACCGCCATGGCGAGTCCGCGCTTTTGTGGGGGGAAGGTTTCGAGAAGAATCGATTGCGACAGCGGCTGCAGCGCTCCACCTCCAGCGCCTTGCACGGCACGCGCGATCAGAATCCAGGCCAGGCTCGTCGCCGAACCGCAGGCAAACGAGGAAAGCGTAAAGATCACGATGCAGGTGATGAGAAATCGCTTGCGCCCGAAGCGCAGTGAAAACCAGGAACTCGCCGGCAGGATAATGGCATTCGCCACCAGATAGCTGGTGAGCACCCACGTGGCTTCGTCGTTGGTAGCGGATAAACTGCCGGCAATGTACGGCAGGGCGACGGCCGCGATGGAAGTATCCAGAACTTCCATGAACGTCGCCAGCATGACGGCGATTGCGATCAGCCAGGGATTGCCTCCGCCGGGGGCGGAACCGCTTCGTGCCGGTTGTGCTGTCATTTATCTTTCTGCGCCAAAGCCTTCGGGTCCGGAATGAGAGTGTAAGGATGCGCTCTCAAGCCCCGAGGTTTCAATGTGTTTTGATTCTGGTGCGTTTGTTTGAGAGACGCGTGGTGACATCCGTGTTCGGATATCATCATTTCTGGAGACTTCCATGGCCGAACAGCTTGCCGACAAAAAATGCGTTCCCTGCCGCGGCGGTACGCCACCGCTCAAAGGAAAAGAACTTAAAGACCTTCACAAGATCGTACCGCAGTGGAACGTGGTAGAAGAGCACCACATCACACGTGAGTACAAATTTCCCGACTTCGCTCAGGCACTGGAGTTCGTAAACCAAATAGGAGCAGTAGCCGAGGAACAAGGACATCATCCTGACATTCTGCTGGCGTGGGGGAAAGTCGGAATTACGCTTTGGACACACAAGGTTGACGGCCTCACCGAGAGCGACTTCATCATGGCGGCTAAGATTGACCGGATCTTGGGAGCGTAGGTCCGTAGCCGGCTTTCGGCGTCCGGCGTCCGGTTGTTACAGCGAGACATGCCCACTTACGCTTCCTTTCTCGCACGCATGGCGAGCGCCCACAGACCTGCCGGAATAAACATGATGAGTCCTGTATAGGTGGCGAGTGTGCGGGCCGACACCCCTGCATCCAGCAAGCGACCACACAGGTAAGCACCGACGGCGATGGTAAGCATCGAGAAGCCGAGATCGGCAGAAAAGACGCGGCCACGGAATCGATCTTCGGTGTGCAGCTGCAGCAGCGTGGTGGAGAACACCCAGACGGTCGATCCGCCCATGTGCGCGAGCATGGCGCAAGCACTCGCCATCCACACAGTGCGAGAAATCCCCAGAGTTCCGTATCCCAGGGCAATAACCAGATAACCAAAGAGAATGCCGAGTTGCAGGCGGTGATCACTGCGTCCTGCCCACCGCGCAGAGATGAGCGGACCGACAAGCGCTCCCAGACCGCGTCCGCCGAGCAGGATGCTCATGCCGAGCATCGCCCCGCGTGCCGCATCCACATTGTGCCAGTGGACGGCAAACTCGTGCGCGCCCAACACCGTAAAGATAACCCAGCTCGGACCAATCATGAGTTCGCCGGCTTTTGCAAAAACTGTGGGCAGCAGCGTGCGGTGATTCCGTATGTAGCGGATTCCTTCCAGCACAGGAGAGAAATCGACGAGATCGCGCGGACGCAACGGAGGAGCAGACTCCGCGTGCGGCTCGGCAAACCGCATTCCAGCGATGAGGAGAGCTGAAGCCAGGAAAGAAAGAGAGTTCAGGATGAATACTGCATCCCGGCCGAAGAAAGCTGCAACCACTCCGCCGACCGAAGCGCCGATCAACAGGTTTACCGACCATGTGGCGGAAGAAAGCGTGTTGGCGATGAGGACATCGTCTTGGGCGGCGATGTTGGGAATCACAGAGCTGCGGGCCGGCTCGAAGAATGCAGCCATGATGGTCTCCCCCAGCAGTAAGGGATAGACCAGCCAGACCATAGACCGCGAACGCACGAACAACATGGCCAGGACCACAAAGATCCGCGCTACATCGGCGGCGATCATTACATGCTTGCGACGCAGGCGGTCGTTGACCACTCCCGCGGTCGGGCCTACGAATGTCTGCGGCAGAACCTGAAGAATCAAAGCCAGCGCCACCGAACTGGCATGGCCGGTCAACTGCAGCAGCAACGTATAGATGGATAGGGTGTAGAACCAGTCGCCGATCTCGCTGACAATCTGCGCTAACCAAAGGTGGCGGAAATTCCGGTTGCCGCGCAGCAGTCGCCAGTAGGAAGCGAGTGAGATCGATGGAGACGTGCGCTCTGGTTGTGGTTCCATGAAAAGAGTTAGGGTAACAAAGACCGGCCTTCGGCAATCGGGCTTCGGGGCGAAGACGCTGGAATTGAGAGATTAAAGCGTCTTCCGTTGACGAACGTTTCAGCAACAGCCCAAGATGCACCGGTCTGTTTCGCTAACAGTTTTACGCTACGGTGGAATTTCTGAAGGACTATTTGCTGAAATAGCGCCTTTCTGCAGGGACGCAACTAAGATGGCGGCCGCAGTTTGATCTTCAGGTCTTCGGCAATCTGCTTGCCGTGGAAGCGGCCGTTCTCGATGAAGATTTCGTTGGTGCGCGATCCGGAGACGATCACGCCGGCAACATAAATTCCCGCCACATTGCTTTCCAGCGAGACCGGATCGCAAACCGGGCGATGCTGGTCCGCCGAGAGTTCGATCCCCATGCTGCGCAGAAAATCGTAGTCAGGGTGATAGCCAATCAGAGCGAGAACGAAATCATTCTTTAAACGTAGCGGTCCTCGCGGCGTATGGATCACCACGTGATCGACGCCAATTTCCTGAACCGTGCTGTTGAAGTAAGCTTCGATCTCATTGTTCTTGATTCGGTTTTCAAGGTCAGGCTTAATCCAATATTTGACGTGATGATGCAGTTGCGTGCCGCGATAAACCAGCGTGACGCGCGCGCCATGACGCCACAGATCCAGCGCAGCAATCGCAGCGGAGTTCTTCCCTCCGATGACCAGCACATCGGTGTCATAGTAAGGATGGGCGTCCCCATAGTAGTGCGAGACCTTGGGTAAGTCCTCGCCGGGAATGCAGAGTTGATTGGCAAGGTCATAGTAGCCAGTGGAAACGATCACCTTGCGGGTGCGATAGTCGTGCGGACGCCCGTTACGGTCGGTGGCCGTGATGCTGAAGTTTCCATCTTCGCCCATCACTGTCTTGACCCATTCGTATTGGCGAACATCGAGGTGGTAATGCTCCGACACTTTGCGGTAATACTCCAAAGCCTCTTCACGGGTAGGCTTCTGCCGGGCGGTGGTGAAAGGGAGGTCGCCAATTTCGAGCAGCTCGGGAGTGGTAAAAAACGACATGTTCGACGGATAGTGATAGAGCGAATTGACCAAACAGCCCTTGTCGACGATGATGACTCGAAGTCCGATCTTCTGCGCTTCGATGGCACAGGCAAGGCCGGTGGGGCCGGCTCCAATCACCAGCACGTCCGTGTGCTGCTCGGGATGCAGCTGAACCTCGGCTTTGGGCAAAGTCTCGACATCTTCGGCGGTGAGAAAATCAGGCATAACTGCAAACCGCTGCACCACTTCAAATGCGAACGAGCGCAGATCGGGATCGATGATTCTAGCACGCTGAGGTGCGGGTTCCGCTTTAGGTCACAATTCGGTAGTGGGCGGTTTTGAACCGCCCACTACCCACAATTCAGTGTGCGCCGTGCACGGTCAACCACGTACTCCGTTATAATTTTCGGTTACCTCATTCACTTCCAACATTCCAGCCAGGGACACAGATGCCAATCTCCACGGAATCCGCAACCCGCATGCGCATTGAATCAGACAGCATGGGACAAATTGAAGTACCCGCCGAGGTTTATTGGGGAGCGCAGACCCAGCGCTCGCTGCTACATTTCAATATTGGCCGCGACACCATGCCCCCGGAGTTG
Organism: Candidatus Deferrimicrobiaceae bacterium; assembly: GCA_035654555.1. Classification (GTDB taxonomy): domain Bacteria; phylum Acidobacteriota; class Terriglobia; order Terriglobales; family Acidobacteriaceae; genus Sulfotelmatobacter. The sequence continues at coordinate 1,352 of DASRWO010000383.1, read as the reverse complement.
ATTCACGCGTTCGGAACATTGAAAAAGGCGGCCGCGCTGGTGAATCAGGATCTGGGCAAACTTTCGGCGGACAAGGCGAAGCTGATCGTGCAGGCTGCCGACGAGGTGATTGCGGGCAAGCTGGACGATCAATTTCCGCTGCGGGTGTGGCAGACCGGCAGCGGTACGCAGACCAACATGAACGTGAACGAGGTTATTTCGAACCGCGCCATTGAAATTGCTGGTGGCGAGAAAGGATCGAAGAAGCCGGTCCACCCCAATGATGACGTGAATATGTCGCAGTCTTCGAATGATACATTTCCCACGGCTATGCACATTGCGGCGGCGGATCGCGTGAAGAACGCGCTGATCCCGGCGATCAAAAGCGTGCACGATGCCATTGCCGCCAAGGCGAAAGAATTCGAAAACGTGGTAAAGATCGGCCGTACGCATTTGCAGGATGCCGTGCCGTTGACTTTTGGCCAGGAGTTTGGCGGCTGGGCCAGCTTGCTGGAGCGGGATATCAAACGGCTAGAGCAAGCGCTGGACGGGCTTTACGATTTGGCCATCGGCGGAACCGCGGTGGGAACAGGGCTCAACACTCACCCTGAATTCGCGGAGCGCGCCGCGAAAAAGATCGCTGAACTTACTGGGCTTCCCTTCCGATCGCATGGCAACAAGTTTGCCGCGCTTTCAGCGCACGATGAAATCGTCTTCGCACAAGGCGCGATGGAAACACTGGCCGCATCGCTGATGAAGATTTCGAACGACATCCGCTGGCTGGCGTCCGGGCCGCGCTGCGGCTTGGGCGAGCTTTCGATTCCGGAGAATGAGCCCGGTTCTTCGATCATGCCGGGGAAGGTGAATCCCACGCAGTGTGAAGCCATGACCATGGTTTGCGTGCAGGTTCACGGCGCGACTGCAGCAGTTGGCTTTGCGGGATCGCAGGGAAATTTCGAGCTCAACGTCTACAAGCCGGTAATGATCTACAACTTTCTGCATTCCGTCACGCTGATCACGGACGCCTGCCACGGCTATGTGGAGTACATGATCAAGGGCATCAAGGTCGATCGCGCGAAAGTTGATTGGTACGTAAAGAATTCGCTAATGCTGGTGACGGCGCTAGCGCCAAAAGTGGGATACGACAAGGCAGCGCAGATCGCGCACACCGCGCATGTCGAGCACAGCAGTTTGCGCGAGGCGGCGTTGAAACTGGGCTATCTCACCGGCGAGGAGTTCGATCAGTTGGTGCGGCCGGAGAAAATGACACGACCTTAGAGATCAGACATGAGAGCGATACTATCGCTCAGCCAATTCGGCTTCTGGATCCAACACAATGTCGGACTTTTTTTTCGGTGTGGTCGTGATCACCA
>DASRWO010000382.1:0-12519 GCA_035654555.1 Candidatus Deferrimicrobiaceae bacterium | reverse complement strand
GGGTGTGCGCACTCGGCTGACGTTCGGCCCCATAGCCAATGCGTATCCAGTGTGGTCGCCCGATGGCCAGTGGATCGCATACGAATCGGTGAGAAACTCCCAAAGTAATCTTTACCGTAAACGCTCCGACGGAAGCGGCCCGGAAGAGCTTTTACTGGCTGGTCCAATTGCCGGTTCTCTCGATGCGCTCAGGCCGAGCGATTGGTCCCGCGATGGCAAGGAGCTCTTCTATGCCCAGCTATTGGAGTCACCGAAGGCCGAGATCTGGGCTTTGCCGCTGGATGGAGAGCGCAAGCCGAAGCTGGTATTGGCGCGCGGAGCGCAAGCGCAGCTTTCTCCGGACGGCCATTGGTTAGCCTATTCTTCGCTCGAATCCGGCAGGCCCGAGGTGTACGTGATGGCCTACGGAGGGGGGGAAGGAAAATGGCAGGTCTCGAATGGCGGACAACAGCCGCAGTGGAGCCGCGACGGCAAGCAACTCTACTACATGGACCTGACCTTCGACGTGCTCTCCGCCCCAGTGAAGGAAATTGGCGGCGCGTTGCAGTTTGGCGCCGCACAGATGCTGATTGGCACAACGAATTGGTCGGCTCCGCAGGCTTTTTACGACGTTGCACCGGACGGAAAAAAATTCCTTCTTAATCGAATTGTGCAGCAGGTGGCCCAGTCAGTCACGGTTATCACGAACTTTTCAAGAGAGGCAAAAACGCAGGGGAGCCCGTAGTAAAGGTGACTATCGGGTGCTGTCACTCGAGGCAAACGACGCCAGTGAAATCTCCGGCATCGGCCCGGCGAATCAATTGTGAATAGGAACAATGACTCTAGCAACTTGTTTCTCGGTTGATTTGCGGTCGCCGCTACTCTCGGATGACGGGCAAACCGGAAGTTGGGCCACCGAGAACAGGTGGGACAGAAGTCTTCATCGAAATATAGTGCGACTAATAACGATAAACGGGCTTCTAGGAAGTGAAAAACAGTATTCCCAGTTCGACCGCGAAACCATGTCCACGAACAAAATAGTGTGGGAACGATGTGCAGAATTCATCCCAGCAACGCGAGTTGCTGAACAGAACCATCGACTGACTGTCGGCGCGCCATACATCCTGGACCGTCGATTTTTTTGCAATTGTGCGCCAAATGTGTGCCGCGTCCTGACACACCGAAAACCGCGCTTTGAATACTCAGCATTGTTAACTGAGAATTATCGACACGAGTTTTCACAGTCCTCGATGATCTTGCACACGTTCGAGACCATTTGTTCTCCGGGCAGCCGTCATCGCAGCACGAGCGGACAGATCTCAGGTAGCAATGAGCAACTTATTGACCGTCAAAGATGTGGCGCAGACAATGCGCTGCTCCGAAGACAAAGTCATCCGCGTCTTTGCCCATGCTCCTCGCGGCAGTTTTGCTAATCTCGCTTCCTGCCGCTTGTCGTCAAGGCTCTTATAATGCTTTTCCACGATAGCCAAAGTATCCCCGAGTGCATCGGCGACATCTCCAAGCGTCCAACCACTCGCCAAAGCCTTACTGACGAAAGTGTCCCTGAAGCGATGTGAGAGGTTTCCACGAATCCATACACCTGCATCTTCCATCAACCGCTTCAGGTCAGCCTGCCACCGACCGGTTGCGGTCTCGGGCAGGGAAGTGCCATTCCAGAAGACATATCGGGGATTGCCGTTCGTCACGGCCATTAGTTCTTCGTAAAGTTCGGGTCGTAGTGGTTGCTTGACGGGGCGGCCAGTTTTCTGGCGCTCGATTCGGAGCCAACCGTTTTGAATGCTGCTACGTTCGAGTTGAACAGTATCGCGGATCGCGAGGCCTGTTTCGACTTGGCAGTTAATGAGTGCTCTTATACGGGCTTGCTGCGTAGGGTCGGCGAAAGTCTTTGGCATTTGAGCGAGGAGTCAGCGAAGTTCATCATCCGTAAAGGGCTTCGGTTTCAGTCGAGCAGTGTCTTCCTTGGACAGTTTGATAGATTCAAGGATTTTAAGAGCGGCTTCAAGTTGCTTGCCGTCACAAATGAAGCGTAGGAATCCCCGAAGATTTTGTTGGGCTTTTTGACGGGTGACGCCGGAGCCCCATTTCCAACTCGCTCGAAAATGGATGACATCATCGGCTGTGATTTCTTGGGGGAAGAACTTTGAGCGGTCTTGCAGGAACTGCTCGAATAGACCGAGCTGATACTTCAACTTGCGAAGAGTTGCCTTACTCAGCCCGACCCCTTTTTGCTTGTTGAGGGTGTAAGTCTCAATTTTGTCCCTGATGGTTGCATTCTTCGATTGTTCCGGTTTGGGCAGGTAAGGCGTTTCGCCAGATCGGAGCCGACGCTCGAGATGTCGGGCTTTCTCTAACGCTGTGCCAAAAGACCGGGTGTTCGCAGATTGACGGAATTGCTTGCCGTGCCGAGAATACCGGAGCCATTTCGCACAACGGCAGTTTGCATAGCCTTCCTCCCCGGCGTGGTCGCAGTGGTCTTGTGTCGGACAAAGACCCTGACTGTTATTTCCTGTGTTGGCTCGTTCAACGAATCCCCTCCTACCTACGGGAACCTCGCGGGACATGCCTAACACAGGTTATAGCACATCAGCGATGTAAATCAATGAAAACAAAATGGCGGAGAGGGTGGGATTTGAACCCACGATACCCGTTAAGGTATGTCCGCTTTCGAGGCGGATCGTTTCAACCACTCACGCACCTCTCCGCGTTGTAAACGACTGTCAGCTATATCGGCTTTCAGCCCTCAGCAAGAACTAGAATTCTGCCGCGAGCAACGACAACAAAGCGTGGAACTCAGCGCCGGCTTCTGAAAAATTCCTGCAACACCTCCGCACCACGGCCCGCCAGCACCCCCCCCAGAACTTCCACGCGGTGGTTTAACTGGGGATGATCCAGCAGCCTCATGACCGACTGAACCGCGCCCGCTTTCGGATCATCTGCGCCGTAAATCAGGCGTTTTATCCGCGCATGTACCATCGCGCCTGCACACATCGCACACGGCTCAATTGTAACAAACAGCTCGCACTCGGCCAGACGATGATTTCCCACGGCTGCACCCGCCTCGCGCAGCGCAACAATTTCCGCATGAGCCGTTGGATCGCAATCGCTGATATTGCGGTTCCACCCCCGGCCGACGATGCTTCCTCCGCACACAACCACTGCCCCGACCGGGACTTCGCCGGCCTCCAGCGCGCGCTGTGCTGACCGCAAAGCCTCTTCCATCCAAAGCTCGTCGTTGCTCATTAGCTGTGGCTCTGAGTCGTTTCTCGTTGATATTGGATTGTCGCTGATGATCAAGCAAGAGTCCACGCGCAGAGTATCATTCATGCGATTCAATTCGGCAGGACAGGCGCGTCAGGCAAACGGTTCAGAGCATGCTCAACACTGAGCGCACTACATCAGGAACCATCGCATGAATAATCGCTGGCACCAGAATCATCACGACCGGATATGCGAGTACGACTAGCGGCAGCAGCAGAAGCATCCGGGCTCTCGGCGTCAACTTGGCGAGATAGGCTGGCATAACATCCTCAGTTCTTAATTACGCGCCCGCGCCCGCTAAAGTTCCCACAAGTTTCTTTCCGGCGCCAATATGCAAACTGGTAACCGGCAACTGGCAAGTGGTATGCTTACCGCGTTATGGGGATTCCCAACCTGCTCCGCAAAGTTTTCCTGGTCGACCTTCTTCAAGGTTTGAAGGTCACGTTCCGTTACCAGGATCCGAAGGAAATTTATACCGAGCAATACCCCATGGAACGGCCACAAGTGGCCGAGCGTTACCGTGGCGCGCCCCGGCTGAACGTCAATCCAGACACTGACGAGACTATGTGTATTGCCTGCGATCTGTGTGCACTGGCATGCCCAGAAAATCTGATTGTGGTCTCCAGCGCCCGCAACGAGCAAACCCGCCGCAAAGAGCTCACCAATTTCACCTACGATCTAAGCCGCTGCATGTTCTGTGGCCTCTGTGAGGACGCATGTCCCGTGGATGCACTCGAACTCACACAGGATTTCGAACTCGCCAGTTACACCCGCGAAGGCTGGATATGGGATCGCAAGACGCTCGAAAAGGGTCCGCAGCCAACGCTCTATAAGAAGTGATTCGCGGATAATTCGCATCACATTCGCACAACGCACTCCACTTCATTGCACCATTCTTGATATCAGCTCCGCTGCAATTTGTTCTTATAACTAAGGAATCCCGAGTTCCTGTCTACCGCATCCGCTGGATATTCATCTCAACAAGCTGCGCTCACACTCTAGCCATGGATCCCTTTAGCCAGCCGTGTCGCCGGCCTTGAAAGGGAACCGCAAATTCAATGCTGGAGGCTTCAGGATGTCAGCTAAAAGACTTATGTTATTGTCTGTGATTTTGTTCTGCGCAACGTGGGTTGTGGCGCAAGCAGCGCCGGGCGGAGGATCAGGATCAGCCGGCGGAGCAGGATCGCCAGGCGGAGGCGCCACACCCGGCCAGGCATCGCCCTCAGCTCCACCCACCGGGAATACGGGCACACCGCCCACTGGCGGTACCGCACAGCCTCCCACCGGAAGCACGACGGCTCCTCCGACCGGTTCCACTGCCCCAAATACTGAGCCGGGAGCGAATCCATCGAACCCGAACGGGAGCGCCCAGCCGTCTACCCCGAACCCGAATAATCCGAATCCTAGCACCAGCCCCAACGCCACTCCGACTACGCCAGGCTCGCCTTCCAATCCGGGCGCGTCGCCGAATGGTGGAGCAAATCCTGGAACCACGAATCCTGGGTCAACCAATCCTGGGTCAACCAATCCTGGCACGTCGAATCCAGGGTCGTCGAATCCCGGGTCAAACCCTGGCACCTCGGGCTCTGGCAGCTCGCCTTCAGGTCCCGGCCGATAAGCATTCGAAAGTTTATAACTCCCCCGCAATTTCGCGGGCCCGCTTAACGGGCCCGCTTTTTGTTGGGTGAGGAACCGTTATGCAACAACCCGGGCAATCAGCACATTTCGGTTAAGGGACTAGATTTGTCTTAGTAGCGAAGCTAAATCGGTGGATGCTCGCACGATACTTCTTGTTCGCAGCGCTTTAATTCTGTGTGTTGCCCAGCCTCAGTGGTTGACTGCCCTCAAGTGGCTCGACCATTGCCTAAAGAAATATGGTCCGGTTTTTTAGCAAGCCGGACCATATATCCAAATTCGTTCTAAGAAAATTCTAGCGCTTGCCCGTTACGTGACCGTGTCCATCCCGCACTTCATTTCCCTTGAAGTGCTCGACATGTCCCGCAGGCCGCGCCGGATCCGGTCTGTCGCCGCGGGCTGGCTTCGGTCCGTGATATCCGTGATCCGGATGGAAATGGTTATTTACATGGCCGTGAAATCCTTCCGGCCCGTGAAACCATGGACCTACGCCGATGAATACGCCACCGGTGAACCACTCTGGTCCGTAATAGCCGTAGGGCGCGCAATCATACGGCGGGACGTCATAATAGCCGTAGGGGCAATCGGGCGCCGGTCCAACGGTAACGGCCACCTGAGCCTGTGATTTCGGGGCGATCATCATAAAACAGATTGCAGCAACAGCAGCTACCGCAAAAAGCTTCAGTGCATTCATTCGGTTCTCCTCAAGGATTTTTGTGCGCGGTTGTGCCGACCAAGTCTACGTCGTTCGCAGTAGTTCCAGATAAGCCTTTGGTCCTAGCCTCGTCTGGCAAGAAAGTACGATTCCGTTTCCCGGCAAAGGGTTGACTCTGCAAAGCAACATCCGTCTAGTGCGCTACTCGCCAAAGAGTGCCTTTTCGGGCAGGAAGTACATTACGGGCAGCAAAACGAAGATGCAGAACGACGCGTAAATTGTAAGGTAGGCCAGCGGAACGGAGAGCAGATAGAGCGCTGCCGTAAAAGCGTTCCTTCGCTGGATGCGCTTGTGATACTTACGCAGCGCCATATCTTCCCGGTTCTGATGGATCAACTCCAGGCGCAGAAGATAAAATCCGGAGGTACACAGGAAAAGATCAAGCCCATAAAGCGCCACCGCCAGCGGCTCGCGGTAGTCTCTGCCCAGGAACTCAGTCACAAAGGGAACGAACGACATCCAGAAGAGCAAATAAAAATTCGACCACAAAAGTCGCGCGGTGAGAGAACGGGCAGCATGAATGAGAGGATGATGGTTCACCCAGATGATGGCGATCACCAGAAAGCTGATCGCGTAAGTTAAAAATTCCGGCGCAATCTTCAACAGTTCGCCCAGCGTAGGCTCCGACGGCGCGCGCAGCTCCAGGACCATGATCGTGATAATGATTGCCATCACGCCATCGCTAAAAAACTCCAGGCGGGCTTTGGTGGTTTCCTGCATGAAAGAAGCTAATCTACCACGTTGTCATTCTAAGGCAGCGGAGTCTCGGCGAGGCCGAGGAGTCCCACCAGGGATCTGTGCACTTAAGCTGCCGGCGAGCGGCCCTTGGAATGACAGCGCGTCGACTGCCGGCTGCTGTTGCGTCATACAATGCATGGTGCCGAGCCCCCACACCAGATCACCTGAATAAATGGGGACAATTTCGCGCGCAGGAAAAAGCTCCGCCAGCGTATTGAGCGCAATCCGGTCGTTGGGATCGTTGAACACCGGCACCAGAACAATTCCATTCGCAATGTAGAAATTAGCGTAGCTGGCGGGCAAGCGTCGCTGCTCGAATACGGCCGGGCCGGGCATGGGAAGCTCGACGATGTTCAGCGCTTTGCCCGCTTGATCACGAGCCGACTGCAGCCGGCCAAGATTATCGCGCAGCGGTTTGTGGTTCGCATCTCGCGGATTGTTCTCCACCATCGTCACCACGGTGTCAGCCGCAACAAAGCGAGTAAGGTCATCGACGTGGCCGTGCGTGTCGTCGCCAAAGATGCCACGCCCCAGCCAAATCACATGCGGTGCGCCGAGGTAGTCCGCGAACATTTTTTCGTAATCCTTGCGCGACATGCCGGGATTCCGTTGCTGCACTTTACTGAGCAGGCATTCTTCGGTGGTGAGGATGGTGCCCTCGCCATTCACATCGATTGATCCCCCCTCGAGCACCACGCGGCTCTCGTGGCACAGCGGACGAATTTCCGGAACCACGGCAGCACTCGCCATCAGGCTTCCGATTTTTTCATCATGCCGCCAGTTAGAATACTTAGCCCAAGCGTTAAAGCGAAACTTGTTGGCGACCATTCCGGACAGATGTGGGGATAGCTCTCCAAGCTTGCCCTGAGCGGAGTCGAAGGGGCTGTCCGCACGAGATAGGACCGGCCTTGCCGTAACAAAGATGCAACCAGAGTCGCGCATCCACACGCGGTTAGTCGGCCAGCGATGGAAGCGAACGTTCTTCAGCGCGGCGTTCGCCTTCTCCAGCAGCTTGCGGACTTTTCGTTCCGCCGCGGCATCGTTCACCAGTAATTCGACACGCTCGTGCCGCGCAAGATTGCGAATGATTTCCGTGTAGACCCACGGAATCGGCTCGAATTTTCCCGGCCAATCCCCATGATAGTGCGGCCACGCCAGCCAGGTAGCCGCGTGCGGCTCCCACTCTGCAGGCATGCGATAGTCGAGCGAAGAGGGAACAGTCGCTTCGGAGGTGAAAGTATTACTTGAGGTAATGCCGGCAGTCTTACTCACAAGCTTCTCTAGCGCCCATCCAATAAACGGCTGGAGATCGGTGCGTAAGCATCGATCCGCCGGTCGCGCAGAAACGGCCAGTTCCGCCGAATATCTTCCAGGGCCTTCAAATCCACATCGCCCATCAGTATCTCTTCCCGGTCATGCGATCCTTCCGCAATGACGTGCCCAAAAGGATCGCAGAAAAACGACCCACCCCAGAATTCCAGTCCTTGCCCCGGCGTAGATTTCCCCCGCACGTTTCCCGTCTCAAATCCCACACGATTGACCACCGCGACATAAACCCCATTCGCAATTGCATGAGCACGTTGAATTGTGCGCCAGGCATCGTGCTGCACCACACCAAACTCCGCCTTCTCCGAAGGATGCCAGCCAATGGCTGTCGGATAAAACAAAATAGACGCTCCCTGCAGCGCCGTCAGCCGCGCGCCCTCAGGAAACCATTGATCCCAGCAAATCAGCGTCCCCAGTCGTCCAGCGCTGGTATCGAGAGCGCGAAATCCCAGATCGCCCGGCGTAAAGTAAAACTTTTCGTAGTAGAGCGGATCGTCAGGAATATGCATTTTGCGATACAGCCCGGCCAGCGCCCCATTCGAATCGAAAACCGCCGCCGTATTGTGATAAATCCCCGGCGCACGCTTCTCGAACAATGACGCGATCAATACCACATCGTGCTGTTTGGCGGCCGCGGAAAGTTTATCGCTGGTCGGCCCCGGAATCGGCTCGGCGAGATCGAACAGAGAATGATCTTCGCGCTGGCAGAAGTATTGTGTTAGAAAAAGTTCGGGCAGGCAGACCACTTGCGCGCCGCGTCCCGCGGCATCGGCAATCCGCTCCAGAGCCTTGGCTAGATTTTGTTCCGGCTCCGGCCCGCACGAGATCTGCAACAGCGCTACGCGAAATTTGTCAGGAGGCACGCAGTTGATCCCTCTTTGCATCAATATAGCATTCGAGGAGAGTTGATTAATCGCCCCGCAGCGTCAATAAACATGAAACTGCGAGGCCAGGAAGAAAATCGTTCCGCCAAACTTCACTCCCTTTGGCCGCGTGGCGTCCTTTAACATTGATCCTGTAAAGTAAGAGATTGCGGCGGGAATTTCGCTTGGAGGCAGTCAGCTTGAAAAACGGAAATCATCACAACAAAGTCGGACATTCGGCAGAGAAGTCCCACTCCACTGCGGGCCACGAGGGCGATGGCGTAGAACGCCACCTGCACAATCCGATCGAAGACCGGCTCATTCCGCTGGAACCACTCGACCTGGGCAAAGTGAAGTCGATCGACGACCTGGTGCGCGCCATGTCGAAGACCGCATTTACCGGGCGCCAGCTGGGAGAAGCCGCCGACGTGCTTGAGGCCATGGCCCGCGACGAAGAATGTTTTGTGGTGATGACCCTCTCCGGCGCCATGACCGTGGCCAAGCAAGGCCTGATTGTTACGGAGTTGATCGATCGCGGCATCGTGAATGCAGTCGTTTCCACCGGTGCGCTGATGGCTCACGGCTTGGTCGAGGCTACCGGACGCGCCCACTTCCGCTACAATCCCGAGGTCTCCGATGAAGAACTCTACGAGCAGGGTTACAACCGCGTCTACGACACGCTTGAGCCCGAACAGAATCTGGACGACGTGGAAGAAGTGATGTCGGCAGTGCTGGAGGGCTGGGACCACAACGAGGTAATGTGTTCCTACAAGCTGAATCACGCGATCGGCGCTTACCTCACCAAAAACTCGCAGAATCAGCGCGGAATTCTAAAATCGGCGCACGAGATGGGAGTCCCGGTATTTGTTCCGGCCTTCAGCGATTCGGAAATGGGCCTGGATACGGCGCTGAATAATCGTCTGCGCGAATCGACCGGCAGGCACAAGATTCGCTTCGATCCGTTCGAAGACCTGGAGCACTTTGCCGCCACTTTGCTCCGCCAAAAAAAGCTCGGTATCATCACCATCGGCGGCGGCGTGCCGCGGAACTGGTCGCAGCAGTTCGGTCCGTTCTGCGAACTCCGGCACCGGCGCCTGGGCGAGAACGTCGCCCTGAAGCGCTATCACTACGGCTTGCGCATTTGTCCCGAGCCGGTATATTGGGGAGGTTTGTCAGGCAGTCCTTACAGCGAGGCCGTTTCCTGGGGCAAGTTCGTGCCTCCCGCAGAGGGCGGCAGGTTCGGCGAGGTTTTCGTGGACGCCACGGTTGGATTGCCGCTGATTGTTGCTGCCGTGCTCGAGCGACTGGATAAGAAGGGAAGCAAGACGAGCAAGGCTAAAAACGCGGCTGCAAAGAAGTGAGCGGTACCGTGTGAGCTGTATCGGGAAAGAGCGGCGCTTCAGCGCCGCGCAACCTCCGAGCCACACGAATCGGCTGGCGCGAACTGCGCGTTGTCCGAATCCACAACCTCTTCCTCGGATGAGCCGTTTTCTCCGCGGCTCTTCCGGTAAAGCGGCGCCAGAATGCTGTTCTCCAGCACTCGCGACTCCGCCTCCACCCAGTCTTGCAGCGCAAGACCTTCCTCCTGCCCGCGCTGATCGTAAAGATGCTGCGCGTGCAGCCGGATCTTTCTTTCGATCAATTCGGTCATCAACTCTTGTTGCTTTTTTCTACGAGTATCGATATCCAAAACTTACTCCTCGGGCCTAAGTGGATGTTTCCTAACAGTTCTTATTTTACGGGAAGGCTGTTAACGGAAGGTTACATTTGGGGCGGGCAGAGGGTTACTAAAGTTTTATTATAGCACGACATAGCGGAATTTGTCAGCGCCATCCTCATCAGCTTTCTTCCTCAAATGACTACGGCGTTGACTCCGCGGCGAGGGCTGGTGAGAGCGGTCACAGTTTGATAGCCCATGTAGAAAACGAAGGTCGGCTGCCATGTGGAATCGCCGGTAATTTCGTTAAGCAAGGTGGCGCGGGCGGCGGGTTTGCCGAGCGCGCGTTCGTGGTCGATCATCTCTACCGCCTCGTTGCAGGGGCGCGCCGCCAGCCCGCGGGCGGTCGCCAGAAGGTGCGCGCGCTGCCAGATTCGGCCCGCCCGCAAACACTGTTCCCGCTCATAGCGGTCGCGGACGGCGATGAATCCGATCAGCGGCGCGCTCAGCATCAGATCCGCATAGCCATTCGCTTTGCTGTGTGAAGCGGCCCATGCCAGCATCCCTGGGGTCATCATCTTGACAATCACGTCAGTGATGGGAGGAAGGCCGAAGGCGTCGATAGTCAGGCCGTCGCGATGTTTCTGCACTTCACTCCATTTCAGTCGGACCCAGCGTTCGCTGCCATGCTGGACGCCGGGATCGGAATAGATTTCCTTATTTGCGGCCGAACTGACTTCGACGATCTTTCTTCGATCCGCTTCGGGGGTGAACAAAAATAGCTTCACGTCGACGTCATCGCCTGGCAAGTTGGCCAGCGCTTCGACAAAATCGGTCGGGATCGACCGGTGCGGATCGTAAGGACCGCGGTTGGTGTGGCGCAGGGGAATGGCATTGTAGAGTTCACTTTCCTCACGTTTTCCGGGCGCGAGGGCCACGCGGGCGAGGAGCCGTGGTTTGGGGTCCGCGGGAATGGGCCCGAGTATTCCCGGCAGGAGCGTAGCACTGGCGGCGTAGCCGTTGGCGGACGCCGCGAGCATAAGATTCTCCAGAGCACAACCCATGCCGATGTGTTCTTCGCGCAGATAGGGATCAAGCGCGCCGACGTTTCTGTTCGCATCGATGTGCAATTCGATCGAGGAGCTGCCGACCTTGAACAGCCAGGGCTGAGTGTTATGCGGACTGGCGGCGAGAATCGCGGCGCGTACCAGAGCAAGCGGACCATCGTTGGTATCGCGCCAGGTCTTCCATGGTTCGTAGGCCGGTCCAGCACCCACGCTGAAGACGCCTTGATCGTAAGCGCGCCAGACGCCACCCGCCACGACGGCGACAGTCACCACGCCTGCGCCCTTTAGGAAAGCTCTGCGCTTCACGGACCACCCGCCGCAGGGGATAAGGCCCGTTTTGATTCTCGCGCTCTACGCGACCCTGAGGCGCCGCTCTTGCAAGGCGCGCACGCGCGCACGGCCCTAACCCGCCTGTTCAGCTCAATCAAAAATCAACACAGCCGACGCAATCACCGTGGTCCACAAGCCGCGCTTGTCGCCAACGGCCGATTGCGTCACATTAGCGGTTCGAACGATTTTGTTCGACAAGCGGTAGATTTGCTTCTTCTCATCCCAGGACCGGTCGGGATCAAACTCGACATTCAGCGTGGTCGCGAGCATTTCCGCCGCGAGTTCTTCCGCATATTCCCCGGCCGCATCTTCCGTCTCGCCAAAAGAGTGGTGCTCGCTCAGATATCCGTAGGTATTCTTATCCGCCGGAATCGCCACGCCGATCGACGAAGCGAGCAACCGGTGTGCCTCATGGGTGGAATTTTCCGCCACCACGGCAAACACAACTTCGCCGGGGCTGAGATATTTCACGCCTTCTTTGCGCGCCAGCATTTTGCAATTGGGTGGGAAGATGGAAGAGACTCGCACCAGATTTTGCGCAGCTATACCGGCGTCGCGCAATGCCAACTCAAACGAGGTTAACCGCTCGCGGTGCTTTCCCACTCCCTTGGTGAAGAACATCCTCTTGGGAACCATATCTTTGCCCAACGCTCTAGCCTCCCGCATGCAAATTTATGAGAGTGAGAATGCACAATTTAACACAATGGTTTGTAAAGAAAGTGTGAATTTGAGAGGCAATCGCAAAAAAATGGGAACCCGCTGGCGCAGGTTCCCACCTATGCCCGGTCCTGATTGGGGGAGGGCCTCGGGCAAAACGCGAGACAATGTACCACGTCGCTGGGGAATTTCAACAAAAGAGTTTCAAATTTCGGTTTTCCGAACAACCCCCATCCCCATACCCGGGATCCTCGCCAGCCTTTTGTCCCAATT
>DASRWO010000381.1:0-8783 GCA_035654555.1 Candidatus Deferrimicrobiaceae bacterium | reverse complement strand
TTCCATTTCCTACTCGATTAATTTTCCCCACCCGCTCATCGGCAAGGAAACTTTTCAGGTAGAACTTTCCAACGGCAGCTATTTGCGAAATATCGCCGCCGCCCGCACCTTCGGTTCGCGGGCAGATGAGAAAGCCATGCGTAACATGGGATTGATCCGCGGTGCATCGCGCGAAAACTGCATAGTGCTGACGCGCGACGGAATCGAAAACGGACCGCTGCGCTTCAGCGACGAGTTTGTCCGTCACAAAGTGCTGGATTTAGTAGGCGACCTAGCTCTTCTGGGCAAACCGATTCTGGGGAAAGTGATTGCCGACCGTGCCGGCCACGCCATGCATACTGCCCTGGTTTCCCGTATTCTCCGTGACCGCAGCCTGTGGGAGGAAGTCACGCTGCCGCAGGAATCCGCAGCTGAGATGAGGCATTATGGCGCGCAAGCGACCGCCGGATCTGTACTGTGAGATCTCGCGCTGTTGATCTGATCCTGATTTAGTCCGCGGGTTCGCAGGGCACTTCGCCCGATTCTGAAACCTGCTCTGGTTGTTCTTCCAGCAGGCGTTGGAGTTCCGCTCGTGTCTGCTCGACCACGGCTGCGGCAAACTGACGCGCGGAGCGCTGGCGCTCGGTTGATAAGTCCTTGACTCGCATGTTCAGCAAGGGGATATCCTGCTCAAACCAGCGCAGAGTTTTCTGGATGCGCGCGACCCGATAATTAGAAGGCAGCATGATAATGGCTCTCCGATCTGACTAGATTGCCACGTCGATTGCCGCCCGCCAATTACCAGGCGGATACCTGCGGATCAAACGGGGACGAGAGGACTGGGAAGGCCGGGGAGCGACCGCCGTTTATTGGATGGGACGAGACGCGGGCGCCGATGGCTTGTCTGTGACTGCGGGAATTTGTTCTGCGTGATCCCCAAGCCAACGCTCCAGCAGTTCCTGTGAGCTTGCGGGCAGGTTGCGAAAGCGCAATCCCACGCGCCCTTTCAGGTCGGCCCAGGCAACTTCAGTTTCCACATCGAGACTGGTGCTGGTTCCGGGCAGTGTGAACTGCAAACGTGGCGTGGCGTTCTTCGGTAGTGCGCGGTGTAGTGAGAGCGCGATTCCGCCCTCGCTCAGATTCGTGCTTTCCACTTTGAATTCCGTCTCACCCAGCAGAAGACGGGCCGGCATCTTTACCGGATGACGGAAGTAGCGGCGGCGCTCGCGCAACATAAAGCTCAAGGCGGCATTGAAACAGCGAGACGCGTTCAGAGCAGACAGCGGCTTGTGCAGAACAAAATTTACTCCCATGCCGAATGCTTCCTGCGTAGTAGTTCTCTTGCCATTGACGATGGCAAATGTTACAGAGTTCTTATTGCTGGGAGTACCGCGCAACCCTTCCAGGACCCCGACCCCGCCCGGCATGTCATCACAGTCCACTATTACAGCATCGAATTTTTCCGAAATCAGAATCTCGCTGGCTTTTTTAGCTTCCTGACAGATTTCGATCTCGATAGACAATTTTTCGAGCGTCGGGCGTAACACCCGGAAGACCTCGGCATCGCGACTCAGCAGCAGCGACTCCAGCATGCTTTAATTCTAGGGTCAGGTTGAAATCTCCGAAAGTAACCAAGGTATCGGATGGTAAACCTATGGCAACATTGGCCTATCTTTCGCTGGGCTCGAATATCGGAAATCGCGAGGCCCACCTTCGGGATGCCCAAGATCGACTGACGGCTTTGGGCCGAGTTGCGGCTGTTTCGTCCTTCTATGAAACCGAGCCTGTTGAGTTTACTGAACAACCCTGGTTCCTCAATTGCGCCGTCGAAATCAGGACCGAACTCACAGCTCAGGAACTGATGACTGCGATTCTCGGCATCGAAAAATCGATGGGGCGCCAGCGCGAGCAAAAAAAAGGCCCGCGCATTATCGACATCGACATTCTCTTGTTCGGCGACGCTGTTTTGGATTCCGCAGAAGTCACGATTCCGCATCCGGCCATGCACGAGCGCCGATTCGTTCTTGAACCTCTGGCGGAGATTGCGCCTGAAGCGCGGCATCCGGTGCTCAACAAGATGATTCGTGAACTGCGGGATGCGCTGCCCTCCGGCGCAATGGTGCTCAAACTAAAAAACCAGGCAAAAAAGTTAACGGATTAACAGGAATCGGCTTGCAAGATTTTGCTTCCACTATTTTATCCGTAGAACTCGTGAAAGCCCCGGCTTAGTTTTCGCGCTAAGGCACAATGAGCCCACTGCCTGCTTCTTGTGGAGTAAGCACGGCTGATTCTTTCTCGGGAAACTGCTCGTACAAGAAATCAATGAATGCGCGCGACTTGGAGCGTCCTGAGGTGCGTCCCTGACTCAGCCGAAGCAGGAAAACCAAAGCCTTAAGCACATCGGAATCCCGAAGATTGGAATAACCTAGCTGCTCCTGCTCCGCCGCGCGGAATTGCTTTACCATCTCCTCTACTTGCTCTGTCACAGCGTGCTGCGCCGTGCTGGTCAGCGGCTGTTCGTAGTGCAATCCGGAATTCACTAATCTCTCATAGCTCGTACACATGGAGGAGAGCGCGGCGATCAGATCACGATCGTTGAGGGCGCGGTCGCTGCGCGCAGCCTTCGCCAACGCATAACTTAGTCCCATGAGCAGATGCTCACGTTGGTAAGTAAACTGATCGGAGATCTCTACCTGAAGAAACAACGAGGCCGCGTCAAATTCGTCCGCCGATCGCGGCTTCTCATGTTGTCGCGCTTGCCGCAGATACGGACAGTCGCTGGGACAATCAAGCGTCACCTCGCGTTGTTCGCCGCAACATTGTGGGCAAATGCGGCCGTGGACCGCGGGACAGAAGCGTTTTTCCTTGCGAATTTCGCAGATCGCGCAAGTCAAATCGTGATTCTCCTCTTCATCATTATTGCATCCGCAGGCGAGCAACTTAGACTTCGCATCGAGAAAGACTACGGCCAGAGCAGGGGTGATCTGCATCGGTCGCAGTGCAGTTAGCGGCCTACTTCGGCCATTTTGGGAGGTACGGTTACAAATAAACGTGTAAAAATGGCCCTTTTGGCGTGTTATATCTTTGGAACCCGCGTAAAATAAGGGTGTTTTCCACAGGGGGCTGATATACCATCAAGCCCGCTGGAATTAAAATTCAACTTTTTCCCGAGGAGGAAACATGGCTTCAGGTTTGACCAAGACTCAACTCGTCCGTTATCTGGCGGAAAAAACTGAACTCCCTAACAAGACGGCTGCAGCATTTTTGGAGCAGCTCGCCGATGTCGCAGTAAAAGAAACCAAGAAGAATGGCGTGTTCGTTGTCCCCGGCCTGGGCCGGTTGGTGAAAGCGCACCGCAAAGCGCGCGTCGGACGGAATCCGCAGACTGGCGAACCCATTCAGATCAAGGCGAAGACCGTGGTGAAGTTCCGCGTCGCCAAGGCTGCTAAGGATGCAATCGCTCCCAAGAAGTAGTTTGTGTTTCTAAGATTGATGGTGAAGGCCGGCTAAGGCCGGCCTTTGATTTTGTATTAACATCTTTTTTTGAGACCCATGTTGAACTGGATCGTAATTGGAATCGGCGACATCTCGACGCGCCGCGTTATTCCTGGAATTCTATCCGAGTCAAGAAGCCGCTTGTATGGCCTGGTTACGCGTGATCCGGCAAAAGCCGCTCCCTACAGTGTGCGCGTTTGGGCGACGATCGAGGAAGCTCTCTCCGATCCCGCGGTGAACGCGGTTTACATCGCCACTCCAGTATTTCTTCACGCGCCGCAGACGATTCAATCTCTCCACGCCGGAAAGCATGTGCTGTGCGAGAAACCCATGGCCATGAATGAGAGCGAATCGCGCGCGATGATAAAAGCCGCGGAAGAAACAGGACGCACTCTGGGCGTCGCCTACTACCGCCGCACCTATCCTAAACTTCAGCGCGCGAAAGAATTGATCGATACTGGCGCAATTGGCAAACCGGTGATTGCCGAACTCACCAACCATGGCTGGCTGGACGAGAAGCTGAGCGAGCGTAACTGGCTCATCGATCCTGCAAAGGCCGGCGGTGGTCCGCTCTACGACATCGCTTCGCATCGAATCGATGTACTGAATTTTCTTTTCGGCCAACCATTGCGCGCCACTGGCTACGCGTCGAATGCCGTTCATCACTATGCAGTGGAAGATAACGCGACCGTCATGATCGATTACGCCGGCGGGGTGCGTGGCATCGTGGACGTCCGCTGGCATTCGAAAGTGAAACGAGACGAGTGCCGTATTCGAGGAACGGATGGCGAAATGGAGTTGACTCCACTCAATGATGCCCAGCTCATCTATCCCGGCAGCCGCGAGAATCTCCCGGCTAACGCCAATTTGCACTATCCCATGATCGAAAACTTTGTAGGTGCCGTGCTCGGAAAAGCGTCGCTGCTGGCTAGCGGCGCATCTTCGTATTGGACGGACTGGGTGATCGGGCAAGTGCGGCGGAACAATTCCTCTGAGCGGGTGCTTTAACTCAGCGTCTTGGCTTATCACGAATCGGTAAACACAGATCGGTGAATCTGCGAAAACTTTTTTCGCCAGACTGCGGTACTCTCATCCCTATGGAACGCCCCGCCAGTATTATGGTGATCGCTACTCTGTTTTTCCTGGTTGCGGCGTATCTGGTCATAATCGGCGTGATTGAGTTCGCAGTGCCGGGTACGCTGGCCATGACGCGGGACGCGGGCATCACCTACGGAAGAGAATTAAACGGGCCGCAAACCGCAATCTCTGTGGGTGCAGGGTGGGCGCTGATAGGCTGGGGACTCTACCGGCTGCGGAATTGGGCACGCTGGTGCGCGATTATCCTGATGGTGCTCGGCGTCGCGGGATCGGTACCAGCAGTCTCTGCGGCTGCGAGAGATATCAATTGGCGCTTCTTCTGGTATGGAGCGCAAATCATGGTACGAATTGTGATCGCGTGGTTCCTGGCTGCGTCGCCAGAGCTGATTCACGCTTTCGTGTGAAAGCACGATCCGGGCGAATCGAGGTAACGAATTGAGGTAGCGTGGGCGGGCGGCTTTCGCCGTGCCCGCCCGCGCCTTTACCGTCTCGCCTTTTCTACCTGCGCTTCTCCTACGCGCTTGCTCACTTCAAACTTCATCTTGCCGGCTTTCTTGTCCGCATCGACCACGATGTGATCACCATGCAGAATCTCGCCGTCGAGAATCTTCAGCGCCAGTGGATCCTGGATCAGCTTCTGGATCGCCCGCTTCAACGGACGCGCGCCGAAGTTCGGATCGTAACCCTGAGTGAATAACAGATCCTTCGCGGCGTCGGTGAGCTCGATCGAGATCTTGCGATCCGCCAGCAATCGGCGCACGTCTTCAAGACGGAGTTCGATAATCTTGACCAACTGTTCTTTGCCCAGTGGGCGGAAGATGATGATGTCATCGACACGGTTCAGGAACTCGGGCCTGAAGTGCCCGTACAACGTGCTCATCACCTGCTCGCTGGCCTTCTCGAAATCTTCCGGCGTGCGCAGACTTTCGGCTTGCAGATAGCTGGAGCCGAGATTCGACGTCATGATGATGATCGTATTCTTGAAATCGACTACGCGGCCTTTGCCGTCGGTAAGGCGGCCATCGTCCATGATTTGCAACAGCACATTGAAGACATCGGGGTGAGCCTTCTCGATTTCGTCAAATAATACGACAGAATAGGGACGGCGGCGAACCTGCTCGGTAAGCTGTCCACCTTCCTCATATCCCACATATCCCGGCGGCGCACCGATCAGGCGCGCAACCGAGTGCTTCTCCATGTACTCGGACATGTCGATGCGCAAGAGCGCACGTTCGTCGTCAAATAAAAATTCCGCCAAGGCACGGGCCAATTCAGTTTTGCCGACACCGGTCGGGCCTAAAAAAATGAATGAACCGATGGGGCGCTTGGGATCACTGAGTCCCGCCCGGGAGCGGCGAATGGCATTGGCCACACGCTCAAGGGCCTGGTCTTGTCCCACAACGCGATGGCGCAGACGGTCTTCCATCGTGACCAGCTTTTTCACTTCGCCTTCCAGCATCTTCGAGACTGGAATGCCGGTCCACTTCGAAACGATGCGAGCAATATCTTCTTCGTCGACTTCTTCTTTCAGCATGCGCGGAGCACCGGTGCCTTTGGCTTCAATCCTGGCAGTGAGCTGGTTTAATTCTTCTTCTGCCTGGCGCAACAACCCGTAGCGGATTTCTGCAACGCGCTGCAGGTTCCCCCTGCGCTCTTCGGCCTGCTCTTCGATTTTGAGCTTCTCGATTTTTTCTTTCAATTCACGCGAGTGGGCGATCAGCTCTTTTTCTTTTTTCCAGTTCGCCTTGAGCGCGTTGGATTTCTCGCGGATTTCCGCCAACTCTTTCTCGATCACCGCCAGGCGCTCGCGGGAGTTCGGGTCATCCTCTTTTTTAAGCGCCTGCTTCTCGATCTCCAGCTGCGTGGCCCGGCGTTCCAGCTGATCGATATCGGTGGGTAGCGAATCGATCTGGATACGAATCGACGCAGCGGCCTCATCGACCAGGTCGATCGCTTTGTCTGGCAGAAAACGGTCGGAGATGTAGCGATGCGAAAGCGTCGCGGCTGCAACGATGGCCGAATCTTTTATGCGCACCCCGTGATGCACCTCGTAGCGCTCTTTCAAACCGCGCAGAATGGCGATCGTGTCTTCTACGTTCGGTTCCCCGACGAAAACAATCTGGAAGCGGCGTTCGAGCGCCGCATCTTTCTCGATGTACTTTCGATATTCGTTCAGCGTGGTGGCGCCAATGGCACGCAGTTCGCCGCGCGCCAGCGCCGGCTTCAGCATGTTGGAGGCATCGATGGCGCCTTCGCTGGCTCCGGCGCCGACCAGGGTGTGCAGCTCGTCGATGAAGAGAATGATCTGTCCCGAAGAATCTTCGATTTCTTTGAGCACAGCTTTGAGGCGATCTTCAAACTCGCCGCGATATTTTGCCCCCGCCAGCATAGCGCCCAGATCGAGCGCCACCACGCGCTTGTTCTTGAGCGCCTCGGGCACGTCGCCGGAAATAATTCTCTGCGCCAGCCCTTCCACAATGGCGGTCTTGCCCACGCCCGGCTCGCCGATCAGTACGGGATTATTTTTCGTGCGCCGCGAGAGAACCTGGACCACGCGGCGGATTTCTTCGTCGCGGCCAATCACGGGATCGAGTTTCCCGCGGCGGGCCTGCTCGGTCAGGTCGCGGGCATAACGCTCCAGAGCCTGATACTTCGCTTCCGGATTCTGGTCAGTCACTTTCTGTGAACCGCGCACCGAAGTGAGCGCTTTCAGAATCGCGTCGTACGTGGCTCCGTGACGAGCGAGGATCTGCTGCGCCACATCCTTCTTCAAGTGCGTTATGGCCAGCAGCAGGTGCTCGGTGGAAACGTACTCGTCCTTAAAGTTGGAGGCTTCTTTGAAGGCTTGCTCCAGCAGTTTGTTCGTGGCATTCGAGAGCGTGGCCTGCGTGGCGTCACCAGAAACTTTTGGCAGCTTTTCGATCTCCAGGTAGACATCGCTGAGAACGCTCTGCGGCCCGATGCCGATTTTCTCCAGAACCGGCGGAACGATGCCTTCTTTATCTTCGAGCAACGCCGCCAATAGATGAACCGGAAGCAGCTCCGGATTGCCGTGCTCGGAGGCGAGGTCATTGGCGCGCTGAACGGCTTCCTGCGCTTTTACGGTGAATTTATCCCAACGGATGGGCATGATGAACTCCAATGAATAATTTGGCGATTGCGCAACTATTGAGTTGCAAAAACTAAATGGGAGGCAGCCTGGTTGGTCGCCTCCCACGATTGTAGTCGGGTCGAGCTTCGCTCGACTGGGCGGACGAGGCGTCCGCCCCTCCACGACCTTACGCGGCTTTGCTGGGGCCCTTGGCTTCAAGGGTCTTGTCGGTCTTCTCGCCACCGATGTTGACCTTGATCTGCTTGGGCTTGGCTTCCGCTTTCTTCGGCAGGGTGATCTTCAACACGCCCTTGTCGTAGTTTGCCGAAACTTTTTCGGCATCCACGGTCGCAGGTAGGGTGAAGGTGCGGGTAAAGCTGCCATACTGGCGCTCTACGCGGCGATAATTCTCTTCTTTCTCTTCCTTCTCGATCTTGCGCTCGCCGTGCACCGTGAGGGTGTTGTTCTCCAGGCGGATGTCGATGTCTTTTTCGTCGATTCCGGGCACTTCGATCTTCAGAGTCACGTTGTGCTCGTCCTCGTAAACATCGACGGCTGGAGCAAAGCTGGATGCGGTAAGGGATTCGTCCCGGCCACCTTCGTTGTAGGATTCGCGAAACAGGCGATTCATCCGGTCCTGCAGGGTGGAAAACTCACGGAAAGGTTCCCAACGGGTAAGTACGGTCATAGAAATGTTCTCCTTTTGTGCTGGATTCCAAGAATTCGGCGTTGCCGTTCAAAAGCTTAGATGTTAGTTCAGCACAGAAGGAAGCATAAAATATGAGTGCGTCACTGTCAAGCATACTACTTGCTATGTTTTCATTATGTTACAAGCAAAATAAGGCACTTCAGATAGGCGGTTTCTGGAATATTCAGCAGAATCGGGTGATCTTTGGCTTGCCCGCGAACCTCCACAATCCGCGCAGTGCGCTGCGCATCCAGCGCCGCGTTCGCCAGCGTTCCGGCGAAATCCGCCGAACTCACGTGGTAGGAACAGGAGCACGTGATCAGGACCCCGCCGGGCCGTAGCATCTTCAGCGCGCGCAGATTCAGCTCTTTGTAGCCCCGCATGGCCGCATCCAGGTCGCGCTTCGACTTGGCGAAGGCCGGGGGATCGAGC
>DASRWO010000380.1:0-2624 GCA_035654555.1 Candidatus Deferrimicrobiaceae bacterium | reverse complement strand
GCTGCTTGATCAGCGTGTTGAGCACAGCCTGAGATTCTTTCTCATCGAGCGGCGCCATCTTCTCGATCTCGCGATTCTTCAGCGCGCTCTTCACCATGCGCAGTGTGGAGAGGCGCTGCTCTTCGCGCGCCTTCATGGCGGCGGTGATGTCTTGTTGAATTTGTTCGATCAGGCTCATCCATGAATTATAGACGGTACCGAATGGTAGACGGTGCTCACGACTGCGCTACGCCGCAGCGATAACGACTGTCACAGCCCGTAGCCGCGCGGTCGTTACGCAATCACGCACAAGAAGTCTTCTTCCAGTAAACTAATTGATTACTCCACTCAAAGGATTTTCACGAATGTTACGCAAGAATCGTCTGTTTACTCCCGGGCCAACTCCCTTGCTGCCAGCGGCGCAAACCGCCATGGCGTCATTCACCGCCCACCACCGCACCGCGGACTTCCGCGCCTTGTTCCAGCGCGTCCTCGCGGACATGAAGGAATTCATCGGCACCAAAAACGATGTGCTGGTGCTGGCTTGCTCGGGCACGGGCGTGATGGAGGCGTCGGTGTCGAACCTGACGTCCCCGGGCGATAAGGTTTTAGTGCTTACCGCGGGAAAGTTCGGCGAACGGTGGACAGGATTGGCCAAGGCCTTCGGTTGCACCGCAGATGTTCTATCCGCGCCGTACGGCACTACGTTTTCGCTCGATGACATTCGCGCGAAACTCGCTCCCGACGTCCGGGCGGTTTTTGTACAGGCCACGGAGAGTTCTACCGGCGCTCGCCACGACATAAGGAGCATCGCAAAAATTGTCCGCGAACACGACGACACGCTGCTGATCGTCGACGCCATTACCGGCCTTGGGACGACTCATCTTGATGTAGATGGTTGGGGGGTAGATGTGATTATCGGCGGTTCGCAAAAAGCGCTGATGATTCCTCCCGGGCTCGGCTACTGTGCCGTGAGCGAGCGCGCGTGGAAGCGAATGGATACGACGACTTCTCCCCGCTACTATTTCGATTTGCGCAAGGAACGAAAAGCCGCGGCCAAGGGGGAATCGGCCTACACACCGGCAACTTCGCTGTTTGCCGCGTTGGGAGCGGCTTTGGGATTTATTCGCGAGATGGGAGGCGGCGACCTGGCCAAGGGACGCGAAGCTCTCATCGATAACGCCGAACTCTGTGCGCAGATGACGAGAGCAGGAGCTCAGGCTTTGGGCCTGAAGCTTTACGCGTCTTCACCCGGAGCTGCGCTGACGGCAATCTCCTCGCCCGACGGCGTCGATTCCGGGAAGCTCGTGAAAGAATTTCGCGAATCGTTCGACGCCGTGGTCGCCAACGGCCAGAGTGAGATGAAGGGACAATTATTCCGCGTGGCGCATATTGGTTATTACGATTACCTGGACACGATCGGCATTCTGGGCGCGCTCGAGCACGTGCTCGCTCGCGTCACTGGGAAAAACGTTGAGTACGGAGCAGCCGTACGAGCCGCTCAGGAAGTTTACGCGCGCGCGAAATCGAACGCACAACTCGTAGAGGCGTGAGGACCGCGAAAACCGCGGCCCTTACTCTAGTTCACTGTAAAATTCATTGCACTCGAAGTTTCCGCCAGCGTGGCGCCGGTATTGTACATGCCACTGCCGCTAACGGCCGGGTTGGTCACAGTAATCGCCACCATAGCCAGGCTGCGATTTTCAAAGTTGTCGCGCGGGCTACAAGTGAGGTCATAAGAAAGGGATGAGCGTATCCGTGAAAATTGTCATAGCGGAAAAGATTTCCGCATCGGCGGTGGATCAACTTCGAGAACCCGGATGGGTGGTTCTGACGGCGGATCAGGTAGACGGCAAACTCACAGCGGAGTTGGCGTCTGCCGACGCGCTGATCGTGCGCTCAGCGGTGCAGGCCGATGCTGCGCTGCTGGCCCATGCCAAGAAATTGCGCGTGATCGGCCGTGCCGGCGTGGGCGTCGACAATATCGATCTGGATGCAGCCACCCGTCAAGGCATCGCGGTCATGAATACGCCGGGAGCGAATGCCGTAGCGGTCGCAGAGCAGGCACTGGGCATGATGCTGGCCATGGCTCGTCATCTTTGCCGCGCTGATGCTCTGATGCACGCCGGAAAGTGGGAGAAAAAATCTCTGCAGGGCTCTGAACTGCGCGGCAAGACTCTGGGGATTGCCGGCCTGGGCCGCATCGGCATGGAAGTGGCGCGGCGGGCGCGATCGTTTGGGATGGAAATCGTGGCCCATGATCCGTTTGTTTCCGTCGCCGTCGCCAAGGAACTGGGAATTCGCTGCGTAAGCCTGGATGAGCTTTATGCGGCGGCGGATTACATCACTCTGCATGTTGGCCTGACCCCGCAAACTACGGGAATGATTAGCGCCTCTGCGCTCCGCAAAATGAAGAAAGGCGTTCGCCTGGTGAACTGCGCGCGGGGGGAACTGGTGAACGAGTCTGACTTGGTTGAGGCGCTGAAGCAAGGCCAGGTTGCGGCCGCGGCGCTCGACGTTTTCAACGACGAGCCTCTGAAGAACTCGCCGCTTCAGTCCATGGAGAATGTTATTCTCACTCCGCACATCGGCGGTTCCACACACGAAGCGCAAGAAGCCGTGGGTGTACAGATCGCTCAGCAGGT
>DASRWO010000379.1:0-4163 GCA_035654555.1 Candidatus Deferrimicrobiaceae bacterium | reverse complement strand
TGGGATTTCATCGCCAGTGAAATCGACACGGTGTTCCACAACGGTGCAACCGTAAACTACCTGTTCAATTACGACCTAATGCGTGACGCGAACGTGCTGGGAACCAATGAGGTCGTAAGATTGGCATTCGACGGTAGGCCCAAAGAGTTCAATTATGTTTCGACAACCTTCGTGTTTGGCTGGGCGGTCAAATCAGTCTTGTATGAAACCGACCTGAACGAGAATATGGAGCTTCTCGATTTTGGCTACAGCCAATCGAAATGGGTGGCGGAACAGGTGGTGGTCGACGCGCGCAGCCGGGGACTTTCCGCGCGGATTTTCCGGCCGGCCCTGGTCAGTCCTTCCGTCACGGGCGGAGGGAACAACTTCGATATCGCCGTTCGCTTAGTTGCCTTCATGGTGAATCACGGCATTGGCGTCGATACTCTCAACCAGGTCAGTTTTGTTCCGGCGGACATTGTGGCGAACAACATCGTTGCCATCTCTACTACTCCCGGTACAGCGAATAAGACTTACCATGTCGTACGCGACGATTATTCGAACATGATGGACATTACCGGGCTTATTACCACAGCGACGGGCCGGCAATTCGAACAATTCAGCCTGCCCGATTTCGTTCCCGAGCTGATCCGGCGATGCCGGAAGGAAGATCTTCTCTTTCCTTTGCTGGATTTTCTGGTGGGCTCGGTCGAGAATATCTCCGCGATGGAGTTCAAACGCTACGACAACTCTTCTTATCAAATGGCCCGGGATGCCTCCGTGTGGGGAAAAGCAGACCCGTCTCTGGAAGATACGGTCAACGGTATTCTGAAGTTTATGTATCGCAAGGGGATCATTTCCGTCGCGGCTCGAGAGGTCAACGCCGTGGCACCCATTTGCGAGAGCGAACTGAACATCTCTGCGAGCGCGGACTGAAAATCTCCGCCAGGATCGAGACCCATCGAAGGGGTACTTCTCAAGGACGGCCATGCCGCCGACCACGGGCGAATGCTGTTAGAGGCTGCGTAAGTCGCAACCCGCGGCAAGATTTGTAAAGCTCTCCTGAAGTACCTTAGTTGGCATGGCGCAACGACGTTCTTCCAAGGTACCGCGTTCTCGGTTGCGCGATTCGCTTAGGCTCCTCACAAAAGCTGCGGCTTGGTTCGCTGCTCATCCTGACCTGTGGTTCGCGATTCTCAGCGCATGCTGGGTGGGGTTGCTATACCGGCATGTGATTGGAGCGGCATTCGTCTATGACGATGTTCCGCAGATTTCGAAGAATGCGGCTTTGTCGTCGTGGCATTCGGTGGTTGGATATTTCCGGTCGGCGGTTCCTTTTAACAGAGAGTTTCGCGGCTTTGGCGGTTCCTTTTATCGCCCGCTGTTTTGGACGAGCCTGGCGCTGGACCGCGCGCTTTGGGGCTTGGATGCTACGGGCTTCCACTGCACGAATCTAGTTTTGCATTGGGCGAACGGGTTGCTTGCATTCTTGCTCTTGAAGCGGCTGCGCGTTTCGGTTCTGGTGGCGGCGGCCGTTCCGCTACTCTGGTTGGGTTTGCCGATTAACGCGGAAGTTGTAGCGTGGATTTCCGGGCGCTCCATCTCGCTCGCGTTTCTGTTTCTGTTGACTGGCTTACTCTGTGCGGAATGCTATCTGCGCTCGAACCGAGCAGTCCCGTTGATTGGTTACGCCATGGCTTCTTTGGGATCTCTTCTCTCACATGAGATTGGCATCTTGACGTTGCCGATGACGTGGCTGGCGCTATATTGGGCGAATGCGGCACGGCGACGGTGGTTTGCGCTGTCTGGCGTTGCAGTCGCAATGGATGCGCTCTATCTTGGGCTCAGATATTTCGCGGGCGCACATATCTCTTCCGGCGTCGGTTCAAGTGTTTCTTCTGGCGTTTCCGTCTTTGTCGAATCAGCGGTTACCTTCTGGAAATATGTTGGCTGGATGGTTCTTCCGCTGCGGATGAGTGTTGAGCGGTCGACGGATGTGCCGACTCATAGCTCTGCTCTGGCGTTGGCTGCGGCGTTGATCGGGATTCTGGCGCTGTTGGTTGCTGTTCTGCTTCTTCGGAAGAAGATGCCCGAAGTTGCTTTTGGCTTGGCTTGGCTGGCAATTGCGTTGGCTCCTTTTTGCGGGATCGTACCGATTTATCAGGGGATGGCCGAACGATATACCTACGTGGCGGCTTTGGGGCTGGTGCTGGCGGTGGTGGGTTTTTTGTTTCAGCTGGAGCGTTGGCCGCGTTTGCTGATGGTGTCTGTGGTCATTTTGTGGGTGGGATGGGGCGCGAGGCGACTCAATGCACGGGTGCTTGATTGGCGGGAAGAAATTCCACTTTACGCTAGTTCTTTGGAGGCGACGCCCAGAAGCTCGGCGCTTCTCTACAATCTTGGCGTTGCTTTCGCCGACGCCGGGGACGCTTCGGCTGCCGCGGACTATTACCAGCGGGCGATTGATCTCAATCCGCATTACACTTCGGCGATCATTAATCTTGGCAACGTGTTCGAGCATCAGGGGAATTATTCGCAGGCGGCGGATTTATACCGCCGGGCAATTGCGCTCGATGCGCGAGATCCGGATGCCTGGTTGAATCTTGGCAACGTGTATCTGCAACTCAATTTGACCGAGGACGCAAAGAACGCTTACGAAAAGGCGCTGGCTCTCAGATCGAACGATGTTGAGGCCATGATCAATCTCGGCGCGGCGCGGCAGCGTTCGGGTGATTTTTCTGGTGCCGAGCAGGCGTACCGGCGAGCGATAGCGGCGGATCCGCATCAAGCACCGGCGTACTGCGATTTGGGGGCACTGTTTCTGCAACTCGGCAACGCCCAGGCTGCTCGTGAACAGCTTACTAAGGCGCTCGAGCAGGATGCGGGTTATGCTCCGGCATACTTTAATTTGGGAGTCGTGTACGAGCAGACGGGGCGGCGTGACCTGGCGGCGGAGATGTATCGGAAGACGCTGGAGATTCAGCCGGATTACCAACGGGCTCGCGCTGGTCTGGATCGGATGCAAAGGGAGATCCGTCCGTAATCTTCGGGAGGGCAACTCTGGCTGGCGAAAAATCGCCATAGAACTTACCGGTCAACGAGTGCTATGGCCTGTCAACAAGATCTGCTCGCCCTCAATCGACGCGGTTAGCCTTTTTGGTTGACTTGCTGGCTTGCGGCGATTTCACAGATGAGCTCGGGGTGTTAGCCCAGTCGCAGATCATTTCGACATCCCGCTTCGAAAGCTTGGCGTGGCGATGGATCATCGTGTACTCCGGCAGCGGCATTCTGCCTTCGGATACGGCGCCGCAGATCAGCCTGCGTTCGTCCTCTGTGGGGGGCTGATTCGCCCACTCCGAGAAATCCAGCAATTCCCGGGCCTCGCTGACGTGTTTGGAGACGATCCACGACACGGGTGCGACGTGGCTGTACCAGGGCCAGTTCGTGCGACTGGAGTGACAGTCCTGACATGAACGATCCAAAACCGCACGCACCTGCGGATTGATCGCCTCCTCCATGTGGACCCCATTGTCTGCCGAAGCTTTGGGTGTTGGGGCGGTCGGAACGAACTGCATTCCGACAAAGACCAAGGCAAATAAGACCAAAGTAAGTTTTGCTATTCTACGTATGATTTTGTTTCTCATCTATGCAGACTAGAATCCGTGCCCAATTTGCTTGTCATTACACCGTCAAGCTGAAGTCATTTTCGTGTCGGGGCAGGATCCGGCATATGTGCGGCAGTTTGAGTCTGTGCCGATGAGGTCGAGACCTGGAGGGTAAAGTGACGGGAGCCGGGAACTGAACTGACGTATTGCGATAGCACTCACCGACCATCGACGAAACGTGTAATCGCTGATTTCGCCAACCATCTAGCTCGCCTACGGTTTGGAAATGAATTACCATCCTGTCGATGCAAATTCAGGACTTCGTGAAGGTTTACCAAGCTAAGAGGGACGGAGAACTTATCCAGTTGGCCGCCGCCCCAGAGCAACTCACGACTGAGGCACGTCTGGCGCTGCACGGCGAACTGTCCAGACGCCGAATCAGACTCGCAGACGGTTCCGGCGCATCCCAAGGCGAGGGCGATGAGCATGATGCTGGCCATGTAAACGTTAGCCAGAGATTGCAGCAGGGTGAGCGGCAAGGTGTGGGTGATTTTGTAGCGGAGGTCATTCGGACTTATC
>DASRWO010000378.1:0-16470 GCA_035654555.1 Candidatus Deferrimicrobiaceae bacterium | reverse complement strand
TGCGCGGCCGGGGAATGCGTGACCTCTTTTAATTGGGCTGGCGCGGACAATACTTGGGCGGTGCTCGTCACCTGGGTGGCGCTTTTCACTGGCGTCGTTTGCGCAGGCTGGAAAGGCGCTGGCTGTCCTGACGCCGACGACGGCGGCAGAGCGGCAGATCTCAAAGGTGAAGCGGGACGACGACCGCCGAAAGCAATCCAGGAAGTCAGCAGGAGCACGGCGGCAACTGCTACCAGCGCCGGCTTCCAGCGTGCGTGCCAGGGAAGCCGGTTCTGCTGCGAAATCATTGTTGGCGGCACAACTGGCTGGCTGCGTGTCTGCGATTCCCTGACGAGCGCTAGAGCGGCCGCGCCAGTCTGGTAGGCCGCGTGTTTGCTTGCAGGGTGTTGCACGGGTGCGGCGCCACTCGGAAACCGCTGCGTTCGATCAGTAATCGGCGTAACGGCGGCCGGCTCCGTACCGGATAGACTTGCTCTCACGTCTTCGTTGTGTTCAAGATGGCCAGTGCGAGACATGGCATCCTCGATGAGGCCAGCCATCAATCGATAGGTGCGAACTTCACTATCTTGAAATGCGTGCGGCTCGGCGAAGAGTACTTGCAGCAGCCCCACCGCGGCGCGATTCTGGTAAATAAGGAAAATTACCAGCGACATTGCTCCGAACTGACGGCAAATCGCTGCTTCAATCCGCGTGTCCGTCTCCGCATTCTCGACCCGGAGAATCTCGCGGCTGGCATGAGTATCCGCCGAAACAACCAGTGAGGCTATGGCGTGGCGGCCAACATAAGCGGAAGCGACTCCGCTTCCAGCTCGGTAGACCAGTTGATTTCCCTCTAACACAGCGACGGCGATTCCATCAGCATTCGCCACGTCGCGGGCACAATCGACGACCAAATGCATCGCGCCGTCGGCGTCCAGTTCGCCTTTCGCAATCAGCCGTTGGACTTCGACAATGGCAGAGAGAGACTCGCGATCTACCTCGCTTTCCTGCACGGCAAAAGCGTTTGCCAAGAGTTCCTGGAAGGATTCGCGATCGAAGCTGGGATAGGGATTCATGCCCGGAATACTAGGATGCTGCGCCTGCACTGCTGGGTTGGCGAGCGGGCCGAACCAGTTTCGCGGACCAACTACCGAAGTCTCTCACCGGGCGAAACGCGGTGTCAAGAGCAAGCAAGCCGCGCGAGATAGAAATAGGAAAATATCGAGGCGCCCGACGAAGCGCAGGAGCGCATTCCCTTTCAGAGGAACAATCTCAGCAGCGTGGGAGCGATCCAAGGGGCACTGCTTTCGAATCAGGAGCAGCCCGTCTCCGTCGGAACTTTCGAAACCGTCACGCTGATTGGGCTTTGATTTTCCGGAAAGAGAATTATTTTCGTCGTGGTCCGCACTTCGGAATTTTTCCTTCGCTTTCATCGCGCCTGCGCTCGTCATCAGCAGCCGGGCGCAGCATGACCCGAACGGGTAATTACCACGTATTACCAGCAGGTATTACTTCCCATTACGTTCTTGCGATTGTGCGATATAGAGTCCGCGCGTAGCTTTGGGACATGACCTACCGTAATCATAAAAACCTGACAGACAGTCTGCCCTTCGCATCAGCGAAGTTCAAGGTAACGTTACTAAAGTCAGCCGCTCTCACCGCATTTGTGGTGGCCACGCTGGCAGTGAGTTCGCTGGCGGCCGAACTGCCGGAAGCTCCCAGCAGCTCGCTCCGAATCTACGCAGCCATGACTCCGGTCGCCGCATCGTCTACCGCGCCGAATTCCGTTCAGAAGGTGGCCGAAGCGCATACATTCGATATGAAGTTCGTGAGCCTGGCGCTCATCTCAAGTGGCAGTACGTTCGCCGATTCTTACACCACGCTGTTCGCTCGCCAGAATTGGCTGGCGCACAAGCAGGGCGTCTGCAATATTGAAGTTCAGTCCGCCTACCTGTACGGAACTCACCCCACGGTTGGTCGCGCATATGCCGTCGCTTCGGCGAAGAGCGCTGGATCTATCTTCGCCGCTTACTACCTGCGTAAGCATCACAGCCGCTTCTGGAGTGTTCCGTTGGTCGCGAACTCGATGATCAGCTTGGAAGGGGTGACTCAGAACATGATTGAGTGCAACTAGCCAATCATGGCTTTCGAGACTTCATCGAACGAGATTTCGTCGCATCATATTTCACCACACCATATTTCATCGCGCCATATTTCGTCGCGCCATGCAGCTGTTTCACTGCACAACAAGCGTTACGGGTAGCGAGTGCTGCAGATTGCCCGAAGCACCGGTAACCGTGACGGTATAGGTTCCAGGCGCGGTACCAGTTTGAGGGGGAGGCGTCTGAGAAGTCGGCGCGATACCCGTACCCCCGGCGCATCCGGTCATCAAGATCAAAGCCATCGTCAAGAAACCCGCAAGCATACGTAAGCGGGTTTTCCTGTTTGGGCTCTTCGATGCGATAAGCAGGATTCCGAATAAACCGATCACTTGCGACTGAAGCCAAACTGCGTAGATCGGGGATTTTCTTGAACCACCCGGAACCGCTTCAGCAACTGTTGCGGTCGTGGAAATCGAAAGCGTTGAGGTCGCCGTATTCGCGCCTGGAGTTACGGCTGTAGGCGACAGGGTGCAGGATGTTTGCGCCGGCAGCCCGCTGCAGGTCAACTGGACAGCATTGACAAATGATCCGCCGATCGATGACACCGTCAGTTTGTAGGTTGCCGCTGAGCCCGGTTGGACCGTATCGCTGTTGGGAGAACCAGCAAGGCTGAAATCTGTGCCGGCGCCGGTGATACTTACCACTTGCGGGCTGCCCTGGGCGTTGTCACTGATGGTGAGGCTGCCAGTGCGCGTTCCAGATACCGTGGGCGTGAATGTGACGTTGATTGTGCAACTGGAGTTCGCAGGAAGGGTTGCGGGACAGTTGCTGACTTGAGCGAAGTCTCCGGTGATTTGAATAGCGCTGAGGTTCAACGTGGCGTTGCCTGTATTGCTGAGGGTGAGCGCTTGCGCGGTGCTGGAAGTTTTAACCGGCCGAGCGGAGAAGGCCAGATTCACGGGCGCAACTGTAGCCACGGGAGCGGGAGGGGCTGGACCACTTCCAGTAAGGCTCGCGGTTTGCGGACTTCCCTGAGAATTATCGCTGACCGCCAGAGTGCCGGTGCGTGTTCCAAAAGCTGTCGGCGTGAATGTCACATTGATCGTGCAACTGGAGCTGGCGGTTAAAGTGGATGGACAGTTATTGATCTGGGCGAAGTCACCTGTTACTTGGATGCTGGTAACATCTAACGTTTGGTTGCCGCCGTTGGTCAGCGTAAGGGCTTGTGCGGCGCTCGTGGTTCCAAGCGCTTGTGTGGGAAAAGTCAGGCTTTGAGGAGCGAAGACCGCAAGCGGACCATTGCCGACTCCACTCAGGTTGATGACATGAGGGGCTGCCGCAGCATTATCCTGAATCAGGATTGAGCCGGAGCGCGTTCCCGCGGTGGTGGGAGTAAAGGTCACAGAGAAATTGCAGCTTCCGGCGGCGGGTACGCCGGTTCCACAAGTATCCGACTCGGCAAAGTCTCCGCTCGGCGCAATCGATGAAATCGCCAGAGGCGAACTGCCCATATTGCGAAGGAGAACGGTTTGCGCCGCACTGGTCGCGCCCACCGACTGCGCGGCGTATTGCAGGGAGCTCGGACTCAGGGATACGGATGGCGCCGAGCTCGGCCCAATCTTCATCACGAATGCGTCAGTCCCACCTCCCAGCACATCCTGAAATGACCCTTGGGTCGTCGGCAGGTCGCTCGAGTCCGTCGAACCGGCAATATAGATATTGCCGCTGGAATCGAGAGCGATGCCAGCGGCAAACTCGTCCGCACTTGCGCCCAGGTAAGTCGCAAATAGTTGTGTGCTGGCCAATGGATCGATTTCTACCAGCAAAAGATCGCTTCCGCTGGAGTACGCTTCGACCCCATTGACAATCCCAAACGAGTTGCTCGATGTAGATGACAGCACGTAGGCGTCATCGTTAGAGTCGAGCGCGATGGCCCGCGGAGTGGCGTTATTGTTTGGGCCTAGAAAAGTTGAATATGCCAATGTCGATCCGGTGGGATCGAATTTGGTGACAAAAGCATAGTCGCAAGCAAATTGAGATACAGCGGGGTTGCAGATTGTGGTGGAAGTGACAGGAAACGTGCCGTCGCTAAAGGCGATTCCGGTGACATAAGCAGAGCCCGAACCATCTACCGCCAGGGCGTCAACCTCAGTTAACGCGGCGCTTGATTCATAAAAATATGTGGAGTAATCCAAGGTCCCCGAACTACCGAATTTGCTGACAAAGCCGACCGTGGGATTCGTCTGCTGAGTCGAATCTGTTGCCTGGTATGCGGATTGAGTAGTCGGGAAATTATAAGTGTTCGTAACACCGGCGACATAAGCGTTTCCGTTGACGTCTACCGCGATGCCGTTTATCGCACTAAAAGGGGAAGTCCAGCAGGGAGTGCCTCCGCAGTTGTAAGCCACATTTGTATTGCCCGCAAAATAGGTGGAGTAAGCCAAGTAGGATCCATCCGGGCTGAATTTTGTAAGGAATCCATAGTTGCCAAAAAGTCCGCCCTGGTTCGGCTGCGCGGTTGCCTGATAGGCATTGGCCACAGGAAAGTTCGTGGACGAGGTATTGCCGGCAATCAGGACGCTTCCCAAGCTGTCAATGGCGATACCAGCGGGCAAGTCAGAACCGTTTCCTCCAAAGTAAGTTGAGTACAACAGCGAAGAACCATCGGCAGAAATCTGGGTTAGAAAACCGTTAAATGATCCGGGATAGGTACCCTGATAAGGATCTACTACAGGAAAGTCGCTCGAGGCTGTGCTGCCCGTCACATACACTTCGTTGGCATTATCGAGCACGAGTGCATATCCATAATCCTGGTTGTTACCGCCGATATAGTCCGCGTAGACCAGGTTCGAACCGGTCGGGTCTAGTTTGGCAACAAATATGTGCGTATTCCCCGCTGGAAGAGGTCCTGGAGCAGCCAGGGGAAAATCGGTTGAATCGGTATAGCCAGCGACGTAAACGTTGCCCGCATTGTCTACGGCAATGCCAGAGGGCTCGTCATCGCCACTTCCCCCCAGATAGGTGGAGTATACGAGTACGGGGTCGATGACCAACGGCTTACTCGAATCGTATTGAGCAACATGAAAGGCAATGTGCGTCGAATCCTTCATGACATACGTGCCCGATACGGGCACGCGGACTCCATTGGATTCCTGGTAGATTACTGGGCTCTGAAAATGGAGCTCACCGCTCCCAATCTGAAGCACTAAATTTCCTTCAGTGTCTAGCGTCGTCTGAGTGGCTCCAGTGAGTTCAAATTGAATCTGGCTTGGGTTTGCCCCCGGGGAAATCGCGAAGTCATACTCCAATTGCCGGTGGCTCCCGTAGTAAACCAGATCGATGCCGGGATATACATTCTTGTAACGAATTCTGGAATAGGTTGGAACGCCGGTGTGCCACTTGGCGGGATCTCGACCAATGAAGTAATTAATCTTACCGGGCAGCAATTCCTCTCCGATGACGGCCGGATTCTGAGCCGCTCCCAAGAGTTTGAACTGTAATGTTGTGCTTGCGGGCACCTGGGAATCGGTTGTCGCAGACGTTGGTCGGACTTTCTCTGCCTGGCTCGGTCGCAAGGAGAGGACCATTGCCCCGGAGGTCAGAAAGGCCTGGTACCCCTTCCCGCGGGCGAGGAACTTGACTTGCGGGTCGGTCTGGCCGCGATTCGCCTCGAAGAGAACCGGTGAGGAATAGTTCACGTAAGCTCGTGGAACCTGACTCATAGCGCTGGGTGAAGTCGCGGGGGCGGAGTACTGCTGCGCTGAACATAATGCTGCGGTCAAGAACCAAACTATCCAGACGAGATTTCTAGGGCGCATTCTATATCCTCGAATCCAATAGCTCCCCGACCCGGATCCGATAACCGGAATCCTCCGATCGCAACCTCTTGCGGCTGAAGAGGCAATGTTTCGCGCAACAGAGTTATCGTTGCGAGGGTACCTCGGGGACCTCTGGCTATCGTAGACATTGCACGACCAGCGCCAAACTACACTTCCGCGGGTAAACGTCACTAAGATGAGGATGGCAAATGACTTATCTGTCGAAGGCGGATAAGTAACAGGTGCACGTATTGCAATCTAGATAGGTGCTTTTCTAGAATATTGTCTTGTCCTTAAACATCGCGCATTAATCGCAAAGGACACGTTGTCTGATAAAGCTTACGCGCCCTCGCGATGCACGAGGTGCCGGCACGACAACGAGACAGGCAAACGCAACTGATTCGGGCGGATTGATAGCCTCGACTGATTCAGAATGTAGTGAGGCGTGAGCTCGCTCGCACAGGCTTTCCGCCCGCATGAGTATTACCGGGGCTGCTCGGTTTCTGCTATCGGGTTGGGCGGGTGTATATTCTATTCGTTCTCAATTCGCCGCATCGTCGGTTGGCATCTCAGCGTTTTCCAACTTAGCCAGTTCGATTGCCAACCAACTCTCCAGCAAGTTGCGGTCTTCATCGGGAATAAACGAAAAGCGCACCCCGGCGCGCCCGGTAGCACTAGCGTTCACAATTTTCCCCGCCGCATGAATTACGCCGCTGCTGCCGGGAAGGGAGAATTGGGTCAACATCTCCCGATTGACTTGCAGGGGTTGGGCACATTGCAGAGCCAGCCCACCCACGCTGAGATCGCTGATTCTGGCTTGGATTTCTCCGACTTCGGCGACCCTTGCTACGACTGCAATATCGACCGGAACTCTAGCCGCCCTTCTGCGGTTTTGCAGCATGGTTCCGTACGCAGCTCGCATGCATCGCCGGGCCTGCTCGACGTCGGTCGGCTTGTGAATCATGAAGTTAGCGCCCACAAGAAGTGCGTGGGTTTCTGAATGCCCACTGACCATGGCAACGATGATGGAATTGCTGTTCGGAGATGACTTACGAGTGGCTCTCACAATCCGGGAGGGATCGAACTCGCCATCCCAGTCCACAATCACAGCGTCGAGTCGGCGATGAGTAACGGCGTCCAGAGCCGAATCCAATTCTTTGCAGACTTCGGTTTCGATCGCAAAGTTTTCCAAAATCTGATTCATCACGGACACTACTTGCGTGTCGTTAGTGAAGAGAAGGCCGTCGAGATGAACATATGCTTTCATAAGATCACTCAGAAGCTTTGGCACGTTGGCGACCAAACCCCATGAATCCCGTAATCTCTTAGCGATCCATTGCTTGAGCAATTGCGAAGATGACGTCCCGAAGTTGTTATGTGGTTTGGTTTTGGAATACTGTTTCCCGAATAGACGCTTTGAAGCACCAGCCCGACGCAGGGAGATCGTTGCAAACAAAATAGTGAGTTCCCACCAGCCTGTTTGTCGCTTTGTTCGGATTTCGTAACAAAATGTCTAATCCCCTCAATCGACTTGAGCGGCCAAGCTGGGCATGGGGCCTGTCTGCACCAAGGAGCTGTCCGGTTTTCGTAAAAGGAAGGGGTTTTCGAGCCGTACCGTATTACAATTGGCATATACTTCTTAGTTAGCTGGCTCGCGGCATTTTTGACGTTTCACAAACGGGGGGCTTTGTGCAGACACTATTCGCGGCGTTTAGCAAATCAATCCACGCATGCCCCAACCCTTGAACCATCGGGTCTGGAGCTACCAGTCATGAGAAGAACGATAAAGCTTCTTGCCGTTCGTGCGTATCTATGCGTATCTAACTGATGGTTTGCCTTGATGGTTCGTCGGTCTAACAACTTAAACACATATTAGGTGGGGGAAGCCTGTAGCTCGGGCCGGAGCAGATGAATAAGCTCAACACGTTTAAACTGTTGGTGATCGAAGATGATCCACGAAACCGGGCGTTGATTTTGGAGACACTCTCTCCGGAGGGACTGGAGATAGTGACAGCAAGTGATCCACAGGCCGGCTTCGAGCTCTTTCTGCAGGCTCAACCTAGAAACGTGGTGCTTGATCTGAACGTGCCAGATGGGGTACGGATGGACCTGCTGGAGCGTATGGTTCGCACCGATCCGTCGGTAAACGTGATCCTGATTTCGGATCACTACTCGGCAGATTCTGCGGTTGAGGCCATTCAGCGGGGTGCTTGTGACTATCTGACGCGGCCGATTGATTTTCAGAGGCTTCGCCTCCGGATAGCGAGCTTTCTTGCAGAAGCAGAGATACGTCAGAGAACGCTGGGTCTCGAGCATGAATTGGTGCAAGCCTGTCAATTTAAAGGGATCGTCAGCCGCAGCCCGCTCATGCTTGAAGTATTCGCAAAAATGCGGCGAGTTGCTCCGCATTTCAGGACTGTACTCATTACGGGCGCAACCGGAACTGGCAAGGAGTTGGTGGCAAGGGCCCTGCATACTCTTAGTCCGGCTCTGGCTGATCGGTTCGTAGTTTGCAACTGCTCTGCCTTGGTGGAAACTCTGGTAGAGAGCGAATTGTTTGGCTATGTAAAAGGCGCTTTCACCGGTGCGGTCCAGGACAAAGCGGGCCTGTTTGAAAGCGCCGACGGTGGCGCGATCTTCCTCGACGAAATCGGAGAGCTTTCGCCAGGCGCCCAGGCAAAATTGCTCCGAGTGTTGCAAGACCATAAAGTTCGAAGAGTGGGCGCAAACTCCCCCTGCGAAGTGGATTTGCGGGTGATTGCAGCCACCAATCGCGACCTGCGGGCCATGGTGCGGGAAGGCAAGTTTCGCGAGGATCTTTATTACCGGCTGGCAGTGGTTGAGATTGAATTACCGGCGCTTGCCAATCGAAGGGAGGATCTTCCGCTTCTGCAGCGATACTTTGTGGAGAAGTTTGCGGCAGAGTATGAGAAGCCCATTGCGGGCATTACCAGAAGAGCCCAGAGCAGAATGGCAAGCTATCCTTGGCCGGGAAACATCCGGGAATTAGAGAGCGTGATCGGGAACGCCTGCATGATGACGGAGGGCAAGTTCCTTGACATCGCAGACTTGCCCGTCAGAATCCAGGCCCAATCGAGCGACCAATCGCCGACCGATGAAGCTTTGTTTTCTCTCGAAGAGATTTCGCGGCGGCACGTCATGCGCGTATTGGAGCGAGTGGGGGGGAACAAGGCACGAGCGGCAGAGATCCTCGGCGTCGGCCGCGCAACCATCTATCAACTTCTTTCACGAATGAAGCTGGAAAGCCGGGGCGAGAGCGCATAGAGCGACCTCTACGCAACATCTCCCAACTCTTCGAGTTCTCACTCATCCTACAAATACTACGGGGTCTTTGATCCCCATGTGCGGCTAGAATCTGGAGCACAATCCGGATTCCAGACACTCACCAGCCGACCGTTGCTTTTAAGTGCTTACAAGACATGGCTTCCGGCCAGAAATCGTTGGTAATTAAAATGCTTGAACATAGGTACAGAGGGGTGACGCGTGACGTCCGATATGGCTTTTGAATGTTTGCTGATCTCTCGAGACCCCGGGGTGGTTTGCGTCATGAACAAACTTCTCGATCACCTCTCCATCTCTACTAAGGTATGTTTGAGCACCGCGAAAGCCTTCGATCAACTGGCGGGCCGCAATACCGATTTGGTGATTGTCGACTGGGACGAAGACTCAGCGGAATTACTGACTGGCATTCGGAAGTCTAACGGATGGCGAAAACCGACCGTGGTTGCGGTTTCTCCGAACGATTGCACAGTTCGAGGCGCCGACATCGTACTTCCTAAGCCCGTCACCGACAAATCGGGAGCGAGATCGTTGAAGGCCGCATATTCCAGAATGCTCTACGACCACCGCCGTCATACAAGATATGCATTGATGAGCAAAGTAATGGCGAGGGATGAAAGAGACCGCTCTCTGGAAATGACGATCCTCGATATCGGAGACGGAGGGATAGGGATAAGCACCAAGGAACAATTCACAGTCGGCGACGTATTGTGCTTTCGCTTGCTGTTGCCCGGCGCTGATAGAACAATTTATATTCAAGCACGTGTGCAATGGACTCGAGAGTATGGCGCCATAGGTTGTGAGTTTCTCCGCATTCCCCCGGTCGATCTAAATATTCTGCATGATTGGCTCACCAGCAAGAACCAGATTAAGAAGCCAGTGGCGGCGATATGAAGCCGAGTGGAACCTGAATGCTTCCTGGTCCCCGATTACTTGTTGTGAGGATTTGAACAAGGTTCGATGGTTCATTCTTTCATCTAACCAAACACGCTAGGTTCTCGGTGTGAACTGATGAGGGCGGCAATATCCGATTGGACGTCGCACGCGAAGTTCTCGTCTGGTGTCGCACTTTGCTACTGAGCGTCTACTACACAGCGAAAACCAATGGTGCCCGAGCGGTCACGGCCTGGAGACATTAAGAGATATTTCTGATGTTCATCCAATCGGTAACTTTGCGGGAAGTACCAGATTGATCCGCGTGGCTGGTACTCCGCGCCGCCTCGCACAATCGCAGCACGAGTGTGCTCATCGCGAAACTCGTCGGTCCACTGTGAAACATTTCCAATTAAATCGAGTATGCCGAATGGACTTGCGCCCTGGGGAAAAGTGGCCACGCTCGGGAGCGGCGAAATAGTTCGCTCGTGATCGGGCGTTGCCATGGCTTTCGAATTCCAATCGTTTCCCCATGGATAGATTCGTCCATCGGCCGATTGGGCCGCATATTGCCACTCCCAATCGTGCGGAAGGCGCTTCCCTGCCCAAGCCGCATAAGCGCGGGCGTCTTCAATCGACACCCAGGTCACTGGCTTATCTTCCCAGCCTTGAGGATAGTGTCCATCCTTCCAGTCGCGAAGAAAATTATGGTCGTCTTTGGGACGGTAACTAGTGGCACTCAAGAACTTCGCGAAATCGGCATTCGTGACCAGCGTGCGATCGATATAGAAGCTGGACACGTGCATCGGATGAGCGTGGTAACGCCGAGCGGAATTTTCCCAAGGATATTGAACATCCACTCCGGGATCGTTGCCGCCTTCAATCTCGATTCCGTGAACTTTAAAATTATAGTCACCGCCCGGAATCATGACCATGCCCGAAGGCGTGGCAGGCGCGGGTTTTGTCGCCTTGATTTCGACCATGGTCTGCGGCACGGACTGCCACACGCGTGAGAAGCTCGATAAGCGACGCTGCGAACGCTGTGCCATATAGGACAGAATGTCCTTGAGCCGGCCGGTAGGCGAATCCTCTTGTGTAGCGAGGACCGCGCCAAAACCTCGGCCTTCTATTTCAAAACTGAGGATGGCGTCGCTTCCGCGGATGGACGGCTTAAGTTCAATCCCATGCCATAAATCATAGAAGTGAATGCCGGCACGGAAAGGCACTCGCAGTTGTGGGCCCGCAACGTCGTATTCATTGCGGTTCACGATTGTCCACAATGTGCTCGAAGGATTGGGAAACCGGCTCGCGAAAACTCCATCCTGCACGGTCGGCGCGTGAGGCTCCCAATCCGGGCTGCGGAGATTGTCTGCCATCGCCCGCTCGATGGTAGTGAAACGCAAAACCGCTTCGGCATCGTTAGGATTCATGCCATACCAAAAACCCCAGAGATTTTCGAGAACCGCATATCCCTGCCCGTTGAAGAAAGCATGTTGCAGGCTGTCGGTTTTGTCGCGGGTGAAGCGGTCAGTCACACTGACGGTATGACGAGGCTCCAACCACTTGGTCTTGCTGACCATAGGAATGAATGGATATTGTTTGCCTTCCCACGTGACCCAGTCGTTCCAGGAGATATTCGACCACGCGATGGATTCGTCACGCGGCTGAAATTGCGGTTCAAGAGCCAAAGGCGCGCCGATGGCATCGGAATCCTGCCGGAAAGATGCGGGGACTGTCTCCAGAGTGTCAAAGTTAATTCCGTCGGCTCCGACATCTTTTAGTTCCTGGGAAATTGCGGTCGCGATATTGTTTTCCTCTCGCGTGCCCGTGTCCCAGGCAAGAAAGGGAAAGAAGACTCTCACGCCACGAGCGTGAAATTGGTCGATGAGATGGCGCAGACCGGGCAACCCGCCGGGAAGATCCTGCAGAAGATCGAACTGGTTGCGGTCATCGATACCGAGATTTGGATAGACATGCCAGATGAGGACAGCATCTACCTTGCCGAGCCGTTGCTCAGTCTCATTCAAAAACCGGTCGACTGTGTATTCACCCTTTTCCGGATCGTACAAACTTCGATCCCAGATCAGAACCTGCACCTGCAGAAAGATGTGTTGTGTCCATTCGAGATCAGGTCGTCCATACTGGGCGCCGTTGTATCGCAGGCGCACCCGCCGATCAGTGCGCCACGTCTTCAACCCGTCAAGCCATGCGGCAGCTTCAGAACGGTTGTCGGGGCCGGAGAAAAATACTTCGCTCGGAGGCGGCGGTTCCGTGAGATTCATTACTCCGGTCACGGAGACGAGTCCGTGTCTGGCCTGCCATTCATCGGACGATGCCGTGGAGGCCAGGAGCAAAACACAGCTGATGAGAGCGGCGGCAACTCTACAAATCCTGCGATGACTCGGTTTCATGATTACAAATTTTGGGACGAAGACACTCAATGGGCTTGTGGAGTGGGCGCCTTCATCAAGTCCACGAACATCTGGTTGAACCTGGCCAGATCCAAGTCCATCTGAATTTCGACAAGCCGCTCCCCAAGCTGTGGTTTATCTTTGTCCGTCCACGTCAGAGTGTTTCCGTAGCCGGCACCGTGATCGATATCCACGCTCATATAGCGGGTTTCTTCTTTGGTGATCAGCGTCGGATCAATCCACGCGGCGGCGGCCAGTTCGTCCCACATGTAGAAACCGCCCTGGTCCTTCATGAAGAACTTCACCACATATTGCGCGGCGGGACTATCGCTCTTCTTGATCTCCGCCACCATGGCATCCGTGATCCTAGTTTTGACGGAGATGTCGACCGGCGTGCAAATGATCTTCTTCCACGGAGCTGCCAGCACGCTCTTCGCGGCCTCGGGATCGAACCAGAAATTAAACTCGTGACGCGGGTCGCTGATGAACTCAGGATCATCAGTCTGCGGGTTTAAGCTTCCGCCCATGAATACCAAGCCCTCGGCCAGTTCAGCAAAATGGGGATCGATTGCATTAGCGAGCGCCAGGTTCGTCATGGGTCCACCCTCATAGATGGTCACCTCATGCGGATATTTGTGGACCATGCGAATCAGGAAATGAGCAGCATCCTCATCAGAAGGTTTTGTAGTGGGCTCACCTTCGAGGAGTTTGGGAATCACATCGTGTTCGTGCCACCAGCGGTCGTCCCAGGCGCCGGCGAATGCGACTTTTCCATACATGGCCTGCCACAACTGAGCTTCCTTACGGCGATGCACCAGCGGAAACTCTGCTCCGGGCACGACTGGAATATCGGTGCGACCAATGAGTTCCAGCAGCCGCAAGGTATGCGCTACCTCTTCGTCGCGCCACTGATTCCCGCTGACCACGGTGATCCCCAGAACTTCCACCTTGGGAGATTGAATCAGGGTCAACAGCGTCTGCATATTGCTGCCGCCGGGCCCCGAACAATCCTGGTTGATGATGACTTTGCGGCGTTGCTCGGCGAATCCCAGGCTACTCGCAATCAGGAAGAAGAGGAAAAGGATTGAAAGTTGTAATTTTAAGTGCTTCATCAGAACCCTCTGTTCGCGCGTCTCTTCAGTCACGATGTCCGCAGTCTCCTCTGTGACGTAGGCAAGAAAGGAACGGGAAACTGAGGCGAGACTTTAAAATAAAATCTTCGTCAGCTTCCCGTCGATGGTTAAAATCGCTCAGAAATACAATTTTAGAGCGAACTGCATGACCCGTGGATTGTTCACCGAGCTATTGATCTTACCGAAGGTAGACCCCGTGGAGATATCGGCGCCCGGTAATCCGAACTGAGCATGATTAAACAGATTGAAGAACTCAGCGCGGAAGTCGAGCCTCAAGCCATCCCGGTAGGGCAAGATGAAATGCTTTATGGCCGAAAAGTCGGTGTTTACGAAATCCGGGCCATACAGCGGTGTTCGGTTGGCATCACCAAGCTTGCCGGCAGCTGCCGGGGTAAAGCAACTGGTGTTGAACCATTCAAGTAAATTGTTGGGGCCGGAACTCGGATTGCAAATCTGGTCAGGACGGTTGTAGTTGTTGCCGCCCTGATTGAAACCGACGCCAGACGCATCTGAGCTGTTGAAAATGAACACCGGAAATCCCGACGTGATTTTTTCAATGACATCCACTTCCCAATTTCCCAGGACGGTTTCAGTTACACCGCTCCCGCCGCTGCCGAATCGTCTCCCTTTCCCATAAGGCAAATTGTAGATTACGCTGGCGCTCAGATTGTTCTTCAGATCGATCTGCGACAACGCCCAGTCTGCTTTTTGTGTTCCGGGCAGCGGCCAGTAGGTCGCTCCCGTGCTCGTTCCTACTCCATCGGGGAAGCCCGAATCGAAGGTTCGAGCATAGGTGTAAGAGAGTAAAGCGTAAATGCCGTGCCTGGCGCTCTGCGTCTCTGCCTTAACTTGTAATGAGTCGTAGCGGGCGGAGCCGGTATCGGTAATGTTGTCGATGACTGGAGAGCCATTGGGAAATGTTGGCGGTCCCCAGGGCACGTTGGCGATTCCGCAACCCAGGGTATAGTTGGGATCGTACAGAGGATTGGCAGCGCCGCCGATCGTTGCGAAACACGCCGTAGGGGATGCGACGTTCAGATTCACGCCGTCCACCAGAATGTGCGAGCTTCGCGATCCGGCATACCCTACCGTCAATACGACGTTCCCCGGCAATTGATGTTCGATATTCAAGTTGAATTGCTGTACACGCCCCTGCTTGAAGTTCAGATTTTGCGACTGGATAGTGCCCTGGAAGTCGTAAGGATTGGGCGGCGCGGTAAACACGGGAAGGAAACTTCTGGCCAATCCGCAATTTAGCGGAGTGGGAGAAGTTGTATTTCCAAACGGGCAAAGTCCGCTAAAGTTGTCGCTCTCCGCATAGAATGGAGGATTCTGCCATGTTCCCTGAGCGCCCTGATTCCACGAAGAATCGTGGAAGATGGAGTACCCGGCGCGGATCGCGGTTGTGTCAGTCCCGAAGGGCTTCCAGGAGAGGCCAATCCTGGGCTCCAATGCAGTCTTGTCGAGCTGAACACCGATCTGCGGATCTGAATTTACGCCAGGGATTAGAAACTTTCCAGATTGAAAGTCGAAGTTTGCCTGACGATTTTCGTTTTCAACGATGGGAGTGACAAAGGCCCAGGCTAATCCAATATTGGCAGTTAGGTTCCTTGTAATCCGCCAGTCGTCCTGAGCATACGGCCGAAACAACTTCCACCGACGGCCAGTGGTTGCGCCCTGGAACGTCTGATCGTGAATGGCTCCGCCAACTTGCCCGACGAGTAGATCAGCGGAAGCGTCGTTGGTATAGCTGCCGAAGAGAAGGAAGTAGCCATCCTGGAAGCCGTTGGTGACTACGTTCATCTGATTGGCGCGTATTCCGCCACCAATACTCAGAGAGTGGTTGCCGCGAG
This sequence comes from Candidatus Deferrimicrobiaceae bacterium, assembly GCA_035654555.1. Classification (GTDB taxonomy): domain Bacteria; phylum Acidobacteriota; class Terriglobia; order Terriglobales; family Acidobacteriaceae; genus Sulfotelmatobacter. The sequence goes on along the minus strand of DASRWO010000378.1, from coordinate 1,001 downwards.
TAGTGTTCCACGAGTCGGATAGAGAGAAAACGTTGGTGCCGCCCTGAAACGGAGCGAAGCCGCGGTCTCCAAGGTTGTAATAACCGCCGAACAACTGGGTGGAGGTAAGACCGCAACTCATGCAAACATTCGTCGACTGATTGAGGCTTGCGGGCAATCCAGTGAGGTTATCGCAGGCCGCACCCAAATCCGCGCCCTGAATACCCAGCTTGGCGGATTCACAAGTGGCATTGCCGAAGGACAGAATGTAGTTGAAAATTCGGTTGTAACCGACCTGGAATTGGTTGATGGTGCGATCGGAGAAAATGTGGGTTTCCGAGATGGCAACGTTGCGCCCGTGGTTGTCGATATTTTGCGTACTGGCAAAGGCATTCTGTTCGGCAAAACCGGGCGCGCCACCGGGAATAAACGACTCCGCCTGATCGTAACTGAACCGGGCAAACATCGAGTCCTTGCTGGAGAAGTTGTGGTCCAGGCGAACGTCGAATTCGTCCTCATTCAATCTGCGGACGGGCACGTCGGCGTAGTTGTATCCTCCGCCGGGATTCGACGTGTTCGGCAACGGGAAGAAATTGATCATTGCCTGGCCGATGGGATCGATCATGTTTGACGGAATTTTGTTGCAGTTCGTGCCAGGAGCCTGAGCTCCACCGGGGCCCGCCGGAATCGGATTGCCTGCCCCGTCGCACTGCAGCGGAGTGGCCGTGTACGGATTGTTGAGTTGCGTAGCGTTAGGGTTTCCGTACGGATCAAGCGTGTAGTCTCCTGTCCGATACGCAGCCGTCGGTACCAAACCTACATACGGTGTTCCGTGGCGTTGCCGCTTGCCCTGGTAGTCGAGGAAGAAAAACGTCTTATCTTTGATGATCGGGCCTCCCACTGCGGCCCCGAACTGGTTCAAATTGAATTGTTCTCTGGAAGCGGCGAAATAACTGCGCGCGTCGAGATCGGTGTTGCGGAAGAATTCAAACACAGAGCCGTGGATCTGATTCGATCCCGAT
>DASRWO010000377.1:0-6248 GCA_035654555.1 Candidatus Deferrimicrobiaceae bacterium | reverse complement strand
TTCAGCGCTAAGGTGTTTTGTTATTCTTGCCGGTGAGGCAAATTCATTACAGCGCGTGGTTATTGGTTGGTCTGTCGTCCTTGTTGCAAATCCTCATTTTTCCACTGCCTGGACTTTATGTTTTATCGTGGGTGGCTTTCGCGCCGCTGATCGTAGCTTTGCTGCGGGCGCGGCCAGCGGGTGCACTCGAGATAGATGGCTCGGTTCACCTTCAGGCTGCGACGCCAGGACAGGCGTTTTTGCTGGCCTACATCTCCGGCATTCTCTGGTACGCAGGCACCTGTTACTGGATCTACAACACCATGCACGAGCATGGCGGGCTGAGCGTACCGGCGGCTGCGCTGGCGCTGTTTCTCTTCTGCCTTTATCTCGGTCTCTATCACGGACTGTTTGGGCTCCTGTTGGGATTGGTGGCAGGACCGAGGCGAGATAACCGGCTGGCATTGGTTTCCGTACCTTTTTTGTGGGTTGCCGCGGAGTTGGCGCGAACTCGCGTCACCGGATTTCCTTGGGATTTGCTGGGCACCGCTCAGGTGGACAATATTTCGCTGAGCCGTATCAGCACATGGACCGGAGTGTACGGAATATCGTTCGAGATCATGCTGGTAAACGTCGCGGTGGCTGCGGCCTTTCTGGTGCCGAGAAAGCGGCGGTCCACTTTGCTGGCGGCGTCATTGGCTGCCGCGGCCGTGCTGCAGGCAGGAAGGCTGGTGGATGCTCCCGCGATTCCAGCAGATCGCGCGGCGCTGCTGGTCCAGGAGAATATTCCAGTGGATGAAAACTGGACGCGCGACACTTTCGAACGCACATTGCGCGAACTGACTGATCTTAGCGTAAAGGCGGATACTTCGAGTTCGTCTTCATCGCGGGCGATCGAATCCGCACATGGTAAAGCGGACTTGATCGTGTGGCCGGAATCTCCAGCACCTTTTTTTGCGAATGATCCGTTGTTTCGAGAACCAGTGAGCCAGATGGCTCGCGAGGCTCATAGCTGGATAGTTACCGGCGCCATCGGAAGTACGCCGGCCAAGCAAAGCCGCCTACCCGCTGCGGAAGTTTTCAATTCGGCGGCGTTGGTCAGCCCCGCGGGTGATTGGACCGCCCGTTATGACAAAGTGCATCTGGTGCCGTTCGGAGAATATTTGCCCTTCCCGCGTTTGTTTGCGTTTGCCGGCGGTCTAACGAAAGAAGTAGGAGAATTTAAAGCCGGAGAATCGCGAACGCCCCTGGAAGCTGGAAGCGAGCGGCTGGGAATTTTTATCTGCTATGAATCTGTATTCCCGGATGAAGTGCGGCAATTTGCGGATAACGGCGCCCAGGTTTTCGTAAACATTTCGAATGACGGATGGTACGGTGATAGCGGGGCCTACGCGCAACATTTGAATCAAACGCGCATGCGTGCGATCGAGAATGACCGCTGGATTTTAAGTGCGACAGACACCGGAGTCACGGCGTCGATCGATCCTTATGGGAGAACGGTGGCGCGGCTTCCGCGAAAGGAACGCGGCGTACTGGTTGCGCCCTATGCCCTCACTTCCGTAACCACCTTCTACACTCGGCACGGAGATTGGTTTGCGTATCTGTGTGCGATAATTTCAGCAGCAGCGCTGCTCATGCGCTTCATACTTCGCATGCAGTCTGGGAAGAAAGCAGAAACATCCTCATGAATCAAGAGTTCGAGCAGGAATACGGGTTGTTGAGCAAAAAGGTGCGCGAGCTCCGGGAGTATCTTTGACGCGGGCAAACTCCGTCCGCAACTAGCCGAAATTGAGAAGCAGTCCGCCGACCCGAATTTGTGGTCGAATCCGCAACGCTCGCAGCAGGTGATGCGCGAGAAAAAGCGGCTGGAGCACCTGCTCGCCACCGATGCGGACCTCGCACGCCGCAGTGACGACATTGCCGCCTATTTTGATCTGGCGAAAGAAGGCGAGAAGGTTGATACCGAATTGCGCCGGGAGATTGATTCGCTGCGCGAACTGGTAGACAAGCTCGAGACCGAAACCCTGCTTTCCGGTGACAACGACGCGCTCAATGCGATCGTGACCATTCATCCCGGGGCAGGCGGAACCGAGTCTCAGGACTGGGCCGACATGCTGCTGCGCATGTATCTGCGCTGGGCCGAACGGCAAGGATTCGAAACTGTTCTTTACGACTACCAGCCCGGCGAAGAAGCGGGGTTGAAGTCGGCGACGTTTGCCGTGAACGGGGAGTATGCATTCGGGCTGCTTTCCAGCGAGATTGGCGTGCACCGGCTGGTGCGGATTTCACCATTCGATCAGGCGAAGCGGCGGCATACCTCGTTTGCCAGCGTGTTCGTTTCGCCGGAGATAGACGACAGTATCGATATTGTAATTAAGCCGGAGGACATCCGCACCGATACCTACCGCTCCAGCGGCAAGGGTGGTCAGCATGTCAATACCACGGATTCAGCGGTCCGGATAACTCACATTGCAACGGGGCTGGTGGCGAATTGCCAGAATGAGCGTTCGCAGCACAAGAATCGCGAGCGCGCGATGAGCATGCTGCGCTCGAAGCTTTACGAGTTCGAGATGGAGAAGAAGCGCGCGGCCACGAAGAAGATCGAGGATTCGAAACTCGACAACGATTTCGGATCGCAGATTCGCTCGTATGTGTTGCAGCCTTACCGCATGATCAAGGATCACCGGACAAAAACTGAGGTCGGGGACGTCGATCGCGTGCTGGATGGAGATCTACAGCCGTTCATCCGGGCTTATTTGCTGGCGCGGCGTGGCGAGAAACAGGAGAAATAGTGGGCGGGAAGCGAGGCAACGCAATCAAGCTCGGTCCGCGGTTTTTGAGAGCATTTCTTTTTGCGGCGGAGAAACATGCGGGGCAAGTACGTAAGGCCTCGACCACGCCCTATATCGCGCATTTGATGGGAGTCGCTTCGTTGACGCTGGAATTTGGCGGCGATGAAGATATGGCCATCGCAGCATTTCTGCACGATGTGGTGGAAGATTGCGGCGGCGCGCCGATGCTGCGAGAAGTAAAGAGGCGTTTCGGCACCCGCGTAGCGAAGATTGTGGAGGGGTGCACCGATTCTGACGTCGATCCGAAGCCGCCATGGCGCGAGCGCAAGGAAACTTATATCCGTCATCTGAAGGACGCCGATGCGGAGACCAGGCTGGTTTCCGCGGCGGACAAACTGAACAACGTGCGCTCCATTCTTTCCGACTATCGAGAAGTTGGGGAATCAATCTGGGCACGCTTCAATGGCGGGCGCGCTGGCACCCTTTGGTACTATCGGGCTTTGGTGCGGGAATTTAAACGTGGCAAGCCAAACCGCCTGATTCGCGAATTGGCGCGGGCGGCGGTGGAGCTTGAAACGCTGGCGAAGTCGGAGACCTCCGCATTGGTCGAAGAGGTGAAGGAATGAGTCGAACGATCGATCAAATTCGCGCGTCGAAGCTGCCATCGAACATGATGCAGTTCGCGGCGCGGGGCGCGCTGTCTGTGCCGCCCGATGAAAATCTTGAAATTCTGGTTTATCTCGCCCGGCACAATAAGGTGTTCGGCGATCTTGCCCGTATGACTCTGGCGGGCTGGGACGAAACCGCGTCGCTGGCCGCGGCGTCCAATCCACAAACGGCGCGTGACGTGCTCGACTACCTGGTCTCACCAGAGAATCTGCGTCCGAAGCTGCTTCCGGCGTTGCTGGAGAACCCGTCAGTGGCAGAAAGCGAACTGGTTAAGTTTGCCATCTCTGCCTCTCCGGAAAATATCGCCGCTATGTTGCAGAGTGCGCGCGTACGGAAGGCAACGACCATTTTGCAGTCGCTTCGATCGAACCCTTATGTAAAGCCGAATGAGGCTTCGACGATTGCTGACTTGTTGGGCGGCAATATCGGTGCAAATCCTGATACAACCGCGGAGAGTCCGGGTACGCCAGCGCCTGATTCGGCCGCTGCGCCCGCTGCAGTAGAGACGGCGGCGACGGCTGAGGAAGATCCGGGCGATGTTCCGGAAGAAGCTATTTCTGCCTATCTCACCGAACACGCCGCGGAAATTGTTGCGGAGGAAGGGAAGCCATTTCAGCCGGTCGGCGGAATCATGGACCTGCTGGGCGCCGATTATTTTCCAGTGTCGGCAGTGCAGGAGATTGCGCTGAAGCCGGAGGCAGCTCCAGCGGCCGCAGCGATAACTTCGGCAGCGGCCGCGAAGCCCGGCGTTGCGACCGCGGCAGCCCGCACAGGTCCGCCCATCCCTGCCAAGCGGGACAACTCGATGCAGAAGATCAGCCGCCTCGACGTGAAGGGTCGCATCCAGTTAGCCCTTAAAGGAAATAAAGAGGAGCGTTCTCTTCTGATTCGCGACGGCACCAAGGTGGTGGCGCTGGCAGTGCTCGAGGCGCCGAAACTTTCCGACGGAGAAGTGGAAAAGTTTGCGCTGCAGAAGAATGTGCTCGAAGCGGTCTTGCGGCAGATTCCGTTGAAGCGCCGCTTCATGAAGGATTACATCGTCGTACGGAATCTCGTTTCGAACCCCCGTACTCCTCTTGACCTTGGTCTAGGACTGATGAAACATCTGCTGACGGTGGATTTGAAGAATATCTCTGCCAACAAGGAAGTTTCTGAAACCGTGCGCAAACTGGCACTGAAGATGTACAAGCAGAAGCTGGACGCGGCGAACAAAAAGTAGGAAGGCATGGCTTCTCTTCCTCAGTTCGATCAGGTGGCTGCGCTGCTGAAAAGCGCGAGAACCATCGCTGTGGTCGGACTGTCCAACGATCCAATGCGCCCCAGTCACGGTGTTTCGGCCTACATGCAGAGCCATGGATATCGCATCATTCCCGTGAATCCTAAGATTGAGTCGTCCTTGGGCGAGAAGGCTTATGCTTTGCTGTCAGATGTGCCAGAAAAGATCGACATCGTGAATATCTTCCGGCGTCCCGAGTTTGTCGAAGGAATCGTCGAGCAGGCGATCCGGCTAAAAGTGCCGGCGGTCTGGATGCAGGAAGATGTGATTGAGGAGAAGGCTGCGGAAAAGGCACGCGCGGCAGGAATCTTCGTAGTAATGGACCGCTGCATTCTTAAGGAACATCGGGCAAGGTTCCGATAAGCCGGCGGAAAAACTGCTGAACCGCTCCGTCCAGGCAGGGCTCGGCCAAACAAATGAATCGCCGCCCTTAAGCCCCCGTCCCAACGAATACCACGGTGGCGTCATCGCGAAGTGCGACGCCCTTGGTGAAGGCACGGACATCATCGAGAACGCTGATTGCGGAAGCGCCGGGAGCGGAGACATGCTGAGCGAGACGTTTCAGCCCATATTCTTCTTCCGCATCGTTGACTGCTTCGCTGATGCCGTCGCTATAGAAGACGAGCCGTGAACCGGGAGAGAGCGCAACGCTGGTTTCCGAATAGTCACCGCAGCTCAAGCCCAGCGGCAGCCCGCGCTCGGTGTCGAGAAAACGGGCTCCGCTAGCATCGACCAGAAGTGGATGCAAGTGTCCTGCGCTCGAGAATGTGATGCTACGGGAGGCAGGCTCCAACACCGCATAGACTAGAGTGACAAACTTACCCGCGGGAAAATCTTCCACCAGCAAGCCATTCAACTTAGTCAGCACCTCGGCAGGAGTGCAACAAGCTTCCGCCAGAGACCGCAGCATGCCCCGCGTAGCCGACATCAGCAGTGCGGCGGCGGTGCCTTTTCCGGAGACATCGGCCAGCACCAATCCCCAACGGCCATCGGGAAAGGGGATAAAGTCGTACCAATCTCCGCCGACGGCGCGGGCGGGAATGCTGAGACCGGAAATGGCAAAACCAGGAATATAAGGGGATGCCTTCGGCAGCAGCGCTTGCTGCATGACGCGAGCTTCCTGTGCATCCTCGCTCATCGCTTCGCGCTCGGCACGTTCCGACTGGAAGCGGCGGGCGTTGTAGATCGCGACTGCCATGTGATCGCACAGGCCTTGAAGAATTCTAAGGTGCTGCCGCGAGAATGCGTCCAGGTCAGGGTGAGAAGCGGTGAACACTCCTACCAAGCGCTCGCCAACGCGAAGCGGAATGGCCACTTCCGAGTGGGTTGTTTGCTCGCATGCTACGTAATACTCATCCTTGTGCACATCGGGGGCATAACGCATCTGTCCGGTCGAGGCGACATAGCCCACCATGCCTTCTTTGCCGACCTTCAGCCGAAAACCCTTGCTGTGCAAGGAACAGCCGTGTACCCCGCCCATTACCATTTCTCCACGAGCTTCGTCGTGAAGATAAACGCTGGTCTCCAGAAGT
>DASRWO010000376.1:0-9207 GCA_035654555.1 Candidatus Deferrimicrobiaceae bacterium | reverse complement strand
TGGTCTTCAAGGACACGTTCAGCGTCCCTCGTGCCGAGAACTGGGCAGTGCTTTGGGATTTTGGAGCGATCGGGCAAGGACTGGGAATCGCGCTGGGCGCGTGCTTTGCGCGTCCCGGCAAGAGAGTGACGCTTATGGCTGGCGATTTTTCGTTCATGATGGGCCTGGCGGACTTTCACACGGCGGTACGCTTCAACCTGCCGCTGACGGTGTCTGTGTTCAACGACAACGCTGTCGGGCAGGAAAAACATGACCTGGTCCACAAGAAACTCAATCCACGCTACGCAGACATACCGGAGCCTGACCTCACAAGGTTAGCAGTTGGCTTCGGAGCGAAGGGCTTCGATGTGAGGCGGCCGGATGACTTTGGCGAGATCGATAAGGCCCTGGCGGTCGCAGACGGCCCCGTTGTGGTGAACGTCCACATTAATGGCGCTGTCGAACTGCCCGGCAGCTGGGAAATTGCGCAGCATCTCAGCTAAACAAAAGGCACGGAGAAAGGGAGGAAGACGATGGCAGATCTTCAGCTACGGCTGGACGACTTTAAGAAGGCGTTTGAGTCGGGAGCTCCGCCGTACAACGCGCCCCACGAGGCGATCGAGAAGATGCATCGAGCGACCGCGGAGCTTAAAGCTTCTGGCATTGAAGATCGGGCGTTGAAAGTGGGTGACCGGGCCCCGAGCTTCACCTTGTTTAATCAGGATCACGTCGAGGTGCCCTCGGCAGAACTGTTGACCCGAGGGCCGTTGGTGGTCAGCTTCTTCCGAGGTCATTCGTGACCCTATTGCAATATGGAGCTGGAGGCTCTACAGCAGATCCATTCACAAGTCAGGGAGCTCGGAGGGCAGATCGTTGTGGTCACTCCAGAACTCGAAAGGTACACCCGCGCTCTTCACAAAAAACTCAACCTGACCTATGACATTTTGACCGATCTTCATTTGAAGACGGCAGAGCAGTTCCGGCTCGTGTTCACACTGCCAGATTACCTGCGCGAGCTTTACAAGTCATTTGGAAGCACTTTGGACAGATTCAACGACGAACCGGAATATCGGTTGCCGATACCGGCCCGGTACGTGATCGACCAGCAGAGCATAATCCGTTCAGCCGACGTGAACGCGGATTACACGATTCGTACTGAACCTTCCGAGACTGTCAGCGAGTTGAGGAAGCTAACTATTTGATTGCGCCATAGCCGATTGGCAAACGCGACGACGATTCGATCCAACGAATAAATAAGGGAGGAGTATGCTATGCAAACATTTCAAACTGACTACTTCACTGCCTATCACAACGTGAAGCTGACGCGAGACGCCAACGGAGTGTTGATTGTTGAACTCCACACCAACGGCGGGCCGTGCGTTATGACCGCACAAACTCATACGGAATTTGTCGAGGCCTTTTACCGGATTTCGCAGGATCGAGCGAACAAGATTGTGATCCTGACGGGCGCCGGCGGGGAGTTCATTACTGAGGTCGAGTGGTCATCCTGGGGCAACCCTGGCGATCCCGACGTTTGGAGCCAGATTCACGACGAAGGCGTTCAGGTTTTGGAAAACATAGCCAACATACGTGTGCCGGTCATCGCGGCAATCGAGGGACGCGCGCATGTGCACTCCGATTACGCGCTGCTTGCCAGTGTCATTGTAGCCGCCGAGGGTGCGACCTTTCAGGATGTGGCGCATTTCGCGGCGGGCGTTGCGCCCGGTGACGGAATCTTTACCACATGGAGTTATCGCGCTGGAGCAGGGCGAGCCGAGGCCTTCCTGCTGAACCCACAGCCGCTGCCGGCGCGTACTGCACAAGAATGGGGAGTGGTTGCCGAAGTTGTGCCGAACGGCAAGGCGCTCAGTCGGGCGCGAGAATTGGCAGAACTGTACTTGAAGGCTCCCGAAGTAACCCGCCGAAACACGCGAGTGCACTTCATCCAACCATTGAAGGAGCGAATTGTAAGAGAAGTGGGCTACGGTCTCTCGCTTGAGGGTGCTTCTGCGGCCGACCTGGTGAAATCGATGCAAGCCAAGAGTGACCCTGTCGCTGAGAAAGGAAAAGTCACATGAAGAGCGGAGTCAAGTTTATTTCGACCGCGGGCTTAGAGCGACCCTACCCGACCCCTGTAAGCTGCGTGCCCGGCCTTCAGTCCAATGAAGCCCAGCAAGTCATTGCTTCCCAAAATCCATCATTGTCACCTTCCAGCTCAACAACGCCTCGCTCTCGGGAGCGCCGTTGAACTCGTCCATGTCTCTTTGACGGCGCGGTCGGTAGATCCCGAGCCTCTTCATCTTGGAGACTAATGTTGTGCGCTTAAGTCCTAGCCTGACGGCTGCTCCTCGCGGTCCCCCTATCATTCCTCCGACCGCTCGCAACGCCTCCAAGATCACAGCCGCTTCACGTTCGCGAAATGTTCCCGGTTGCGCAACCGGGAACATTGTATTCGTCTGTGATGGAGGCAGAGGATTGGGCAGCACGCCGTCGTCAGATCGGATTACAGCCCGCTCAATGAAGTTTTGAAGCTCCCGTATATTGCCGGGCCAAGGGTATGCAACGAATGCATTCATCGTACTCTCCGGTATCTGTTCAATGTGCTTCCCCATGCGCCGGGCAAATACCTCGGCAAAATGAAGAACCAACTGGCGTATGTCTTCCCTGCGCTCCCGCAACGGTGGAACCGCGACCGGGAAAACGTTCAGCCGGTAATAAAGATCACTGCGGAATTCATTACGTGCAACCATCTTCGCCAGATCGCGATGGGTGGCGGCAACCAGACGCACGTTGATGTGATGTGTGCGGCCGCTGCCCAGGCGCTCGAACTCCTGTTCCTGCAAAACGCGCAGGAGTTTCGGCTGCACCGCCAGTGGCAAGTCCCCAATTTCGTCCAGGAATAGAGTGCCAGTGTCAGCCATTTCGAAACGGCCAACCTTTTGTGAGATGGCGCCCGTAAAGGCACCCTTCTCGTGCCCAAACAACTCACTCTCCAAAAGATCGAAGGGGATGGCAGCGCAGTTAAGCTTTACGAAGGGGCGTCCACAGCGTGCGCTCAGGTTGTGAATGGCATGGGCGATTAATTCCTTCCCCGTTCCGGTTTCTCCCAGAACCAGCACAGTGGAATCAGTAGGCGCTACCCGCCGCACTTCCAAGAGAACTGATTCGAGGGCGGGGCTGTTGCCGACAATATGATCAAATTGTCGATCTCTGTCGTCCTGTTCGTTAGACCGTAGTCTCTCAAACGTGCCCACAACTACCTCCCAGGAAAGAATAGCGGACTTGGGATCAGCCTTCCAAGGCCACTCGAACGCTCTCAAGTAGAATTGCGCCATCAAAAGGCTTCACCATAAATTTCACTGCTCCGCCGCGCATTGCCTGCAATCGCATGTCTTCCTCCCCGTGTGCAGTAATAAAAATGGTCGGAATCGGGCAGTGATCAGCATTCAACTTAGCCTGCAGCTCCAGCCCAGACATCCCTGGCATGCGGATGTCGGTGATCAGACACCCAGTTTCGTGTTGGCGGCCAGAGTTCAAGAAATCCTCGGCGGAGCCAAACGACTGCACCGAAAAACCTGCCGATTTCATCAAGCGCTGTATGGCGCGTCGATACGATTCGTCGTCTTCGATAACGGCAACCATTTTATTTTCTTTCTTCCTAGCCATACAGGTACAGGATGGATCCGCGCTCCCCGGAAAGCAATTATTGGTTTTAATAAGGGCGCCGATGGGTATGTATAACGGACTTCGTGATCGTTTCCGCGGGGCGGGTAGGGTCTCGCCCGGCGGCACGGACTAGGGGGCTGTCGGAAGCTTGAGCCTTTCCGCCATTCTTCCCAGCTCAGCCGGTGAATTGGCCTGCATCTTGCGCATTACTTGCCCACGCTGCACGGTCACCGTGATTTCGGTGGTACCAAGTGTCGAGGCAATCTGCTTCGTAAGCATTCCGGAAACAATAAGACGCATGACCTCGCGCTCGCGCGCCGTCAATTTCGCGTAGCGCTCTTGCAATTCCGCAAGCTGGCTCTGTTGTTGCCGCGCCTCAGCATTGCTCTTCAGCGCTTGCTGAATCGCATCGATCAGGTCCTGATCGCGGAAAGGCTTTGTCAGAAACTCCACCGCGCCAGACTTTATTGCTTTGACAGTCATCGGAATATCCCCATGGCTGGTGATGAAAATAATGGGAATTTGAGCTCCTGTCTCGTTTAGTTTGCTTTGGACCTCCAGGCCACTCATTCCGGGAAGGCGTATATCCAATATGAGGCAAGTGGGAGCGTCTGGGAGCTTCCGTCGCAGAAAGTCTTGTGGCGTGGCAAACGACTCCGAGTGCAACCCCACCGTCTTCAACAGACGCTCCATAGCTGCTCGCATTCGGCCATCGTCATCGACAATGAACACGGTGGGACTATCGGGAAAGGTCATGCGGCTACTGCCACTGCACGGGGAAGAGTAAAGTGAAACGTTGACCCTCGTCCCGAGTTCGCGGTGGCCCAGATCCGGCCACCATGCGACGCGACGATGGAACGAGTAATTGCCAGTCCTAGGCCTGTACCTTTGTCTTTCGTGGTGAAGAATGGATCGAAAATCTGGCCCGCGTCCTCAGTGGGCAGTCCCACTCCCGTGTCGCTAACCGAGATCAGCAGTTGAGCATCGTGGGCCAACTGCGACTTGATGCTGAGCTCACCGCTCGCCTCCCGGATCGCCTCAATGCCATTGAGCATGAGATTCAGCAACACCTGCTGCAATTGCACTCGATCTGCCATCACCAGGGGGAGCTCTTTGGCGAGATCGGTGCGTATCGTAACCGAATGCCGCTTCGCTTCGTTCTGCAACATGATCACCATCTCGCCAATGACTTCGTTTATGTCGACAGTGTCCAGTTGTGAAGAGCCCTTTTGGTACAACGAGCGGACGCGGTCGATGATGTCGGCCGCACGCCTGGCGTCTCTCGCCATTTCCAATGCCGCTTCTCGCGCCTCGGGGATATCGGGTTGATCGCGATCAAGTAATCGCACACACGCGTCCGCGTTGGTTACCGCCGCCCCAATCGGCTGCTTGATCTCGTGAGCCAACGAGGCAGTAAGTTCTCCCATAGTGCTCACGCGGTTCAGGTGTGCGAGATCCGCCAGTTCTTGTCGTAATCTCTCGTGCTCTTCCTCGGCCTGCTTGCGCTCGGTGACGTCCATCGAAACGCCCACGAATTGCAATAATTCCCTTGACGAGCCCAAAACCGGGTGGCCGACGGAATGAATGTATCTCCCTGGCGAGTGCGGGCGCAGAATTCGGAACTCCACGTCATAATCGGATTTCTCGGCGATTGCTCGATCGATTGTTGCCTGAAATCTGACGCGGTCTTCTGGATGAACCAACTGTAGCCGTTGTTCCCAGCCAGGCATGCCGTCTTTGGGATCGAAGCCGTATATGCGATACCATTCGTCCGATATATAGAGCGCTTCCCTACGAGGAATGTCCCATGCCCAACTCCCTATATGTGCCAGTCGCTGCGCTTGCGCAAGATAACTCTCGCTACGGCGCAGGGATTCTTCAGTGCGCTTGGGCTCCGTAATATCGACCATCGTGCCGACCACTTGAACAAGCTCTCCATTGGCATTCAAAACCGGATGGCCGATGGCATGAATGTTTCTGACGGTTCCATCGGGTCTCACGATTCTGAACTCGACGTCGCAATGGACTTTCTGGAGAAATGTTTTATCGCCTGCCGTCCTGAACTTCTCATGGTCTTCTGGGTGTATTCGCTGCATCCATTGGTCCCACGTGGGTAAGCCGTGTTGTGGTTCAAAGCCGTAAAGTCGGAACATTTCCTCAGACCAGTACAGGATCCCGCGGCTGGCGCCATCAACGGCGCAACTGCCAGTGTGCGTCACTCTCTGAGCTTCGGCCAAGTAAGCTTCACTACGCCTGAGAGCACCCTCTGCTCTTTTGCGTTGCTCGATGTCGGTATTGGTTCCGTACCATTTGACAACCCTTGCATTGTCGTCCAGCGACGGAGTCGCGCGGAACAGAAACCAGCGATATACTCCGTCGAAACGGCGCAAGCGTGCTTCGATTTCACCTGATTGGCCTGACGCCATAATGGTTCGCCAGTAATCCATCAGCACCTTCAGATCATCCGGATGAACCGCAACTGTCCAGCCCCAACCCTTGGCTTGATCCGCCGTGAGGCCAGCGTAAGCCAACCAACGTCCGTTGAAGAATTCAGCCGTACCATCTTCTGCCGTCGACCATGCCATGGACGGAATGGTTTCAATAACTTCGCGCAGCTCTCGCTCACTGCGTTGCAGTCGCTCATTTTGGCGTTGTAATTCTCTGAGATTAAAATTGTCATCAATCGCGAATGCGACTACACGGCCAATCAGCCGTAAAAAACTAACGTCGTCAGTGGTGTAAACAGTTCCAGCGGAGCCGGAGATGCCCAAGGCACCCAGCCGCCGCTGCGGGGTAGTTAGGGGAACAAAAACCAGCGGGCCTTGGTCAAGCCCTTGCGCAACAATCCCTTGCTTGAGGCGCGCCGGGACTTTTTCATCGGCGTCCCAGTCACGAATGTGGAACGGTTCCTGCGTGGCGTAGGCCTGCCATGATGGTCGCTGTTCAACAGGCACATCCGCATACACGGCCATCAGGCTCTTCTCTCGCCCCACTACCGCCCATTCGACCTCCGAGGATTTCTCCTTGTACACAACGATGTAGAACCGCAGGAAGTCGAGGAATTCGCGCAACTGCTCCGAGAGGATCTTCGTCAACTCCTCCGGTTCTGTGCACACCGAAAGAGCTTCGCTCAGGCGAAGCACAGCTTCATACCGTCGCCCGTCATTGCGCTGCTGAATGTAAGCATCACTAGCCATGTTGTGTCTGGCAGTCCGAACCCGTTGTTACCAAAAATTTTATCCTACAATGGATGATGATTTCACTTGGCTGAAAGTCGCATTTGGGGTCTACGGGAGCGTGGTTGGAGCATCGCGAGAAACCGATGCCGGTGCGGCTGGGTACTTGGCAAGCCGGAGGCGCTCGAAGAAGCCGGACTGTCTCGGCGCGCGAAAACGCGTCGCCGCTACGAATATTCTTTAATCCTGATCTTCCGGGATCGAATAGATATCGAAGGCATCAGAGAGACGTCTGATTAGCTCCCAAACCGTTGCCGGCGGGTTCCCGCCGTCGAGTGGCCGTCACGTCCAATTGACGACCCGATGGGGCCGTTTACATCACAGGCGGTTTACCCGATTGACCATTTGCGGCAATGAGAGTTCTTCCGGCCTGGCAGCTTCTGCCTCTGCAATATATTCAGTCAATTCCAGGGCATTTAACGCTGCGAATCCGGCGGCTGTGTTATCGAAGATGCACCAGACCTGCGCCTTTTTGGCGAGCTCTACCATGCGCCACGCGATTGCCTTAAGAAAACTCATTGGATAGGAAGAGTAGTAGCGTCGCGGGGCACCATGGAGGCGAAAGTAGGATACCTGTCCATGCCCAGTAGGTCCGCCGGCGAGGGGAACACATGCCGGATCGGCTGCGACGCCAGCAATCGTGAATTTCTTCAGCAGATCATCTGCTGCCGTGTCAAACCAACTTCCGTGGCGTGCTTCCAGCACGATATCTCCATCATGCCGTTCGCGAAACAGTGCGAAGAAACGCTTTGCGATCACATAATTGAAGGCACTGCGGGGCGGCAGTTGCACTAGAAGCGGACCGAGTTTTTGCCCTAAGAAGCTGACTTGTTTAAGAAATGCGGCCAGGTCTTCCGGCTTGCAGTTCAGTTCGACGTCATGAGTAATCGTCCGCGGAACTTTAACTGAAAATCGAAACCCTTTCGGTACGGATGCGGACCATCGTTCCCACGTGGAATACCGGTGTGGGCGATAAAAAGAAGAGTTAATTTCGCAACAGTTGAAAGTTCGAGAGTAACGCTCAAGGTGGGTTCCTTCGAAATGAGGAAAGCTCTGGCGAGGAATATTCCAACCTGCACATCCGATATAAATGACACCTGGCATGAAACTCTGTGTAGCCTCGAGATGGAAAAGGGCCGTCGAGACTGAAATTTAGCCTATTCCAAGATCTTCGATGTGCTCCAACATGGCTGCGGGATCGGAATAGACTCGAAAAGCGCCCGATTGTTCCAATTCTTCCTTGCTATATCCACCCGACAACAGACCGATGCAGAGAGCTCTTCTTCGACCGCCGGCGAGCATGTCCCACACGCTGTCGCCGACCACAATGCACTGGTCGATCGGCACCTTCAATTCGTCGGCCGCCGCGATGAATACGTCAGGAGAGGGCTTGGCTTTGGCCACGTCATCGCCGGTCACAAAAACTATTTTTGAAGGCAAGTGCATCAGCCGCAGCAGCCTTCTTGTTTGCTTCCGGTTGCCTGTGGTCGCGATTGCCCAGGGCACATGGAATCGCGTCAGTGCGTGTAATAATTTCTCCGCTCCCGGAAGGGGCTGGAGGCGGTTCAGCGCCTTTGTAAATTCGGCATCGTGTTTTTTCTCAAGTTGTTTTACGTCGATTTTGCGGAACTGGGAAGGATGCTCGCGAAGTAATTGCTGAATGAGCGACCTTCCGCTCATCCCGATGCGGCGATGAATTTTCCAGCTCGGTATCACCATGCCTGCACTTCTTAATGCCGAAGACCATGCAAGCACATGTTCATACGCTGTATCGATCAGTGTGCCATCGAGGTCGAACAGAATGGCGGGGTTTTGAGGTTTAGACGCTTTTGACTCAGGGGTTTTCATCAGCCTCACGCAGCCTTCGCCGTGGTCTTCCGCAAACGAGGCAAGACTTCCTTGCCATAGAAGTCGATGACCCGCTTTTGATCATGTTGGCCGGAATGGATATGCACACCCGTTGCTCCACTCGCGAACAATTCGGAGAGAACTTTCAGGTGAACTTCCGGGTCGGTGCTAACCGGCCATCCTTCTACCACTTTTTCTAGTGGAACTTCAGCCTTGGCACGCTCCTCAATGGTTTTAGGATCGCGAATATTAAAGTAAGGCTTCCAGGCCTCGGGGCCGAAACGCCACATCTCCGCCGCCTCGGCCTTCTCCTTATCATCCCCGACCACCACATATCGCTCAACGAAAACCGGCATTCGTGCGGGACCCTTGTCGGCATCCGTCGCCCCTTTTTGAAATTCGGATTTATGTTCCTTCCATGTCTTCGGGTCGGTGATTAATCCATCCGCGTATTGCCCGCAACGACGCATGGCCTTCG
>DASRWO010000375.1:0-2721 GCA_035654555.1 Candidatus Deferrimicrobiaceae bacterium | reverse complement strand
AGGGGAAGATCCAGGGCCGAGGCGACGGAGCTGGCTCCGAAAAATCGGCTCACGCCAGACCCTCGGCTTGCCGGAACATTCCCGCTTGACGGGGTTTCTCATTGGTGAGTCAGCCTCGTCGATTGGGGCTGATCGAAGAATCGATACCGAACACAGCACATTGAAGATTCACGTGGGGAAGGCAGGTCTATTCTCCGTCGCTGGTCACGATCATTGGGTGACCGCGCGATTTGCCGAAGGTACCTTCAATGACAGCGATTCCCCCCCCAGTATCCTTTGCCGTTGACGCTCGCAGGCTGGCGCTTATGCAAGACGACAAATTGAGTCCGGAGCAGCAAGCGGAAGTCCAGCACACCATGCATACACAAGTCTTGGAGAGTGAAACCTATCCGCTCATCAGCTTTCACTCCGTGAAGATCCAAAAGACTGGGAGCCGATCATTGGATTGTCTTCGGTGATTTGACACTCCACGGTTAGACCAAACCGATCCAGGCGGATATGCGGATTGGAGATGGAGCTTACACTGGATATGCAAAGATTAAACAAACTGATTTTGGTATGAATCCGGTTAGCGTCGCGGGCGGCGTGGTCAAGGTCAAGAACGAGTTGGAGATTTATTTCGTAGTTGTGCCACTGCGATAAGCAGCTTGCCTTGAACCTTCAACCTATAATTCTCAACTGGCCTAATGAAACTTAACATCGAACCGTGCATCTCATGGAGGAACATTTCCTTTTTCTCCCTGGAGGCTCAACTGTGGATGGGACCGAAACTCGAGAACTTGAACCGCGTCGAATCAGCAAAAGCTCTCCATTCCGCTTGTGGGAGACTCAGCGATTTCTCACGGTGGGGTCGTTAGGTCTGGCGATAATCCAGGGCGTCTGCGCTCTAGCCGTATTCTTCAGCGGCATTGGCACTCTTCTCGGGTTCTCGTCCCTTGTTGCCGCAACTGCAGCCGGACCAGCGACGGGCTTACACGCTAACAGGTTCCGGATTCCGATGCTGGCTCTCGCCGGGCTCGGTGCGTCGGTTAACCTTGTGCTTTTATGGAATGCAGAACGACTTCGCGGGAACCCCTCTGCTCGCTGGCGAATGCGTCCGCTTACCCGAAAGGAACGCTGGGAGAAATGGATCCAGCTCAGTGCCTCCATCATTACGCTACTTCTGATCGCAGGAGAGCTTCTCGCGCATCCCCTTCTCCACCACGAACTGTAGACGTTGTTAGCGGCTAGCTGGCTGCGACTTCTCAAGTTCGTTTTCAAGTCTCGCACGCAACCGCTCACTGAAACCGGCCGGCAAAGTAAAGGTGCGCTCATCCGCGATCAGGTAAACGATGTTGTGAGTCGAGTCCAAAATAGCTGCGCAATGACGACAGTGGGCCAGATGTTTTTCCATGCTGGCACGCACGGAGGGATCGAGATCTCCGTCGATGTAATTGGAGATTTCGCGCCACACGTGTTTGCAATCGAGCTCCATAACTACCCTTTCCTGTTCTTCTTAACTTGCGCTTGTAACTCAGGCGCTACAATTTTCTGCATCAATAGACGAGCCCGGAACAGCCTCGTCTTGACCATCCCTTCGCTGATCCCTAGCAATTGCGCGGTCTCCGCTATATTCATCTCACGCACGTCACGCGAAATCAATACCTCGCGGTATTTTTCTGGCAACTCATCCAGGGCTCGCTGCAGGATCTCCCGCAGTTCCTTCCGGTCAAGAGCTTCTGAAGGAATCTCGCGCCAGTCGGTCAGAACTGCCGGGGTGAAATCGCCGTCGGCATCGTCCATAAAATCGTGAAGCGAAACCTCGGACTCCGAACGTGAGCGGCGGAGTCTCATTCGCGCTTCGTTCAACGTGATCTTAACCAGCCAAGTACTGAACTTCGATTCTCCACGGAAGCTGCCAAGAGCCTTGTATGCCTTAAGGGCTGCTTCCTGCACTACCTCTTCCGCATCCGCTTCGCTCTTCAGAACCGAGTAAGCGGTCAGGAAGACTGCCCGCTCGCATGGTTTTATCAAATCGTAGAACAGTTCCCGTTCACCTGCGATGATCCGCGCAATCAGATCCGCCTCCCTAAGGAGCTGCGGATCGGCTGGCGACGCTTGAGCCAGATCCTCAATCATGCAAAAACCCGCTGACTACGAAACCAAGCCGGCCAACGTGTGGGCGGCTGACAATCTTCACAGCTCCAGTCTGTGTTGATCTACTTGAGAGCCTGTCCATTCTTTCTTCGCCTGTGGTCGTTCCTTGAATAATTGCCACCGTTTACCTCTTGATGCCGTTGGCAAGACAAAGTTACGGCCGGCTCAAGCGATGAATTCCGTAACTCGCGGCAGTTTCAGGCTCACACTTTTGCACGATGTCTGTCGCTAGCGGCGGAGCACATGATGGTGGGCGCGTTGCGGTTTCAGTTTGTGAAACCGATGCAGTGACACGAGCCAAAAAAGAGCCAACCAGGTTCCGGAGAGAGCGCGAAACACGGCCCCGCCTGTAACTTTTGTTCTGGATTTGGAGTCTGAGTGGAAGAACTAAAAACCAGTCCCGACGTTCGGGAAGGAAAAAGGAAATAAAATCCATGAAACTATCAAGGATCTCCAAGAGCGTATTGCCTGCTCTGGCCCTGCTGCTCGCTACCAGCGCATTCGCAGCAAACAAAGCCAACAAGGGTTCATTTGAAGTGTTTGAACCCGTGACAGTAAACGGACATCAACTGGCGCCAGGGCAAT
>DASRWO010000374.1:0-19263 GCA_035654555.1 Candidatus Deferrimicrobiaceae bacterium | reverse complement strand
CCGATGGAGCTTCGTGCGGTTCTAGGACTCGAACCGTTCGAGCGCTTTGTGTACGTACTGACGGTGCTTGAACACTATTCTGATCACGACACTTCTCTTCTGCTGGGCTGTGCACGGCGGGACGTGATCGCCGCGCGCGCTCGAGCTCTGCAGCAAATTGGAAACGCAGTGGAATTGCACGACCAGCAACTGCCAATCTCTAACCCAGAAACCGCGACATTCCAAGGGCGATCCAGTTCTTTACTTGAATTGCTGGTTGCACCGCGTTTAGCCACTTCGGCATAAATAGAACCCTTTCAGATAAGGATGGCCATGAACATGACGGTGAACCCTACTTTAAATCTTCAGTATGGACGGCTTGGAGTTGCTGCAGCGTTGCTGTTGGCGACAGCAGGTTGCGGTCGAAGCAATGTTCAAGCAGCGGCGCCGGCCATGACTGCACCGCTCGTAACTGTGGTCAAGGCCACTGCGCAGGACGTCCCCAAGTATTTGGATGAAATCGGCAGAAACGTGGCCTTCGAGTCAGTTACCGTCACGCCGCAGGTCGGCGGACGTATCGTCGAACGCCACTTTCAAGATGGCGAAAACCTGAAGAAAGGCCAACTGCTCTTCGTCATCGACCCTCGTCCCTACAAAGCTCAACTGGACTCGGCCCAGGCGAGCGTTGCCCAGGCGAAGGCGGCGCTCGATCTCGCGAAGATTCAATTTGCCCGCGATGAGGAAGTCATCGGGGAAAGGGCAATCTCGAAGCAGGACTATGACACCAAGAAGAACGCCGTCGACGTCGATCAGGCGCTGGTGGAAGCTTCCGAAGCGACTCTCGAAACTGCGAGGCTCAATTTCGAATACTGCTTCATCCATTCGCCCATCGACGGGAGGGCCGGCGCGCGCTTGGTGGATGTAGGAAACGTGGTACAGGCCAATGCCTCATCGCTCCTCTCGATCCAGCGGCTTGATCCGATCTACGCGAATTTTACAGTCACGGAGAGCGATCTCCCGGAAGTTCAACGACAGATGTCCCGCGGCTTGCTGAGAGCGGCAGTCCGGCTGCCCTCAGACCCGGAGACCGCAGCCAAGGCCGGCCGCGTCGAGTTCCTCGATAACTCCGTGCAGAACGGAAGTGGCACGGTCAATCTGCGCGCCACCCTTAGCAACCCAGACCACCACTTCTGGCCGGGCCAATTCGTCGACGTAAAACTCGTTCTGAACACAGAAAAAGCAGCGGTGCTGATTCCGAATCAAGCTGCGCAAATCAGTCAGCAAGGTCCATTCGTCTACGTTCTGAAATCGGACGACACCGCTGAACTCCGGCCAGTAAAGCTGGGGCAACGTCAGGGCGATGACGTGGTTATTACAGATGGAGTGGCCGCCGACGAACGGGTCGTGCTCGCCGGCCAAATGCTGGTTCGACCTGGTGGAAAAGTGCGCGTCGATTCGAATGCTTCAGCCGCGTCGCCATCGAAAGCGGAAAACCAGGCAAGCAATGCGAAGGGAGGTCACTCGTGAATCTCTCAGAAGTCTTCATTCGTCGTCCGGTAATGACGGTCGCGCTGACCATATCGGTTATTTTGTTCGGAGTCTTTGCATATTTCAGGTTGCCGGTGAGCGATCTGCCGGCCGTCGATTATCCAGTGATCCAAGTGCAGGTCAGCTATCCGGGAGCTACGCCGGATACCATGGCTAACAACGTGGCCACGCCGCTGGAGCGCCAGTTCATGCAGATCCCAGGTCTGGAGCTGGTGACCTCTAATAATGGTCAGGGCAACTCCAGCTTTGTCTTGCAGTTCGATCTTTCCAAGAGCCTCGACGGCGCCGCAACCGACGTGCAAGCCGCCATCACGCGGGCTCAGGGACAACTGCCCGTCGATCTTCCCAGTCCTCCAACATTCACCAAAACGAACCCCAACGACCAACCGATCCAATACATTGCGCTGGTCAGCGATACGGTCACGGAAGGCCAACTTTACGACTATGCCAATACGCAAGTCGGCGAGCGTCTCAGCATCCTCCCTGGCGTGAGCCAGATTGCGGTCTATGGCACGCAATCGGCAGTGCGGATCAAAGCCGACCCATCGTCGATGGCGATCCGCAACATTACGCTGGAAGATCTCACGGCCGCCATCAAGAACGGAACTGCCTACACCGGCGCGGGCCAATTTGACGGGCCTCATCGCAGCTTCCTCCTGCAGCCGCAAGGCCAACTAACTACCGCTGAGGATTACAACGGCCTCATCGTTGGGCAAAGCGGTGGCGCTCCCGTCTACCTGAAGGATGTTGCCAGCGCGCAAGAGAGCGTTCAGGACGAACGCATCGACATGCGTTTTTGGGTGCGGGGATATCCGCAGCCCGGAGCGACCGTGGTAGTTGCGGTATTTCGCCGAGCGGGCGCAAACGCAGTTGAGGTCGCGAAGTCGGTGCGGGATCTGCTTCCGACAATTCAATCGCAGCTTCCCACTTCCGTTCTGTTGGTAACGGCGTACGACCGCTCCGAGACCATCGTGGGCAGCATAAAGGATGTGCAGTTTACGCTCTATATCGCATTCGTATTGGTGGTCATGGTTATCTTCGTTTTTCTTGGCAGGGTTACCGACACTCTGATTCCCGCGGTGGCGCTCCCTCTGTCGTTGTTGCTGACCTTCATCGCAATGAAGGTACTTGGCTACAGCCTGGACAATCTTTCGCTGATGGCACTCACTTTGGCCATCGGATTTCTGGTGGACGATGCGATCGTGTTTCTGGAAAACACGGTACGGCTAATGGAGCAGGGACAAAACGCATTTGAAGCGTCGCTGAACTCGGCCAAAGAAATCAGCTTCACGATTCTGGCGATGACGCTTTCGCTGGCTGCGGTTTTCATCCCGCTGGTGTTCATGAGCGGCCTGATGGGACGCATCTTCCGCGAATTCTCGCTCACTATTGTGATCTCGATTCTGGCTAGCGGAATCGTGTCGCTCACACTGACTCCACTGATGACCTCAAGACTGCTCAGCGATCGCGGCGCGGGTGCGAAGAAAACCTGGATGGAACGCGTGTTCGGGGCCTTCGAGCATCGTGTGCTGGATGTGTACGGCCGTTCCTTGTGGTTCTTCCTTCGCCATCGCTGGGTTTCGGCCCTCACCTGGGTAATCTGCCTGGCTGGAACTGGCTATCTTTTTTATGTTGTCCCGAAATCGTTTCTGCCGGTGGGCGACAGCTCGTTTATCCGCGGCATATTGGTGGCGCAGGAGGGATCCTCGCCCGATCAGATGCATGCCTATCAGACGCAAGCGGAAAAAATAATGAAAGCAAATCCTGCCGTTCGCAGCACTTTCACGATGAGCGGGAATGCGCAGTTCATGGGATCGAATCAGGCATTTCTGATTGCGTTTTTGAAAGACCCATCCCAGCGCCCTCCGATCGCGCAAGTTGCCGGGCAGCTGATGGGAGCAATCGGCAACGCAATTCCTGGGACCGTGGCGTTTCTCCAGCCAAATCCCGCGCTGGAGATAAGTACCGGCGCGACCTCCAATGCGCAAGGCCAATTCGCCTACGCGCTTTCCGGCATCGATCCCAACGAAGTCTACGCCACCGCAGCCAAGATGATGGCGAAGATGCACGAATATCCCGGGTTCCTCTTCGTGAACTCCGATCTGTACAATCACACGCCAAACCTGCAAGTCGACATTCTGCGCTCCCAGGCGAAGCTCTACGGAGTATCAGAGAGCCGGATTCTCACGCTTCTGCACGACGCCTACTCGCAGAATTACAGCTATCTGATCAAGAAGCCGACTGATCAATATCAGGTGATCCTCGAAGTCGCGGATGACAAACGATCCGCCCCTGAGGACCTCGGCCGACTGTACATCAAGAGTGACGACGGCCAGCGGATGGTTCCTCTCAATGCAGTCACAAGCTGGCACCCGGTCATCGGGCCGCAAGCCGTCAATCACATTAATCAATTCACTAGCGTAACCATGTTCTTCAATCTGAAACCCGGTTACGCCATTGGACCAGCAACCCAGTTCGTAGAGGGAGCAGCGAAACAGATTTTGCCGCCGGGCATTGTTGGAGCACTGCAGGGCGAAGCGCTCACGTTTCGCAACACGGTTTCGGACTTGGCCGTTCTAATGCTGGTCGCAGTATTCGTCATGTACGTGATCCTTGCGATTCTGTACGAGAGTTATCTGCACCCGATCACCGTGCTCTCGTCCTTGCCCGTGGCGCTGCTGGGCGGCCTGCTGACGTTGTGGCTGTTCGGCGCTGAAGCTTCCCTGTATGCCTACATTGGAATGTTCATGCTGATGGGCATCGTGAAGAAGAACGGAATCATGATTGTTGATTTCGCGGAACAACGAGTGCGGCAGGGAATTGATGACGCTCAGGCGATTCACGATGCCAGCATGGAACGTTTCCGCCCCATCATGATGACGACGATGGCGGCGCTTCTGGGCGCGATGCCGATAGCGCTGGGGTACGGCGCCGATGGAGCTTCGCGCCGGCCGCTAGGCTTGGTCGTCGTCGGCGGACTCATCGTCTCTCAGTTCATAACGCTATTCGTGACTCCCGCTATCTACCTTTATCTCGAGGAATTCCAGGAGAAAGTGCTGGATCGGATTTCGTTCTTCAGGGCGAAGCGTGAACCAGTGTCCGCGACAAGTCCCGCCTATGCGATGCAGGAAGGCGCTGGAGATTAATCCTATGACTCGAATCCTGAGGACTAAAACAATGAGGCACGCTTATTTATTCTTTCTCGCTATCTTGCTCGGCGTGGCCGGTTCTACCGGTTGCGCAGTCGGCCCCAACTACAAGCGTCCCGCCGTGAACGTGCCGGGAACCTACCGGGGATCGACACCCGAAGAACAGGCCACAACTGGATCCACTCCGTCGATCGAGAACCAGGCAGGCAGCACTGCAGCCGCTAAGAAACTGACGTCCTCATTCGGTGATGAAAAATGGTGGGAAGTCTTTCAGGATCCTCAACTGCAGAGCCTGATTCGCACTGCGCTCAAGAATAACTATGACGTTCGCATCGCAGCGACGCGAGTGCTACAAGCCCAGGCACAACTCGGGATCACGCGGGCCGACCAACTTCCATCGCTCAGTGCTGGCGGTGCCGTCAACAGCCAGCAACTTCCGCAGATCGGTCCGATCCCTGCTTATGAAGTCACACTGGGACAAGTAACTGCTTCTGCTGCCTACAACTTCGATTTTTGGGGAAAGTATCGCCGCGCCACCGAAGCCGCCCGGGCAAATCTTCTCGCCAATGAATGGGCACAAAAAGAAGTGACGTCTACTTTGGTAGCGAACCTGGCGACCGCTTATTTTCAACTTCGCGAGTTGGATCTTGAGTTGGAAATCTCAAAGCAAACATTCGACTCGCGCAACCAATCCCTGCATCTGACGCAGACTCTGGAGCAACACGGAATCAACTCGTTACTGGACGTACGCCAGTCCGAGCAATTGGTCTACACCGCCGCTACCGAAATTCCCGATTTTGAAAGACAAGTTGCACAAGAAGAAAATGCCATCAGCATACTGCTGGGGAATAATCCCGGCGATGTTCCTCGAGGCCTGAAGTTAACCGAGCAACCGCACGCTCCAGATGTTCCCGCAGGGCTTCCTTCATCTTTGCTGGAACGGCGGCCTGACGTTCGGGAAGCAGAAGCAAACTTGATTGCGGCGAATGCGCAGATCGGGGTTGCGCGGGCAGCATACTTTCCCCAGATTTCACTTACCGGAACGGCCGGTTACGAAAGTCCGGCGCTTACGAATCTATTCACCGGCCCGGCTGGCGTGTGGAACTTGGCCGGGTCTATAACTCAGCCCATCTTCGAAGGAGGAAGACTCAAGTCGAATGTTCGTCTTGCTCAGGCGCAGCATGAGCAGATGCTTTTGACTTACGAACAAACCATTCAAGGCGCTTTCCGAGATGTCTCGAATGGGCTGATTGCTTATCGCAAAGATCGAGAATTCAGGATTCAACAAGAACACCTGCTCGAAGCAGCCAACGATGCAGCGCGGCTCTCGGAAGTCCGCTTCAAGGCCGGGACGACAGATTACCTTGAAGTGCTGACCAACGAGACGAATGCTTTTTCCGCCGCACTAGGATTGGCACAGGCGCAGGCGAACGAACTCATTTCTTTGGTTCAAATCTACCAGGCGCTCGGCGGGGGTTGGCAACAATAGCAGGTGCGCGAGATCAATCCTCAACCTCATCATTTCGCGCCGTCGAGCTTGCGCTCAGCGAGCATGGGAAGAGGCAAAGCGCACGGGTGGAACGAAAGCTTTTGGAAAACGCAGAAAGGTAGCTACTTGCTAGCGACCCACGGTCTGCTGTGGATGGCACGATCCGAGACTCCTTCTGATACTGGATCGGGCAGGACAAGTTCTAAAACGTCATCCGAACTATAGGCATGAGTTTGCTGACATACGGGACAAGCCAGGCCATCCAGAGGCGGACACGGCAATTCAATTTGGTCTCGCGGAAGCTCCCTTGCAACGTCAAACTTGAAGACGGTTTTGCAGGGCTTTCCCTCATCAACGGACTTGCATATCACGACGTAATATTTAGCCATCTTGGTTGCTAAAATAGCACACCCGGAAAGAGCAAGCTCTAGCGAGGACGAACTCCCCGCTTACTAACGGCGTTTTTGGGAAGAACGTTTCGATTGGCGTGAGATGGAATAAGTGTGGATCGCGCTGTTCCACCCTCCGCAAGAATCTTGCTGTTAAGCCATGCATGCACTGCAAAGCCTTCCCTATCAGGTCTTTATGGCCTCCGTGGCAGCTTCAAGACCCTCGGGATTACTCCCGTGATCTCCCGCACCAGAGTTTGGACCTTTTCCCAATCGCTATAATCTAATGACGACGCGCTTCGGCGCGGGAGCGCTACAGAGTCCGAGCTGAAATCAAGGCGGCCGAGTCGATCAGGAGCAAATGATGAAAGCCCATCCACATCCTCTGGAAAAGATCCTGGAAAATCGCATTGCCATTATCGATGGAGCGATGGGCACGACGATCCGCACCTATGGAATGAAGGAAGCGGACATCCGCGGTGACCGCTTCAAGGACTCGAAGAAGGGTCTGTTGAACAACGGTGATCTCTTCTCACTGACTAAGCCGGAGATGATTGGCGACATCCATCGCCGGTTTCTGGAAGCAGGCGCGGACATCATCGAGACGAACACTTTCGGCGCCACCAGCATTACGCAGAGCGAATTTTTTGTGGACGACCCTCGGGAGCACGGCGGGCGAAAGGATCCTGCGTTCTATCAGAAGATCATCGACGATCCGTTCCTTGGCAACCTGGCATGGGATATCAACGAGCAATCGGCGCGGCAGTGCCGTGACTGGGCCGATCGGGTTGGCACTGCAAGTTCGCGTCAACGATTTGTGGCGGGGGCGATTGGACCGCTGACCGTTTCCCTTTCGAACTCGCCCGATGCCGACGATCCCGGTTTCCGGGTGGTCACATTCGATCAGGTCAAGACCGCCTACGCTCAGCAAGTGCGCGCCCTCATCGCCGGCGGCGTGGATTTGCTGTTGGTCGAGACAATTTTTGATTCGCTGAACGCCAAGGCTGCGCTGGTTGCCATCCGTGAAGTGTTCGATCAGGACGGCAAGGAACTTCCGGTGATGATTTCAGCGGCAGTGGGCCGCGGCGGCGAGACGATGATCTCGGCGCAAACCACGGAGGCATTCTGGAATGCGGTGCAACACGTAAAACCGCTATCGGTGGGACTCAACTGCTCTCTCGGCCCCGATCTGATGTATCCGTTCCTGGAGGAACTCTCGGAGAAAGCTGACGTGGCGATCTCGTGCTATCCCAATGCCGGGTTACCGAATCCGTTATCCGAAACCGGGTTCGATCTGGGGCCGCAGGACATGGCACGCTATCTGGGTAATTTTGCTCAAGCGGGGCTGATCAATATTGCCGGCGGCTGCTGCGGCAACACCCCCGAGCACATCGCGGCGATTGCCAAAGCGCTCGACGGCCAGCCTCCGCGAAAGTGGGGGATCCAGTCCGAGGAATCCTTCGCCGAACAGATTGAGAGTCGAGCGTGAGCGTGTCCGATCGCGCGGGCGCGTCCGCGCCCACCAAAGTGAAGCCACTCCGTCTCTCAGGATCGCAACCATTCACACAGCAACTCGGCGTCTTCATCATGATCGGGGAGCGGACCAACGTGGCCGGTTCGCCCAAGTTCGCCAAGTTGATCAAACAAGGCAAATACGAAGAGGCCGTGAGCGTGGCTCGTCAGCAGGTCGAGAATGGAGCGAATGTGCTCGACATCTGCATGGACGAAGGCATGATCGACGGCGTCACGGCAATGACGCGCTTCCTGCAGTTGCTCGGGAGCGAGCCCGAGGTTGCCAAGGTGCCATTCATGGTGGACTCCTCAAAATGGGAGGTCATCGAGGCCGGGCTGAAGTGCGTGCAGGGCAAGGGCATTGTGAATTCGATCTCGCTGAAAGAAGGCGAAGAAAAGTTTCGCCAGAACGCCGCTAAGGTTCTGAAGTATGGCGCGGCGGTGGTGGTAATGGCCTTCGACGAACAGGGCCAGGCGGCAACTTACGAGGATAAGATCCGCGTCTGCGAGCGCGCCTACAGGATACTGGTTGACGAAGTCGGCTTTCCTCCCGAAGACATCATCTTCGATCCGAATATCCTTACCGTTGCCACCGGCATGGAAGAGCACAACAACTACGCGGTTGATTTCATCAATGCAACGCGCTGGATTAAGGCGAATCTGCCCCACGCGAAGGTGAGCGGCGGCGTTTCGAATATCTCGTTCAGTTTCCGCGGCAATAATAAGGTGCGCGAAGCCATGCACTCCGCATTTCTTTATCACGCCATTACGGCGGGCATGGACATGGGCATCGTGAATGCCGGCATGCTTGAGGTGTACGAGGAGATTGAGCCCGAGCTAAAGGTGCTGGTCGAAGACGTGCTGCTGAACCGCCGTCCCGACGCGACCGAGCGCCTAGTGGAGCACGGCGAATCGCTCAAAGGCACAAGCACGGCGGCGAGCGAGAAAAGGGCCGAAGAATGGCGCAACGGCTCGGTCGAAGAGCGTCTTTCTCACGCGCTGGTCAAGGGGATCGACGCCTACATTGAGATCGATGCCGAGGAAGCTCGCGTAAAGCTGGGCCGCCCTCTCTTGGTTATCGAAGGGCCGCTGATGGCCGGCATGAGCGTGGTGGGTGATTTGTTCGGAGCCGGCAAAATGTTTTTGCCGCAAGTGGTCAAGTCCGCACGCGTGATGAAGAAGGCCGTGGCGCACCTGACGCCGTTCATGGAAGCCGAGAAAGTTGCGATGGCTGCATCTGGTCAGGAGGTCAAAGCGCAGGGAAAAATCGTGCTCGCCACAGTCAAGGGTGACGTCCACGACATTGGCAAGAATATCGTCGGTGTCGTCCTCGCATGCAACAACTATGAAGTGATCGACATGGGGGTGATGGTCCCCTGCGAAAAAATACTAGAACGCGCCAAGGCGGAAAAAGCGGACATGATCGGATTGAGCGGGCTGATCACGCCGTCTCTCGACGAGATGGTGCATGTGGCCCGCGAGATGGAGCGTCAGGGTTTCAAGTTGCCGCTGCTCATCGGCGGGGCAACCACAAGCAGGGCACACACCGCAGTTAAGATTGCGCCACATTACAGTGAGCCAGTGGTCCACGTGTTGGATGCCAGCCGGGCCGTGCCGGTGACGACCAGCCTTCTGAGTGACGACGGCAAGTCGGCGTTTGTGGCACAGCATCGCGCAGATTACGAGGCCCTCCGCAGGTCCCACTCCGCGACCAAACTGGCGGTCGTCTCTCTCGAGACCGCGCGAAAAAGACGGACTCCGATTACCTGGCGCGCCGAAGATCTGCCAACCCCTGCGTTCGCAGGTGTGCGCGTGCTCGACAACTTTCCTCTGGCGACGTTGCGCGACTACATTGACTGGACACCGTTCTTCCACACTTGGGAATTGAAAGGCGTTTACCCGCGCATTTTCGAGCACCCGGTGCACGGTGCGCAGGCGCGCCAGCTCTTCACCGAAGCCAATGCTCTTCTGGATGTGATCATTGAGAAGAACTTGATCACAGCGCGAGGCGTATATGGTTTCTTTCCCGCCAATGCCGTGGGCGACGATGTCGAACTATACGCCGACGGCACACGCAAAGAGATCCTCGATCGATTTCACTTCCTCCGCCAGCAATCGAACAAAGAAGGCAGTGAGCCCTGCCGGTCGCTCGCAGACTTTATCGCGCCAAAGGAAACAGGATTGCGCGATCATATCGGTGCATTTGCGGTAACCAGCGGAATCGGACTGAAGGAGTTCTGCGACAAGTTCAGAGCCGAGCACGACGACTACAACGCGATCATGGCCGAGGCCCTCGCAGATCGTCTGGCCGAAGCTTTCGCCGAATTCCTACACAAGCGAGTGCGGAGTGAATGGGGTTATGGCTGTGCCGAGGGCCTCAGCCACGCGGATCTGATTGCAGAGAAGTACCGCGGGATCCGGCCCGCCGCCGGTTACCCGGCCTGCCCGGATCACACCGAAAAGGGCACGCTTTGGCGTTTGCTCAACGTTGAGTCGAATACAGGGATGCAAATCACAGAGTCGTTTGCGATGTGGCCCGGATCGAGCGTGAGCGGGCTCTACTTCGCGCATCCGCAATCGCGATATTTTAGCCTCGGAAAAATCGATCGCGACCAGGTCGTCGACTATAGCGAACGCAAAGGGATGAGCGTGGCAGAGGTCGAGCGATGGCTGGGGCAAAACCTGAACTATGACCCTGCGGAATAGCCGCCGGAGGATCCAGGGATTTTCTCAGCGAGCGTTGGTCGGGACCGGGAGTTTCAGGGCGAAAGCAATACGTTAGGCGAACGCGGGAAGTCCGATGCAAAAGCTAAATCACCGATCCTTCGTCGGTAAGAAGTGCGTGCGTTCACTGTCATCGTCCGAAAACATGCGCAACCTTGTGGTTTCGCTGAGTTTGAATTTGTGCGGAGTTTCAGGACGGCATGGGCACAGCAATCTTTGCCATTCGGGGGCGCCAGCAATATTTTCGATATACGCGCCATTGCTATAGTAAAGAGCACCTTTCTTAAGCAAATACTGCATGTGGCAGTTGGGGCACTGGAAATATAGGCGGGTAATCGACATGGCTTGTTACCACGCCCGGACGTCTCGAGCTGCAGACGCTAAGTTGCGAGGTACGCGTCGAATGCTCCGATCAATTTAGACTGTATCTCAGAATTCCCGAATAGCACTTCCGTGCTAAATGGAATACCCGATTACACTTGCACTGATGATTTTGAGCTTCGCTCCGTGGCTTCCAGACTCTTGCGGATGCGGCGCAGTTCGATAAAATTCAACGCGGTGATTGCACAAAGCACAGATGCAAACAAGATCATCACAATCGTATCCATTCGTCTCCTTTGACGACCGACTTTGCCGCAAAACAAAACGCCCCGACTCAGATCCGAGCCGCGAGCGCTTGTCGGGCAGCCCTCCCCCAGAACTGCTCGCTCATAGAGTAGGATCATACGCCGATCAAGTGAATAGCACACGTGTGCCATTTTATAAAGTCAATTTGCCTGGCAAAGCAAACTTCTGAATGCGTCCAAGCCGGGCAGAGCTTCCCGAGAAGTTACGCATGAGAGAGGCGAGCCCGCGAAAGCGAAAGCCCCTGACCAACTTGGTTTTCGAGGGCAGCTGGGGATACGGCTGCTTGGACTCAGAGAATGCAGGACTGAGAGGGGCGAGATCAGAAAAACAGAACCACAAACCCTGCCACCAGCAGCGCGATGGCCCACAATAGGTCGAAGTTAAGCCAAGTGTGCCGTAGTAGCCGCAAGCCCACCTTTTCGTACGTTTCGAAAAACACTATCGCCAGGACTCCAGCCACTGCTAACATGCTCGCCGTATGTATCAGCACGGCAAGTCCAATTTCGGGCGCGCTCAACGACGAGGGGATTACAGCGATTCTTCCCTCCATGCTGTGCGTCATAACTCGCATTGGTTGTGCCATCAGAACCGGCAGTAGCATCAAACCCGCACCGTGCGCAGACGCCATAAGGAAGGACCAAACGAACAGGTCCCTTCCTCCCACTCTCATGCCAGCACCGCGCGGATGGCTCGCGCGAAAAAGGCGATAGACGCCAAGAGCGAAAAGAATTGAGGCAACGCCCCATTTCAGAATATTCACGGGAAGAAAATGTTGGACGAAACGCAGGACGAGAATCGCCAGCGTGATAGCTGCCGCGTGTCCGAGAGCAATCGGGAGCAGGGCGCCCATGACCGCGGAGCGCCGCTTTTCTTGCAGACCAAGAGACAGCGCAAACAGCCAGCCCATGGCGGGATTCAGACCGTGATAGGCCCCGAGAAGTGCCAAGGCAACCCACGGCCAGTTGTGACTCATGGGTAGCAGTAGAAGTCCGACGAGGCGTCGCCACCCTGCAGTTTGACCTGATGCCCACGCAGGTCGCCAAAGTCGACAAACAACTTGGGGTCGAGCCGAATGCCACCGTCCTGTGCAACATCGAGCTTCACCATCCAGCCCCGGATACCGTCAGGGTAGAACTGTTTATCCCATGACGCGTACAACGAATTGGTGAAATAGACGCGGCGGCCGTCGCGGCTGATTTCCACCATTTGCGGCCCGCCGTTCAACGGTTCGCCCGGCTTTGCAGGATGAGAGGCGCGACGCACGATCCCGCCAACGTGGACCGAGCCAATCAGCTTGGGATCAAACGGATCGGAGACATCGTACTGGCGCATCTCTCCGGTACCCCAGCAGGAAGCGTACAGAAAGCGATCGTCCACGGAAAGATTGATATCCGTAAGCAGCGGCGGCACGGCTTTGAAGCCCTGCAACAGCGGAGGTAGCTGGCTCGGGTCCGCGGGCTCGGCAGGAATCTCAATAACTTTCTTCACTTCAAATTTTCCGTTCGACCCTCCGTTCGATCCTTCTTTTGGTCGATGCCACACCCAGATGGAACTGGAAAGATCCTTCAGCGATGTAACCACTCCGACAAAGCCGTAAGCCTTCGTCGGATCGTGCGCCGCGCGAAGCTCAAGGACCATCTGCTGTTCCGCACCCAAGTCCAAACTTTGAAGATGGCGGCGTTTGCGGAGATCCCATATATGCAGGCTGTGGCCGTACTTGCCGCCCAGCAGCAGTTCAGGATTCACTCCGTTCTCGATCATGTTCGGCGTGCCCCACTCGCTGGTGACCGCGATGTCATATCCAAGGTGCCAAGCGAAATCGTAGCCAAAGTATTGCGGACCGCGATCAACTTCCCATCGGCCAAGAGGTTCAAAGTTGTAGTGATCCAGGGCAAAGATTCCGCCGGGACCATCGCCGCCGGGCGAGCCAAGAGCGCTCAGGTAGATGCCGTCGGGCCCGCAGTGAATCGTGTGCGGACGGCTGTAACCGGTCCTTTCCGCCACGTCCTTTGGCTCAATCACTTTTACAATCTTCGGCTGCTTCGGATTGTCCTTGGTATCGATCACATGGATGCGTGACGAGCGCAGACCGGGAACAATCAGATACCGCCGCTCCACATGCGGGTGCGGAGCATAGGGGCACAACGCGGAACTGCACGCGTTCCAGCCGAAATGATGAAGTTCATCGCCTATGTTCGGCATATCTACCCGGCCCACGATCTGACCGTATTTGTCCGACTGGCAGTCAACATCGACGACAACCAGAGCATCAGGATGACTGCCGCCATTGGCATTTAAAGCGGCCACATACGCCAGCTTCTCTCCAGGCGCCTGCATGGCAAGCTTAGGGGAGGGGTAGAAAGTTGGATCTGTCTTCCACAGCATGAGACGACCTCCTCGTTACATCTATCTATATAGCCCATTGACGTACAAGAGTATATGCTGGACAACAGCACGGCAGCCACCAGTGAAGTCCACCAGCTAAACCAGGCAATAGACGAGGCCGCTGGTCGGTTCCTGCGGATTGTGCCTGCACGCAGTGGGCGCAAGGATTGTCTTCCGGAAGTTCGTAAACTGGCGAACGGCTTCAAGAATGCCAAGGAATTTTTCCCGCTTCTTCCGGAAAGAAACGGCCGGCCGGAAGCCAGTCATGGAAGCGCAGATCTGGCATGGTTGGATAGTCACGCCAAAAAAATAAAAACCGACCACAAATTGACGAAATTGCTTGGAGAATCAAGAAGCATGGTTTATGTTGGCGGCATTGGAATTTGGAATCGGGGCCGGGATCACAAACTCGGAAACGGCGAACGACCCAGTTTCGCGGATGAATTACAATCCCTGCTCTCCGCGACGTAGTCCTGGATGAGTTAGTTTTACCGGCTCGAAGAGGTATCCTTCCGTGAAAGTCCCTCTTTGCTTGTCCCTTCTTGTAGTCGCTCTAGTCTTTTCCCCCTCCTACTCATCTGCGAACGCACTGAGTTCGCCCAGCTCAAATGCTTCGAACCCATCCGAAGCTGCTGCGGCCTCGCCACCCGACGGAGTAGTAACGAACTCGTCCGAGTTCATGATCCCAGGGCCGCTACGCTCCTTTCTACGCATGGCCGGCATCAGTCAAAAGATTGCGCCCGAAGAAGTGCTTCCCCTACTCAGCAGAAACGTGTTTATGCAAGGTTATGAGGGCTCCAGAAGGACTGAATTTCTTGTTCTGTTGAGCCGCTATGTGGTTCAGGCCCGCGAGCTCTCAGTGCTGGTTGCCCCCGATGGCAAGATTCATGTTACGAACTGCGATGACGCAAAACCGCTGCTGACCGTGCTGGGCTATCGGACTCAGCCGAGCTGTGGAGGCGCTAATACGTCCTTGCAGACAGCTGATTCGGAGAGGGCATTTGTCACCATCGACTCTGGATTTCCTCTTCCGGAACTGGAGAGGACGCTGCAAGGAGGCAAGCCCTTCACCTACTCGTACCCGTCTTCTCCCGTGCCGGTACTGTTCGCGGCCGGCAACTGGACCATGGCCAGCCCGAAGAATCACAAGGAAGTCAGCAGGGATCTGATCGACTCAATCGTGAACGACCCGGCTTTGGCGCGCTTGTATTGGGCATTTTCCAAGCTTGATCCTGAAACCGATATAGCCTTGCAGACATCGATTGGGATCGGGAAACTACTGCCGTATGCCGCCGTCCTCGATTTTTACGGAAGCCACCTCTGCATTCGTGACGGACGAGTAATCGTTCCGGGAGGGCCGGGAGCGGAATCTGCGTGGAAAGATGTGGTGGGAGCTAGCCCGGCATCCCCTGCTGCCTTCGTTCAGAAATTACTTGCCACCGATAGAGGGTGGCTAACCACTTATTTTGACGTGCTCTCGCGAGTGAGCAGAAGTCGCCAGGCATATTTCACCGAACCGCATCGGCTGCAGCGTTTCTACGAAGCTCTTCGTGCCCCAGACCCTTCAGGTGGGGCCACAGTTGGTGTATTCAGACCTGCTCCTGGACTGTTGCTACTGGCTACACGGCTTCAGTTCGAATCTACCGGCGAACCTCTGGTTCCGGGAAATCTCGAGGTATGGAGAAGTATCCTGCGGCAAAGGAACGATTCCCACATCGTGCGGGAGTGGGGCAGGCGCAGCGCCCACGTAACCACTCCGGATCGCCTTGTGGAAGCAATGTTCGCTCTTTCGCGAGCGACAACCGATGACGGCCCGCTGCAGAAGTACATGATGATCAGCGCGCTCGAGAGCAGGCGAGCTCCCGAACATCGCTTGGCTCCCGCGACCGTACGTCTGTTGGCGGACAAATTTGCGGATTTTAGTGATCAGTATCGGATCTTCACCGAATTTCAGGAGTTAAATGACCGATCGATCGTCATGTTTCTGGAAACGGCGGAAGCGCTGAATAACGTTCCCAACGCCGTGCGTGGCAACGCGCTCGGCACCTTTCAGGCAAATGTCGGAATCTGGCAGATCCTTGCCCGGCAAGGACAAATCCCCAATCTCCGACTGAATGATTCGTGGCAGCAAGTGATCCAGCCGTTCGCTAAAATTCGATCCGCTCCTCAGCTGTATAACGCGGGGCGAGCTTCGCTGGAAGAACTGTTTCGATCTGTCAGCGGCCAGCCGAGAGTTTCTCAGGACGAAATCATCGAACTTCTCGCGGGACCTCGGCAGACTTCGCCCGAAGGCACCAGAATCCATAAGGAGCTTGCGATCAGAATTCGTTCTGTACTGGACGGCCAGCGGCTGGTCTCTGTCGACACACTGCTTGCGTTAGGCGATGCCTTAAGTGCAAAAGGTCAAGGCAAACCGCTGGACGAGTATGTGCTGCATCAGGCGGGCGAGGTACGCGAATTCGAAATGCCGCGACCAATTTTCACGAATGGCGAAAGAACGGAGTGGTCGGCGGGAATCTACAACAACCATCACACCGAAGTACAGATGCGAAATGACGTGGCCAGGGTGCTCAGCTTACCCGCTCCTTCGCCCGCTCAACTGGAAGAGGCACGCGGTCAGCTTGCTTCTTTCTTGAGAGACACTCTGGTTGGTTTGAATTATGCATATTATGAGCCACCCGGTGCCCAGGCTTTACATAGCAACCCCTTGCTGGTTCGCTCTCACGATTTTGACGCGGAGACGGTTAGTGGAATAAAGAGTATCTGGCAGACTCCGCAACTGCTCGGCCAAGGATCCCCAGCCGGTGGAGGCGCTCATTTCGTTGGTTCTCTTGCCGATCTGCCATATGTTCTTGCCGATCTCGAACAAGATTTCATCTCGCCGGAAAGCGTCCAAGCCCTCGTCTGGAAAGAATTGACACCTGTCCTGCTGACCAATGCGATTTTGCCGCGCTGGTGGAATGTGAGTCAGAATGAGCTGCACGCGGTGGCGCTGTATCAGCGAGCTGGCGAGGAACTAATAACCGCTTCTGCCAAGGATGCGGAACTGCGGGCGAAGGTGATGACGATCCTGTCGGATCGTACGAATCCTCGGCGGCTGGGGCAAATCAAGGAAGCTCTGCAAGCGGGACACGTGTCGGAGATACTTCCACGAATGACCCCAGCAGACACGTTCTATTTGACGGCGGAGTTTTACCGGAGCTACCCGGGAGAAACCGGTACTTGGGGAACGGCGAGCGAGGAACTGCAAACTCTCTCTCGTCAAGATCCCGAACAAGTCAACTGGAACCGCTTGTCTCACGATTTTGGCGTACCACATCCAACCTTAGATCAAACATACTTTAGGGAACTGCTGAATATTGGACCTCTTCCTGCGTTCACGGGATACGCCAGCCGTTTCCTCGGTGAGTCCTGGGATTCGCCCAATCTATACTGGGCTCGACTAGCCGATGAGACGGGGCTTCCGGCCGTAACGCTAAACCGCCTGGTACCGCAGCTGACCCGATCCATGATCGAGAAAATCTTTGCAACCGATTTGGAAGACTGGCCGGCGCTGCTTCGAGCGATGCACGAAACGGGCGAACAGTTTCGGAACGGCAAGATCGCGTCGCTTGCAAATGCAGACGCTGCTCGGCAGTGAGGCACGCAATGATTCCAGCGATGGGTTCGCAGAATAGGAGGTCAAGTACGATGCTACGGAAATCCTCTCTATTTCTTTGCTTTTTTACGAGTCTCTTCATCTCCTATGGAACCGGAGTCGAGTCTCAGGAGAGCCCCGATCTTCACGTTGTCGTCAACTTGGTGCAACTCAACGTAGCGGTGACTGGCAAGAATGGAAACTACATCACGGGTCTCCAACCCAAGGATTTTTTCGTCACCGAAGACGGCATCACGGAGAAAATCGCTACCTTTGCGGAAGGCAATGAACCTGCTCTTAGTCTCGTTGAGGCCGCGGATCCCAAGGGATCTTCAGACGCGGCCGCTAGTCCGGTTAAGAGCCCTTCTGCCGGGGGGTCGCCTCAAACTCTTGCTTCGTTGGTAGCCGGAGCGAACGTCTTCCTTTTGTTTGATACCAGCAATTACATGTATCGAGGCTTTGTGTTCGCGCAAGATGCGATTGCCGAGTTTGTTCGTTCTCTGGGAAGCGCGGACAAAATTGCATTCTATTCCTACAGTCGAGATCTCTCCCGAGCAGCTGCTCTTACCTCAGACCGGGCACAAGTTTTACAAGCGGTGCGCTCTACGGTAGCCGGAGACGAGGCTGCGCTGTATAACACCCTCTTGCTGACGCTCCAAGATGCAAGTCGATCCCAGGGCAGAAAAGTGGTTGTAGTGTTTTCCAATGGTCCCGACAACTCGAGCGTGGTACCACCAGAGGATGTCTCTGAATTTGCCCAGTCCGCCGGCGTTTCCATCTACATGATCAGTACTCAACAAGCCAAGTTGGAACCTGTATCCACCGCCGTGTTTGATCGCATGACTGCGGCGACAGGCGGCAAAGCCTACTTTGCCAAGAACTGGAGGGACGAGAAGCAGGCTTTTGCCTCTGTCCGGGATGATTTGGAGCATCTTTATTCGTTAAGCTACTACCCGAAGTACAATCCCAACGCTGGCTGGCGTACGATTACCGTAAAACTGGTGGGCGAGCATCTGAAAAAACACAAGATCCGCACGCGCAGCGGATACCGCCCTCAGCCGTCTCGCTTTTCCAGCGACGCCGACCCTGGCCGGACCCAGTCACTAGGCCTGCCACCTTCCTAACGGCCGTGCGCCAGCTGAGCTCAAAGTAAGGCTGCCGCCGGAATCGCACCACTGAAGGCATTCATAACGTCAGGTTTTTGAAAGCAATAGCTGTTAAGTTATTGATAATAAAAACAGATATACTGGTGGAGGCGGCGGGAGTCGAACCCGCGTCCGAAAATGTTACTGGTCAAGAGACTACATGCTTATTCGCGTTCATGCCCCAGTCATTAGAGTGTTGCCACCCCTGCCCGGGACGTTCGCGGCCCACGCTCAGAACGGACAAGAAACGCTAGCCGCTAGCCTGTGATCTTAACCTCTCCGCCCAGACGTAGCGGAGAAGAGCAGCCCTCTGTGTGACGCTCGCTCACCGCCCAAGGGCGAAGCGGTGGAAAGCGGCTGCCTAATTAATTAGGCTGCGTATGCCATTTGTTGATTGGCAATTATCATTTTGCACGCGATTACGGGTGTGTGCACCCCGGCATGCCTCTTGGCCGCAAGCATCTCCGTCGAAGCCGTGACGCCCCCACTGGTGGGATTGGGCCTGATCAAAGAACTACTTCAAGACTAGGGTGCGGGATGGGGAAAGTCAACCTGGCTTTGGAGCGGCCTCGCGTGCATCTTTTGTTGCCAAGGACCAGTGTTTACTAGTTCGTTATATCCCCCCCTCCCCCTCCCCCCTCGATCTCTTAGAATCAGCAGGTTAGCCCAAGAAATGCTC
>DASRWO010000373.1:0-2671 GCA_035654555.1 Candidatus Deferrimicrobiaceae bacterium | reverse complement strand
TCTTTCTTCTCACCATGATGGTTGCTCTGGTAGGCTGCATAGACTATGCGCATCCTCTCAATCTTGTTTTTCGCAGCTGTGTTAGGCGGATCTCTCTTCGTCCCGGGTCTCAAAGCCCCGGGTCTCAAAGCCCAGGATCTCAAGGCCCGGGATCTCAAGCCAGTTGCCGATCGCCTCGCCGCGCAGAACGCGCTGTTCGAAGAGCACTACGAGACGGATCTACGCAATTTTCCGGAGCGAGCAACTGCCTACGGCGACTACCGCTACAACGACAAGCTGGCTGAGTACTCGCTACAAGCTATTGATGAACGACATAAATCCGACGCGGCGTTCCTGGGGCGAATTGAAGCCATTCCGACAACAGGGTTTTCTGATCAAGACCAGCTCTCTCACGATTTGCTGATTCGTGTCTTGCAGCAGCGAATCGCCGACTTCGATCTGAAAGAGTACGAGATGCCGATCAATCAGCAGAATGGCATCCATACCAGCCTCGCCGATCTGCCACTCTCGGTTCCGTTTGACTCGGTGAAGCACTACGAGGACTACATCGCGCGTCTGCATCAGATTCCGCGCGTTCTTAGCCAGACCACCGAAGTGCTTCGCGCGGGTATGAAAGACAAGCTCATGCCGGTTCGATTTCTGATTGAGAAGCTTCCGGTTCAATGTCAGGGCATCGTTGATGCCGACCCGTTTCTCATCCCCACAAAGAAATATCCGGCGAGTATTTCCGTCGACGACCAAAAGCGCTTGACGCAGCAGATCACCGACGCGATCAATAGCGATGTAATCCCCGCCTACAAGAGTTTTGCCGTCTTCCTGAGCACGAAATATGCTCCGCAGGGCCGCACCACCCTCGCGGTCACATCTCTGCCGGACGGCCAGAAGCGCTACCAGAACGACATCTATGCCCGGACTACCACTCGCATGACGCCGGACGAGATTCATGAGCTGGGCCTGCGAGAGATCGACCGGATCGAGGCCGAGATGACGGCGATCGCGAAGAAAGAGGGCTTTGCCGATCTCGCCTCCTTCCGTGCTTCGCTCAAGACCAATCCCAAATACATTCCAACTTCGGCCGAGCAGATTCTTGACGATTTCCGCCGCTACATCGCACAGATGGAGCCGAAGCTTCCAGAACTGTTCACTGTGCTCCCCAAGTCACCGGTCACGGTCGAAGCGATACCGCCATTCCAGGCCGCGGCTGCAACCCACTACGTCACCGGCACGCCGGATGGCAAGCGGCCCGGCCGCGTGGTCGTGGCCACATCCAACTTCGCGGAGCGTTCGCTGATCGACGACGAAGCAATCGCCTACCATGAAGGCATCCCAGGACACCACATGCAGCTATCGGTGCAGCAGCAACTGACCGGCTTGCCTAAATTCCGTCAGCACGGTTTGGGCTTTAACGCCTATATCGAAGGCTGGGCCCTATACGCGGAGCAACTCGGTAAGGAAGTTGGTTTCTATCAAGACCCGGTCTCGGATTACGGACGCCTTTCGTCCGAACTGTTCCGAGCGGTACGCCTGGTGGTTGACACCGGAATCCACTCCAAAGGTTGGACGCGGGACCAGGTAGTGGACTTTTTCCGCAAGTCCGGCGCGGTGGATGAGCCCACCATCCAGTCCGAGACCGACCGGTACATTGCATGGCCGGCGCAGGCGCTCAGTTACAAGCTCGGCCAGCTCAAGTTCCGGGAACTGCGCGATCGCGCCCAGCGAGAATTAGGCCCCAAATTCGACATTCGTAAATTTCATGACGAAATGCTTGACGGGGGCACGCTTCCCTTGGATCTGCTGGACGCCCGAACGAACCAGTGGATCGCAGAACAGAAAGCAAATTGAGGTTGCTATAAGCGACACTTTCTGGTGCATCGGCCTGCGCGGCGGTATATACTTTTGAATAATTTTTGATTGCGGCGTCTTTGGGGCTTTCAGTCTAGTCGCTGGCAGGGCGGCACATGCACAATCGGGATCCGCGTATCGATCCGAAGGATCGAGCGAATTCGGCAAACACGCTCGGAGTGAGCGTTCCCGTGAAGGGGGACAGCTCTGCCTCGAATTCTTCGATTGACTCCGACGCCACATTAGTTGATTTCCCCCAGCCATCTTCCGCGCCACCGGACGGGCAGGTGGATTATGACGCCACCCTGGTGGATGCCAGTCCGGTTCCATTTTCTCCAGCTCCATTTTCTCCAGGAGCTCCAGGCTCTCCAGCTCCACGTTCTCCGGCGGCGCGCCCTCGTGCGCAGATGAGCGCTGCAGTTTTGCAGATCGGCGACGTGCTCGGAGGGCGCTACGAAATCCTGCAACTGCTGGGCGAAGGCGGAATGGGCGCCGTTTACAAGGCGATGGACCGGGAGCTGAACCGTCCAGTTGCCCTGAAGCTCATTCGCCCGCAGTTGGCCGCCAATCCGTCTATCCTGGCACGATTCAAGCAGGAGTTACTGCTGGCGCACCAGGTTACTCACAGGAATGTGATCCGCATCTACGACTTGGGCGATGCCGATGGCGTGAAGTTCATCACCATGGAGTTCGTCGAAGGCGAAGACCTGCGTACTCTCATTCTGGAGAGAAAAAAGTTTCCTCCGGAAGAGGCAGTGGAGATCATTCAGCAAGTCTGCCACGCGCTGGAAGCCGCTCATGGAGTGGGAGTGATCCACCGCGACATGAA
>DASRWO010000372.1:0-12736 GCA_035654555.1 Candidatus Deferrimicrobiaceae bacterium | reverse complement strand
GGTCAACCCTTCAATGACGAAATCTATGGCGGTGTATCGTCCGTACTTTTCGGCACGATGACCTTTGCTCGTCAGCGCTCTCTCGGCACCGACGCAATGCTCCTTTACGATCCGGCCAGCGGCAGCTATGCCTTTTCCTACATCGGGTATAACGGCACCATGGCCGGCGGCGGCGACACCGAGAACAGCCGTTGGGACGACGCCGTGAAGTATCGCCTCACCTATGGCCCGATCCATTTCGGCGCGATGTATAAATTCGCCGATGGCTCCGGCGGCTGTTACTCGGCCTCCGCAACCTGGACTGCCGTCACCTGTACGCCGGAATCAGCGCATAACAACGCCTTTGGATTCGACCTGGGCGGAGGCTCCGGCAAGTTCTCCGCCGACCTCGTCTACCAACATTACAACCAGGCGATCAGCGTATTGAACCCCTTGCTGGGTCCTCAAAGTCTGTCGGCGCCATATCAGTCGACCACCAACAGCATCAATACAAACCCCATCATCGGGACCAATCTGATTGCAACGACCAATACCGTATATGGCATCGTCACCGACAACAACGGCGTGATAGTCGCTGCTAAGTACACGTGGAGCCCGTTGAAGTTTTTTGCCGGCTACGAATACATCTGGCAGAATAACCCGTCGGACCCGTTGGGCGTTGGCGCCTCGGACCAGGGCGGTTACATCATGAGCGGAGTTGAAGACAACAATCTTGATTCTGAAAAGATCGTGAATATCTGGTGGGCGGGCGTTAAATACGCTTTCGACCGCAAAACCGACATTACTTTGTCCTGGTATGAACAGCGGCAGAACGACTTCCGTCTTCCGCCGGCCTGCTCGCCGACGGTCGGTTTCCGCAGTTCCTGTGCCGGCACCCTTAACGAGGGGTCGCTCTATACGGATCATCACTTCACCAGGCGTTTCGACGGTTTTGCCGGAATTGCGTATTCTTACGTGAGCGGCGGTCTGGCCATCGCCATTCCTCATGGACCCGGCGTCCCCTATCTCCACAATAGTAACTTTGCACCGACCGTCGGTGGTCGTTTCAGCTTCTGAGCGTTTCCGCGCGGACTCCGCAAAAATCTCATTCGTGTAGGAGAATAGACGAAAATAACTTATGACCTCCGTACGAATGGACAAGTGGCTGTGGGCGGCAAGGTTCTTTAAGACGCGCTCCTTGGCCGCGCGGGCCTGTGAACTCGGAAGAATTCAATCGAATTACCAGCCCGCAAAGGCCGCGCGCGAAGTTCGCGTTGGGGATATGCTGCGCATCACCAACGACGGCGGAGAATTCGAAGTGGAAGTGTTGCTCCTCAGCGACGTCCGCGGCCCCGCTTCGACTGCGCAGACCCTCTACCACGAGACCGATGCCAGCCGCGAACTGCGCCAGAAAGTCGCCGCCGAGCGCAAGGCCATGCGGCAGTTCGAAGAGTTACCCGCAGCGCGACCGTCGAAACGTGATCGCCGCAGGATCAT
This sequence comes from Candidatus Deferrimicrobiaceae bacterium, assembly GCA_035654555.1. Classification (GTDB taxonomy): domain Bacteria; phylum Acidobacteriota; class Terriglobia; order Terriglobales; family Acidobacteriaceae; genus Sulfotelmatobacter. The sequence continues at coordinate 11,260 of DASRWO010000372.1, read as the reverse complement.
CCAATTCCGCGGCAGAGGCTGACTGCCGGCCTGCCCATCAGAAGCGTACATCGCGGTACAACACGCAGTGGCTTTCCACATACCAGGAAATCACAAAAAGAATGAGCATGGCGCTCGCAGACCACAGAAACACTCGAACGGGAAGTGTGGCCGTGAGACACGTGCCACCGCCGGCAGACTTCGAAGTCGACTCGCTAAACGCCAATCCGCCGACCAAGGAGATCGCCGCTGCCAACGCCAGCATTTCCAGAGATTCGTAAATCCTTTGATGAATCCCGCTGGCTGGAATCAAGAAGGCTGTGTGGAACAAGGCGTACAAAGAAAGAATCGTGGAGATCAGGGTGACCGGCCTGGCCAACTCTACCAGCATGTTCCACCGCGCACTACGCATAGTGTATCGCTAGCTTGAAACAGCGTGGGGTTTTCTCGAGTCCATAGTGGAGAAGTTGCTCCAGTCTAGAATCTCCGATCAGAAGCGGAGATTCCCCCTTACGTCCCGTCTGACTCATCCTAATCATTTCTCTCGGATCAGATTGTCCGTAGAATCTTTCTAGCTATCGTATAAAGGTGAGAATAAATGATATGGAAGATGCGCAGTCGCGGGGCCGTTCATAAATTTCTGTTCGCGGTATTTTTATTTTTGCCTGTCTCGTTGCTGGCCGAGCCACTGACCATGAAGCATGCCGTGGAACTGGCCTTGCAACATGCCAATGGAATAGCCATTTCTACAGCCGACGAACAGCATGCTTCCGCCAGCTACCGCGAGCTACGTAACAGCTATATTCCTCAGTTAAACGCCGGAGCCGGAATTGGCTGGTCCGACGGATTTCCGCTCAGCCTGGAAGGCGCTGCGCCTTCGCTGTTCACTGTGACGGCGCAGTCGGCGCTGCTTAATCCGGCGCTCAAGGATTTCATTCGGGCCGCGCAATCTGACGTCAAGGTCAGCGCCCTGCGCACGAAAGACCAGCGCGATCAGACCGTTCAGGACACGGTTCTCAGCTATGCCGAACTCGAGAAATGGGAGCAACGACTTGATCGCCTGCGCGAAACTTTTCCCGATGTTCAGAAAATGGAAGCTGCCGTGGCCGATCGAGTGAAGGCCGGCGTTGATAGCGAAATGGATGAAAGCAGAGCGCGCTTGTCCGTGGCTCGCGTGCGTTTGCGACTTGCCGAAGCGAGCGGCGCAGCGGATGTCCTCCGCGACCATCTTTCGAGACTGACGGGGCTGCCATCTACATCCATCGAGACAGATCCTGACTCGGTGCCGGCTCTACCCGTGACAAAGCCAGAAGAGGATACCGTCTCAAAAACCGCGACAGCCAATCCCTCCGTACAAGCCTCCGTCGAGTTCGCTCGCGCCCAATACCTGCGAGTCGAGGGCGAACGCCGCTCTTTATGGCCGAGCGTGGATTTCGCTGCCCAGTACGCCAACCTTGCCACCTTCAACAACTACCAGAGGTATTATCAGCCTCACAGTTTCCAGCCCAACAACGCGACCGTCGGCGTAGCCATCCATCTCCCTTTCTTAAACCTTGCCCAACACGCCAAAGTCCAGGAAGCGGAGGCTGACGCGCTCAAAGCGAAGGAGCAGGCGGTAGCGGCCCGCAATCAAGCGTCGGAACAAACACTGCGCTTGCAGCGAGCGGTGACGCAGATGCAGGCCGCGCGCGATGTGGCGGAGTTGGAGTACGAAATCGCGCAGAAGAATGTAGAGGCGGTCGAGACCCGGATGAAATCTGGTTCGGCAAATTTGCACGATCTGGATAACGCACGTAACCAATCCAGCGAAAGACTAATTGCGCTGCAAGATATCACCTTCGAACTGGAACGGAATCAGGTGGAACTGCTGCGTTCTACCGGAGCTCTCGAAAACTGGGCCTTGGGTACAAAATAGACGTATATCTCTAAACAGACGTTGCCGGATGATTCTTTCACACCATTTACTGCATCAAAACGTATGTTTAAAGACGAACCTGCATAAACACTGCTTTTGGGCCACGTTGGTGGCAGCGGAATGATAAAATGAACACTCACCCACTATGCCTTTAAAAACCTTATTTCTGAACCCACCCTCATTCGAAAACTTTGACGGCGGCGCTGGGTCTCGTTGGCCCGCCACCCGCGAAATCGAGAGCTACTGGTATCCCGTGTGGCTTGCTTATCCGACGGGAATGCTGGAAGGAGCGCGGTTGCTGGATGCGCCGCCGCACTATGTTTCGGCGGAACAGACCATTCAGATCGCCAAGGATTACGAGTTTCTGGTGCTGTTTACCAGCACACCCGGATTTCCCGGGGACATCGGACTGGCGCGCGAAATCAAGGCCGCGAATCCGAAGATCAAGATTGCTTTTGTGGGCCCGCATGTGACGGTGCTGCCGGAAAAATCTTTGCGCGAATGTCCGGCGCTGGATTTCGTGGCGCGCAAGGAATTCGATTACGCCGTGGTCGATTACGCCAAGGGAAAGCCGCTGGAAGAGATTGCCGGCATTTCTTTCCTGAAGGACGGGAAGGTCGTCCACAATCCGGATGCGCCTCAGATTCAGGATCTGGATGCGCTTCCGCACGTCACTGACGTTTACAGGCGGGATCTGGATGTTACGCGTTATAACGTTCCCTTCCTGCTGAATCCTTATGTTTCGCTTTACACGACGCGGGGCTGTCCGGCGCAGTGCACTTTCTGTTTGTGGCCGCAGACTTTGAGCGGGCATCCGTGGCGCAAGCGCTCCACCGATGACGTAGCGGCCGAGATGGCGAAGGTGAAAGCGTATTGGCCGGAGGTGAAGGAATTCTTCTTCGACGATGACACTTTCAACATCCAGAAGGCACGGACGATTGAGTTATGCGCCAAGCTGAAGCCGCTTGGGCTGACGTGGTCCTGCACGTCGCGGGTTACGACTGATTTCGAAACGCTGAAGGCGATGAAGGAAGCGGGATGCCGTTTGCTGATCGTAGGCTATGAATCCGGCGACCAGCAGATTCTGAAAAACATCAAGAAGGGCGCGACCGTCGAGCGGGCTCGCCAGTTTACCAAGGATTGCCACAAGTTGGGGCTCGTGATTCATGGCGACTTTATCATGGGATTGCCTGGCGAAACCCGCGAGACCATCAACAACACCATCGCATTCGCCAAGGAGCTTGATGTGGAAACCATTCAAGTTTCGGTGGCGCATGCGTATCCGGGGACGGAGCTTTATGATTACGCGGTGAAGAATGGATTCTTCGTAAGCGATAACAAAATGGTGGATGAAGGCGGCCACCAACTGGCGCACATTGAATATCCCGGATTGCCGGCGGATGAGATTCTTTCCGCTGTGCATCGTTTTTACGACGAGTATTATTTCCGGCCGAAGGCGGTTTTCCGCATTTTGAAGAAGGCTGCATTCGACAGCAATGACCGCAAGCGGCTTTACAAAGAAGCGAAGACTTTCATGAAGCTGCGGTCGGCGCGCAATAAGTTGGTGAAGAAGCACAGCGACGAAGCCGCGGCAGAACTCGTCAAGGCTTAATGGGACTTTCGCCACAGAGGCGCAGGATAACTTTTCGGTAGTCTTCTCGTGACTACTAAGATCAAAATCCCCATCTTCTCGCAAAGCGGCGGGAGAGGATGGGGCACCCGCGACAATCTTGACCATCACGTGATTTTCCAGTGAACTTTCGCAAGTATCTTGTGCTGGCCGGAGTCACCGTGTCTGCCGCGGCCGGAGACTCCATGCTCTCGCATGGGATGAAGCAGACCGGAAATATCTCACCCAGCCATCTGCAGAGCGTGGTCGTCGCTATCCTTAATCCTTGGGTCGCGATCGGAATTCTGTTGCTGCTGGCATTTTTTGCTACCTACATGACGGCACTTTCCTGGGCCGACCTCACTTACGTGCTGCCAGCAACGTCCCTTGGCTACGTGCTGCTGGCGCTGGTTGCGCGATTCGTTTTGCATGAACACGTGAGTCCATTGCGCTGGCTGGGAATCGCGTTCATCACCGGGGGAGTGGGATTTATTGCCGGAGGACCAGAACTGACGCAGCATCCTTCTGGCGAAACTCGAGCAGAAGAAGATGCCGTGGTGAAAGTTAAGGGATGAGCACAGTCAGAGAAATGCTAAGTAATGATAAATAAGTTTGGTGACGTGACATGAAGGGTATTTATACCTGGAGCGCGATTCTGGCGATTGTGCTCGCGTCGGTCGTGGGAGATGTCCTGCTGGCGCGGGCCATGAAGCAGGTGGGAGATGTGGGAGCTTTGCGTCGGCGCTTAGGTCTGCTCGCGGTGATAAGGCGAACAGTTGGGAATCCTTATTTCCTGATCGGGGTTACGGCAATGGCCGTGGCTTTCTTCAGCTTGTTGTTCGCGCTGTCGTGGGGTGACGTGAGCCTGGTGGCTCCCGCTGCCGCTTCCCTCACCTTCATTGGCAATGCTGTGGCCGCGAAAATCTTCCTGCACGAGCGGGTGGACCGGCGAAGGTGGATTGCTGCGGGTCTGGTCGCGGCTGGCGTGGCGCTGCTGGCGGGGTAAGCGCCCACGAGGTTCTGGCGAGCCCTGGTGTTCACATCCAGCTTGGCTCGCGACGGTCGACGTTTTCTTTCAACTCACCATAGGCTCGTTGACGCCTCCGCCCTCGACTGGCCTACAGGATCCATGGAATAGATTGCACACAGTGGGTCGAAAAGTTGCACTCTATGACCCTAGGTGGGAAGAACGGTTCGGGGTCAATGCTTCCGCAGCTGCAGAACCCCCACCAGAGGTCGTTCTAGACGCGGGGCTAAGTGCAAGGTAACCCTTTGGAAAGACCTACACAGCACCGGATAAGGATCCAAGGAAAGCAACCGTAACTCAGGTTTTGTCACCGAAAGTATGCCTTTGAGCTGCATGCCTTGCCTGAAAGTATGGCACGAGGAATGCTTATATTCGGGTAGCGCGGGCTAAAGTGGTCGCGGGAGCCCGCCGCAAACGGGACGGGTTATGGTGCGGCATACTGCAAGTCTCGGAATTGTTTCCTTTCTGTTACTGGCCGTTTGCGTCATGGTCGGCCAGAATCCGGGCCGACCGCTCCCTGATGACCCCTCGGTGGGAATCCACTCGCAAAGAGTTAAGGCCTTCCAGGACGCGTGGCCACTGGATGTGGGCGTGAGGAGCGATTACACATCGAATCCGCGGGAAGCAGAATTTGAGGCTTACCAAAAGGACTTGTCCAGACAAGATCCGACCACTGTTTTCGCCAAATACCTAAAACGGCCATCGTCGAATCAGAAATTGATGTATCCACTGGGGGCCGAAAACTTGGTGAACCGCGCCGTGCAAGCGGCTTCGCGCACATTTATCACGCGGGACGAATCGGGGAAGGGCAAGATCAATACCTCGTATTTCTTACGGACCCTTACAGAGGTGGTCGCGGACACGGCCTCGCGCCCATACTGGAGGCGCTCGGTTGGCGAGCCATTCAGCGACTTCGGCTCTAGCGTCGGCAACACCGCAGGTATGAATGTGTTGCACGAATTCGAACCCAGTCTGCAACAGGCACTAAAAAGTCATGCCCCCAGGTTTGTTTCCAAGGTCGTACAGCGCATAGGTCGGTAGTTTCATTCGCTGCTCTAAGCACTCCACCTCAACTTCAGCTGAAGAGACGCATCAAGCCGGTGGCGGGCAAGTCCGCCGATACAAACCGACGTTCAGTGAAGCCTGCCGAATGATTTATAGCCTCCGCAGCTAGATAGCCACTACGGACCGCGCTCTCCATTGTTGCCGGCCACCCGGTTGCGGTCCAATCCCCCGCGAGAAAAATGCGAGGCCACGCGGTGGCTTGTGGCGGACGGTAAGCGTCGATGCCTGGGCGCGGCGAGTAGGTTGCGTGGATTTCTTTGATTACGGTGGACTTCACCAGCTTCGCGCTACGGGCTTTCGGGAAAAACTCCAGAGCTTCCTTCAGGGCAAGATCAATGATTTCCGACCGCGATTTGTCGACCAGAGACTTGGAAGCGCTGACAACAAGTTCAAGGTAGCTTCCGGTGGATTCCGCATCGGGAGCCACAGAGCGCGTGCTCAGGAGGCGGGATTTATGGAACATCCATTGAATGGTTCGATCCAGCAAGACGGCGTGATCGAGATCGCTGATCTGACGATCAAACCAGAGGTGGATACCTGTGATAGGACAGGATTCAAAGTGAGCGAGGTTTTCACGCAGGGGCGCGGCTTCAGGAGTTTCCGGGAGGGCACGTGCGATGGTGTTGAACGGGAGTGCGAGGACGAGATAGTCGAACGACTCCTTGTTTTGTCGATCTTCCTTTTGCCGCTCTCCGCTGCCTGTCGTGGAAATCTCCACTTTGTTTGATCCCAGAAAGAACGTTTCGAGCGAATTGCGAAGACGAATTTCGCCGCTGCGGGCGCGTACATAATCTCCCGCCTTGTTGTAGAGGTCGGTAAGGGGAATGTTAGGAACGCCCATGAGGCGCGCGGCTGGCGATTTCATGGATTCGCGCACGACTTGGGCGGCGTAAGAAATAGAAATCAGATCGAGGTCTTCGCTGAGAGCGCTGACCAGGATTGGCTTCCAGAAACGTTCGATAGCGTTCTCTGTTTGCGCGTGCCGGCGGCACCAATCCAGAAAAGATTGACCGGTATCGCGCTGCGTTGTCAGCGTGAGAGAGGCAATGGCGCGCGAGATCGCGAACTTGTCTTTTGCCTTTAGAAATGGAAATTGCAGGAATGACGGTACGGTGTGCAACGGCGCCGGCAGAGGAGAAGCGTGCATGACGCTGGTTCGGCCGCCGGGCTCGATGAAAGTCATCTCGTCGTACCAGCGAATTTTATCTTCGACGCCAATACGGCGGTAAAACTCGACTAGATTTGTACAAACGCGAAACAGGACGTGTTGGCAATTGTCGACTACCTCAGTGGTGCCTGGATGTTCATAGGAAGATGCGCGTCCCCCAAGATAGGGTCGGCGCTCGAAAACAGTGACGCGGAAGCCGGAGTCGGCAAGGGCGCAGGCTGCGGCAAGGCCGGCGAGTCCGCCGCCGGCAATGGCCACTGAAGTTTCGCTGGGGATTTGGCTCATGCGGAGTTCAGGCTACTGCTGTATTGCCGCGACTACCACAGCAGCTTCCTCAGCGGGTTTCGCCCGATTCGGAATGACAATCGTTCTACTGTCGGAATGATAACCACGGCGCTCTGCGAATTCAGGAAACTTTCAAGTGATACGCTGGAGAAAGCCTTTCCCGAGAACGCGTAGCTTTTCGCTGATCGTGAGGCTGACTTTCCCACTGAATACGTCATACTGGCGTTCGGCGATTTTTTCCAACAGCTTGCGATAAATGTTTATCAGCACAAAAAGCGCGGGCTGGCTGTCTTCAGAAATGTAAGCGATGAGCCGATCACCGGCCTGGTAGCCTTCGCGCGCACGATCAGCTTCGAGCTCGAGCAAGGGGCGGTAACGGACAGCATCGGGCGCGGCAAGCAAGTCTGCTGCGGTGAGATCGAATTTCGCGAGATCTTCTTCTGGCAGATAGACGCGGCCCATGGCGGCATCCTCTTTGACGTCGCGAATAATATTGGTGAGTTGAAACGCGAGGCCGCACTGTTCGGCGAGGGCTTCGGCCGCGGGATCGCGATATCCGAAGATGTGAATGCAGACCAATCCGACGACCGATGCGACGCGGTAACAATAGAGCTTGAGATCTTCGAAAGTTTTGTATTGAACGGCGAGTTGAGGCGTTTGAGGATTCGTCGGAATTGGAAGGCCAGGGCTGTCGGCTGCGAGATCAACTACATCCATGGCGGTACCAGTCGCGAGGTCGTCAAGCAGACCAGCAGGAATGGTATATCTGTGTTGCGCATCGTTGAGCGCGAGGAGAATCGGATCGTCACTGGGTTGACCCTGTTGGACGCGATGCAGTGCATCGAGCCAGGTGTCAAGCCTTTGACGTCGTTCCTCGAAGCTAAGCGCGGGATCGTCGGCAATGTCGTCGCAGCGGCGCATGAAGGCGTAGACCGCGCATAAGGCCTGGCGCTTGCGTTTGGGAAGAACGAGAAAAGCGTAATAGAAATTTTTGGCCTTGGCGCGGGTGATGCCGCGGCACACGGAATAAGCGATGGTGAGCTGTGCGGGAGCCGGACTCCAGGGGGCGAACACGGGCTGGGTTCCGGCGCTCATAATTTTCGCCACAGCTTTCCCAGCGCTGCGTTCGCCACCAGCGCCAGTTTGCGTGGCTTGGCGATTACGGGGCGATGGCCCAGGACAGCGAAGTGCTGGCGCTCGATGGCATTGAGAACCTCCTGACCACCGCGGCTAAAAAGTTCGAGATCGACGGCTAGGGACGCCTCCACCTTTTCTATCAGCGGAAGGCCACGCCGGAACCAGTCGCGCGCCCGATCTACCTCGAATTTCATCATGTCGCAAAAAGACGGGGTATTGAGGTTCTGGGCCAGATCTTTCTCGGTGACCGAATACTCGCGCAAGTCTTCGAGCGGCAGATAGATTCGGCCTTTGGAGTAATCGACAGTTACGTCCTGCCAGAAGTTCGCCAGTTGAAGTGCGGTGCAGGTGTAGTCGGAAAGCTGCTGGCGCTCGGCGTCTTGATAACCGCAAAGGTAGAGCACAAGATGGCCGACCGGATTCGCGGAGTAATGGCAGTAGGCGAGGACGTCGTCGAAAGTTTCGAAACGGGTGACAGTTTGATCCTGGCGGAAGGCGATGAGGAGATCGGAGAATTCGTGCTTCGGGATCGAAAACTTTTTGACCGTCTCAGCCAGTGCTACGAAAACGGGGTGGCGCGGGTTGCCGTTGTAGGAGGCATCGAGTTCGGCTTGCCATTGATCGAGCAGGGCGAGAGAGGCGGCAGGGTCGCCGACTTCATCGCCAAGATCGTCGGAGATACGGCAATAAGCATAGACATTCAAAAAATCCTGGCGCAGGTTTTTCGGGAGGAACCAGGTGGCGACGGAAAAGTTTTCATAGTGAGAGCGGGCGAGTTGGCGGCAGTATTCGTGGGCCTGCTCGAGCGATGGAGCGGAGGCGGGGATGGCATAGGCGGCCGGGAGGCGGGACCAACTGTTTGCGTCGGGCCGCGCGGCAGCTGAGTGGGGATCGGTGGTGGCTGTGGGAATCATTAAAGGAATTTTCACCGGACTCGAGATCATACCTCAGCGGCTGAAGCCGCACGGATTTTACATCTATCACGGCGCGAGTAAACTCGTGCCCTAACCGATTTCCTGTGCTCAGGATGACAGAACGCTTAGTCGAGCACGTTCGATCAATGGCCGGGGATGATGGCGGTCTTGATGTCGCCTCCGCGGTTTAGCATGTGGCGCAGCAATTTTTGCAAGCTGGAGAGCGGAGCTTCGCCGGTGATGTAGTCCGTGGGGCGAATTTTTTTGGCCGCGATCAGTCCAAAGGCGCGGCGCACGGTTTCCGGCGTGTGATGGAACGTGGCTTTCAGCGTGATCTCTGAGTAGTGGAGACGATTAGTATCGAGCTGCACTTTGGATCCGCTGGCGCATCCGCCGAAAAAGTTTACCGTGCCGCCTTTGCGAACCATCTCGACGGTCCACTCCCAGGCTTCGGGACGGCCTACAGCCTCGATGACCACATCGCAGCCGCGCTTCTGCGGCGTGAGAGAGCGCACGGCCTCGATAACATTTGGAACTTTGGTGGTCTGAACGATTTCGTGCGCGCCCATGTGTTTGGCGGCGACGACTTGTTCGTCGCGCTTCACGACTGCGATCACGTTGCACCCGATGGCGCGGGCGACCTGAACGAACATCAAGCCGATAGGTCCGCCGCCGATGATGGTGACGGTATCGCCGATCTCGACACCCGTTTCATGCAGGCCGCGCAGCACGCAGGCTAGAGGCTCGGTCATGGCGGCGTCTTCAAAGCTGACATTCGGCGGAATCACCAGCATGTTGGCTTCGACAATACGGCGCGGAACGCGAATGTATTCGGCGTAGGCTCCGTTGTTGAAGAGCAGGTCTTCGCAAAGATTTTCCTGGTGCTTGGAGCAGTAGAAGCACATCTGGCAGGGCGCGGAATTCAGGGCCACCACCTTCATGCCCTTCTTGAAGCTGTGCACGCCCTCGCCGACTTCCTCGATGACTCCGGCCAGTTCGTGGCCAAAGAGAGCGGGTGGGACAATCATGCGGGCGTGGTAGCCGCGCTGGTAGACCTTAAGGTCGGTGCCACAGGTGAGAGCCACCTGCACTTTGACGAGCACCTCTCCCTTTTCGACGCGAGGGATGGGCACTCTTTCAATCTTGAGATCTTCTTTGCCGTACAGGACGGCGGCTGTCATTTTTCCATTCACTTCTGTTTTCCTTCCCAGTCCTCACGTTTCCACGCAGAGCCGGGCTGAATCACGATTTTCATCGATGCTGGCTGCGGATGAGCCGCGAGATCCAAGGCTCGCGGGCTTTCCTGCAGCGGGAACCGGTGGCTGATCAAGCATTCCAAATCCATTTCCCGGTTCATAACAAACTGAACTGAATCCGCCTGCAAATCGACCGACGCACTGTAAGAACCAACCAAAGCCTTCTCATCGACACAAATCGCGGCCGGATCGACAACCACCTCGCCGTGCTGCGTCTGCGCAAACAATAAAATACGCCCTCCGGGACGGGCCGCATCCATCGCCGGACGAATTAATGCATTCGCGCCCACGGCTAAGATTACAGCGTCCGCACCACGGCCTTCTGTCTTCTGTCGTACATAGTGCCCCGCGTCCTGATGCGAGGCATCAATTGCAAGTTCAAATCCAAGGCTTTTAGATATTCTAAGCCTCTCGGCATATAAATCGGAAGTGATAACGGTGGCCCCTGCTTTACGCGCCAGTACGCCCAGTATGATGCCGATTGGGCCCTGGCCGATCACGAGCACGGTTTCGCCCGGCTGCAACCGGAGGGCGTCGATTCCCTTCATGCAGGTGTTTACGGGTTCCACGAAGCAAGCTTGCTCGAAGGAGATGCCGTTCGAGATTTTGACTGTTCCCTGGTCTACGATCCAATCCATGACACGGACGTACTCGGCAAATCCTCCACCGGAAGGCTCAAAACCGGCGGTGCATCCAACTTTTTTGTATGTGGAACATTGCGCGAAAGTCTGGTGACGGCAGTAGTAACACTGGCGGCAGGGGATGTGGTGGAAAACGACGACGCGATCGCCAGGAGCAAAGCGATTGACGCCGGCGCCTACGGCGGCGACCATGCCGGAGGTTTCATGGCCGAAGATTCGCGGGGCCGAATGCGAGCCGGTGGCAATTTTTTTCAGGTCCGTGCC
>DASRWO010000371.1:0-5180 GCA_035654555.1 Candidatus Deferrimicrobiaceae bacterium | reverse complement strand
GTTCGCGACCTTGCTTGTCCTGTCCAGAATCCGGCTGGCACCGCCACCAACTTTGATTTGAAGTGCACCCGGGATTGCGTTAGGCATGGCTCACCCATCATCATCCTCACCAAAGACGGGTTCATCTATTTCCCAATCTCTCCGGATATGCCCGATTCCAGCCAGCGTGAAAAGATGATGCCGTTCGTCGGCAAGTATGTCCAAGCCACCGGCGCCGTATTCGACCGAAAAGGAACTCGCGCGATTGCTATCACGCAAATCAAGGAACTGAAGAACGTTCATCTGGACCCCACCACCGCTGACTGAGCGGAGCGCTCAATCGCGAAATTAGAACGCGTTGCCGTGTTCGCCGCGCGGGAGTATCGCGAGTGGTGAGTATCGTAGGCACCGACGAGATCAATCTCAACCGCAACCACATCAGTTGGGTGTCACCTCTGGGGGCACGCGCAGATGAAGTCGGCAGCGGGTGACAGCGTAGTCCTTCAAGTGCCGGGCGGGACTGAACACCTCACCGTCTTGAAAGTGCGTTACGAGCACATTCCTCTGGAACCGTTCCGTGAACCAGCCGGATCCGAGTTTTCGGCAAAGCGACTTCCTCGCCGACGCTACTCCGCCTGAAGAAGGCTAGCGAGGCGGCACGGGGAAGGTTTACGTCTGTCCCCAGTTTTGTCCAGTGGTGACTATTGCAACTTCGCGTATTCCGCCTTGGCTTGCTTCAGAATGGGGAGGTCGGAGTCGGCGTCTTTCCAGATGTTGAAGAAATCCTGATACGCCGCTTTTGCTTCGGCGGCCTGGCCTGCCATCGCGTAGGCGCGACCGATTTGAAGGTGAGCCAGGGCTCCTGTCACAAAGTTCACTACGATCCCTCTGTGATCTAGTAGTTTCTGGAACTCAGCGGCTGCGGCAGTACCTTTGTGCGCCAGCAGGTACGCTTGGCCGCGCACGTACGCCGGGTAGAGGTAGTTGATGATCGTTCCTGCCTCACCCAGTTCGTAAGGAGCGGCGACTTCCAAGTATGCAAGTGCTTGGGTGGGATTACCCTGGTTGAGTTCGATAGCAGCGTTGATGGTCGGCAGCCAGTAGAGCTTCATGATCGTATCGGTCGGATAGCTTTTCTCCAGTTCCTCGGCTAGCGCTTTCGCTCGGGGAACATCGCCTATCCGAGCCAGCGTTAGGGCCGCAAACACCTTCACATCCCGCCCCGCAGAGAGCGCCAAAGCCGCTGTGACTCCATGCTTCGCGTAGGCGGTATTGCCCAACTCCGCCTCGCGCAGCGCAGCATTGACTTGCCACAAAGCAGCCGTCTCTTTGGAGTCAGCGCGGACGGCCAACGCCACCGCCCGGCGGGAGAAGTCGCGCGCCTTGGTCAGCCGCCCGTAGTAAGACTCGGTATCAGACTGCGCTGACAGCAGCGGGTCTTCCTCTCCGGGCTTGTCCGCACCCCAAGCGACCTGCTGTTCCATCAGCGCGACGTCTCCCCGCAGAAAAGCGAGAAAGTATATGTACTGGTGCAAAAATCCTGAATCTAGTTTGTGTGCCAGTGCCTGATCGAAGGTGGCCTTGGCTTCATCCAGCCGGTTCAGGGTGAGATACGTGATCCCCAGATTTACATAGTTGCTGACGTAATCAGGTGCAAGCCGCAAAGCTTCCTGTGTTTCCGCCAGAGATTTGTCATATTGCCCCATGTTGGCGTAGTTGTTTCCCAAGTTACCGTGAGGGACGAAGTCGCGAGGGTAGTTCGCAATCCACAGTTCGTAGGTTTGCGCCTCCTTATCGATTTCTCCCCTGTCATAAAAATAGTGGGCAGAGATCCGCAATTTCTCGCGTTCGGTGACTCGATCGCGCAATCGGTATGCGTCGGTGGCATATTCCAACGCGAGCGACGGTTGCTGGAGATTGCCATACGCTACCGCCAACCCGGCATACGCCATGGGGAAATTGGGATCAAGTTCAATCGCCCGCTTAAAAAACGGAATGCTCAATGCGTCTCCTCTTCTGGTACCCATGCTGTAGTTTTTCAGGGCTTCGAGGGACGATGTCGTGGCTTCAATCGGAACATCAAACTTCTGCACGGACGGGAGCGACTCTCCCAGCTTGGTGCGCAGACCGGAAGAGGCTCGACTCAGCGCCTTCAGAACATCTTCCTTGCTGGTGGCCTCGCCCTGTTCTCTGGCCAAGGTGTCGCCCGTGCTGCACGCGACGGCATTCAGCTCAATCAGGTAATGGCTGCCCAAGCTGGAGATCGTCCCGCCCAGCACGGTCTTGCTGCCCGTACGCAGGCAAAGCTCACGCCCAACATCTGCCGTGATAGCCTGGTTTGCAGGACGGTCCATCATCCGCAGGGTCTCGCTGACTTTTCGGTCGGAGAGCACGTTCAGGAAGGGCGACTGCCCCAGTTCCACGGCCAGCGCCTGCTTCAGTGCATCATCGAAGACGGCATCCCCGGTCTTATTGACGAAGTCGGAGAGGACCACGGTATCGTGCTCGGTCAGCAGCTCCGTTTGATGCGAACGATAGTAAATTCCACCGCCAATCAATGCCAGGATCAATGCCACGACCGCGATATAGCCAGCAACTGTGCGCGCCGGGACGGGCGCCCTCGGCTGCCTGCTCTGAGCGTGGTCGAAGGGTCCGGTCGGGCGTAGCTCGATTTCCTCCACCGCCGCCGGCATTCGCTCCATCTCTGTGTCCCGCTTCAGGCGCTGCAAATCCGTTCGCATGTCGGCGGCGCTCTGGTAGCGCAGATTACGATCTTTCTCTAGAGCCTTATTGATGATGTCTTCCAGCTTCGGGGGCACATCGCGATTCAGACGCGCGACAGCAACCGGAGCCCGATTCATGATGGCTTCGCTGATGACTGCCGCATTCACTCCGTCAAACGGCAACTCCCCGGTCGCTATCTCGTAAAGCACGGCTCCAAACGAGAAGAGGTCGGTACGTGCGTCCAGCTCCTCGCCTCGCACCTGCTCCGGCGACATGAAAGCGACGGTACCGACCATTGCTCCATGGCTGGTAAGATGTTCGTCAGCTGTCTCGGCCTCCGCGATTTGGCTCACGGAAAGCGTTGGCGTCACCACTTTTGCTAGGCCGAAATCTAGAATCTTGGCGGGGCCGCGCTTGGTCACGAAGATGTTCGCGGGCTTGATATCGCGGTGAATAATTCCCTTCGCGTGTGCCGCGTCAAGCGCGTCGGCAACGTCAATGGCCAGCGCCAAAATTACGTCGATCCCGATCGGACACACCGAAATCAAGTGTTTCAGCGTCATGCCCTCCAAATACTCCATGGCAATGAAGGCGTCCCCGTCCTGCTCGTCGATTTCGTAGATGGTGCAGATCCCAGGGTGATTGAGGGCGGAGGCAGCTTTGGCCTCGCGCCGGAAGCGGCTCAGAGCCTGAGGGTCCGGAGCAACATCATGGGGCAGGAATTTGAGGGCGACGAATCGGCCCAGCGTCAAATCCTCCGCCTTATAGACGACGCCCATCCCCCCATCGCCCAACTTCTCGACGATGCGGTAGCGCGAGATGATCTGGCCGAGCATACGGAGAACTCAGAATGTAATGGTAGGGATGTGACGAAGCCGAAGTCAACGAGCCAGGCTGCCGGCTAAGGGACAGGAAATCGGCTTATGAGGAACCGCCGCCGCGTCGCGGTCGGGCGCTTCAAGAAGCGCGAGGGCCAAACAGTGGGATTGCGGTCCGTGCCGCTCTCACCGCCCAGTTCCAGCACACGCGAGCCGAGACGGCGTCCCAACAAACGCAAGCGCCACTTGACCTCAATCACCGCTGCGGTCGCCCGGGTTTAAAAGCGGCGGTGGTGGCCGCTGCCGCCTCAGACGGCGCCACAACATGAGTGAGAAGCGGACTTGTCCCTGGGCTCGTCCCAGTACAAGGAGGCGACGATCGGTAGCCCATATAAGCCAACCCGGCCATGATTGCCGTAGACAAAACAAAACCTAATCCGAGGTTCCTGAGGGACGATCCTCCGAGCGACATGTATGCATTCGGTTCGCTCAGTGCAGCGGTGGATGGGCTTCCTTCGAACCAGCAGCGCACGATGGCAACGCTGGTGTCGGCGAATATCAGCGGCCACTCTCTTAACTCGGCTGCGCCCACCAGTTCCAGCATCTCCGACGCGAAGCGCTTTCTGAAGGCAGAAGGATACATCCGCAATAGAAGACCATATGTGCACAGCACACAGCGCTGGATTCTCATGACCGCCTCTCGTCCAGACTTCCCAGCCGTGTTCGCGCGACATCGACTACCTGCCGCAGGCGCCGGATCTCGAAGCGTAGCGCCTTCTCTCCGCTAGCCGTCATTCTGTATTCGCGGCGAGTCTCGCCGCCGGGAAGTCGCCGTTCGTTTTCGCCGACCAACCCGCTGGCCAACAAGCGATCCAGGTTCGCGTACAGCGTGCCTGGGCCCAGCTTGAACGTGCCTCCGGATTGGCGCTTCACGGATTGCATGATCCCGTATCCGTGGAGATTAGACTCGGCAAGCGCGAGAAGGATATGGAGCGAAGCTGCGGAAAGTGGGCGATCTTTTATTTCCACGTCGTTGTTTGACATATCATACCTTGACTTATATATCCACTTTTGATATATCACGGATCGAGTACAAACGCAACCCATCCGCGAGTGAAGAAAGACAGGAGAAGAGAACCATGAAGTCCTCAAAGCAAAGCTGTATGCGTCTGCTGTTGCTGGCAATCGTTTGCGCAACGTTCTGGGTACGTGCGACCGCGCAGGGCGATACCGGAGGGCCAACCACAGCGCCACAAACAACCACGGCGCGAGATGGCCAGCACGATTTCGATCCCCTGATCGGAAGCTGGAAGTTCCACCTGAAGCGCCGCCTGAACCCGCTGACAGGTTCCAACACCTGGGTCGAATTTGAGGGAACCGGCGTCTGCTACAAGATCTGGGATGGCCGCAGCCAACTCGACACGGTCGAACTGAATGGCCCGAACGGTCACATCGAAGGCCTGACACTGCGTTTATACGATCCGCAATCGCACCAATGGCGCCTGTATTGGGCAAACAGCAGAACCGGCATAATGGAGGTGCCCCAGGTCGGCGAATTCAAAGATGGGCATGGCGAGTTTTATGCGCAGGACACCATCAATGGCAGAACCATTTTGGTTCGATTCGAATGGTCGCGCATGACCACCAATGCTCCTCACT
>DASRWO010000370.1:0-15118 GCA_035654555.1 Candidatus Deferrimicrobiaceae bacterium | reverse complement strand
TCTGCAATTCGACCCCTGTAAGATTCGCGCCGAACCTCTTGCTCTAATCCGAACCTATTGATTCAAGATGATTTCTGCTCCTAAACCTTATCCACTCCGAGTTCTCCCCTTGCGGCTGCCGCGGGTTTGTGTCGCGGTAGCGGCCTCCGACCCCGCGGAACTGATCGAGAAAGCCGAGGGCTTGATCCGAGATAACTCCTTTCTGGAGTTCAGATTAGACTACATTTCCAAGCCTGGCTTGGCGCTCGCCAAGGTCAAGCACTTCCTGGAGACCCACTCCGGCATTACGATCATTGCTACCTGCCGGCGGACGGCAAGTGGAGGCAAGTTTCGCGGCTCCATTGCCTCGCAGTTGGACATTCTAGCCAAAGCAGCGGCTGCGGGATGCCAACTGATCGACGTCGAACTGCAGACTGCCCTTAAGTGCAAGCCGGAGCAGTTGCAAAAGCTTCGCGGCCGGTCCGCACTCATTCTTTCCTTCCACGACTTTCGCGGAACCAAGAAGCTCGACGAAACTCTGGAAAAGATGCGCGCCTTCCCCGCCGATTTCTACAAAGTGGTGAGCACGGCCACCACGCTTGCCGACAATGTTTCCATGATCCAGTTCCTGGGGCGGGAGAGCGACAATCACTCCA
The DNA here is from genome assembly GCA_035654555.1 of Candidatus Deferrimicrobiaceae bacterium. Lineage (GTDB taxonomy): Bacteria > Acidobacteriota > Terriglobia > Terriglobales > Acidobacteriaceae > Sulfotelmatobacter. The sequence continues at coordinate 14,483 of DASRWO010000370.1, read as the reverse complement.
TTATTGGCGTGTGCATGGGCGAGCAAGGCATCATCAGCCGCGTGCTCGGAGTGCGGGCCGGCAGCGTGTTTACCTTTGCTGCGGTCAGTCCGGGAGAAGAAACCGCTCCCGGGCAGGTGACCGCCCAGGAGTTGCGCAGTGTTTACCGAATAGAACAAGTGGATGCCGCCACTCGAGTCTATGGCGTGGCGGGAGATCCCGTTGCTCACTCGCTTTCTCCCGCTATCATGAATGCGGCGTTCCGGCGGGAGAATGTAAATGCCGTCTACCTGGCGCTGCACGCCAAAACTTTGAAAGACCTGCTCACCTGCGTGCGCGAGATTCCCATTCACGGCCTCAGCATCACCATGCCCTACAAGGAATCGATCCTTCCTTATCTCGACAACACCGATTCGCATACCACGAAAATAGGCGCCTGCAACACGGTGGTGCGCGCCCAGGATGGTAAGCTCTACGGCTTCAACACGGACACGTCCGGTGTGGTACGGCCCCTCGAGCGCCGCCTCACCACTCTGCAGGACGCGAAAATTCTCGTGCTCGGTGCAGGGGGAGCTGCGCGCGCCGCCGTCTTTGGGCTGAAAGAACGCGGAGCCGAGGTCTTCATTTTGAATCGCAGTGCCGCTGCTGCGCAGAAGCTTGCCCGGCGCGCTCGCGCGCGCTCAGTGAAGCGCGCTGACCTGAAGAAATATTCCTTCGACGTGATCATCAACGCCACGCCCGTCGGCATGGGCAATAGCCGCGAGACTCCGCTGCAGGAAAAAGAAATCAACGCGCGCTACGTTTTCGACATGATCTACGATCCGCCCGAAACCCGGCTGCTGCAGCTGGCAAAGGAGCGAGGCGCGCAAATTATCCCCGGCATTGAAATGTTTGTCCACCAGGCCGCCCGACAATTTGAGATTTGGACGGGCAAGCCGGCCCCGCAGGACGACATGCTCCAGGTGGTGATGTTGTCCCTCCAGGAACGGACCGCTCGAGCGGCTGCCGCCGCAGCGGCGAAGAAGAAGTGATTCGTCTTGGGCCGGGTTTTGCGAATCTGGCCTTGCAAATCCTGATAAAAATCCTAATAAAACCTCGCGATTTCCTCCGCGATGCCTCTGGTAACGAAAAAGTTGCATTTTGCACTCAATCCGAAGTAGTATCACCTACGGGCCAGATAGTAGGTTTCCCGATTTGAGCCTGTACCGCTAAGTAAACTTCCAGACTCGTAGCTCAGGTTGTGCAAAACAACATAAAGAGGCGGTTCGTCAGCCTCCGTCCCGGTTCGGAGAGTTCAATATGTCGTGGTATGCATACTGCCTTACCGAGCACCAGACCCTTCCTAACGGCACCCGTTCCCGACGCCCTTTCGTAATTGAGAATGTTCAAGGCGTGAACGGAGCCCCTGTCCTCAGCTATCCCAGCGGCGAGTTCGCTGTGATCGTGAGCGAATACGACCCTAGCGCTACCCCACTTGATCAGAAGGCGGCCATCGACCACGCCCGCGTAGTCAGCGGCTGCTTCCGCAATTCCACCGTGCTGCCTTTCCGTTTCGGAACCATCTTTGAGAGCGATGACGCCCTTCGTCAGGCGGTCCGGGTAAACCGGCGAGCCTTCGGATTAAGCGTCGCCAAACTCCGCGGCAAATCCGAAATGCACATCAAGTTGACGGTCACCGACGGCTCGCTGCGCGAAGCCATGATCGACGTCGTCCTGCCCGACACTGTCGGCGGCGACTATCTTTCCAAGCTGCGCGTCAAGGCCTCCCGCGAGCGTGAGCGCCAGACCAAGGCTCGCGCCTTGTCCGTCCAGGTGCACAAGCTGTTTAACCCGCTGGAAGAAGAAGTGAGCTGCAAGAAGGTCGCTCCGCAAGGCATGCTCATCGACATCGCCCATCTCATCGATTCCAAGTCGGTGGAAAAATATCAGAACCGCTACAACACGGCCACCAAGCAGTTGAAGAACTGCCAGGTCGCCATTAGCGGCCCTTGGCCTCCCTACCACTTCCTTCCCGGGAAGCTGCGTACCGTGGCGGGGAATAGTTAGTATCATTTTCGAGCCGTCGGTTCGTGCCGGCGGCTCGAATTTGTCCTTTTCCGAAGCATGCACCTGCATTGAATGTGCAGGCTTCTGCACTCTCAGTGCAGGTCTTTCCAATTTTCGGGTTCAGCTTCCCGTGAAAGATTGAACGGTTAAAGCTTGTTTTGTCAGTGCCTTACTGGCTCGCGCCGTGCTCTGCAAACGCAATCAGCTCTTTGGTTCGGCAAATGCTTCTTCTTATGTAACCAAGAGGCCGCAACCAAAACAATGACCCTCACTCTCTTCGCCTCGAAACAATTCCCGAAGTGCCGTTCCGATTGGCGGAGCGATCACTTGCATAGCCTTTCCTAAACCACCTACCTCTTCGCCTCTTCGAAATTTGGCCCTAGCAATAGGGCCATTTTTCTTGCCGCCAACAGATCTCCTCAAAATCAAAAGAGCCTCCACACGAAGTGCGCCAGCAGCGCGAAAAGAGAGAGCATGAAAACTCCGCCCACCCAGATCAGAAAGTTCCACGTCATCTTGGGATCGTTAATCTGTTTCTTGTCCATGCCCTCAAGCTAGCACGCTCGGGGTATGAAGACATCGGGTTGACGTGGTAGGTCCCTATCTTGGTAGTGGGTCAGTTTGAAGACGACGATTAATCCACGGACGATTAATCCACGATAAAGATGGTCGCTCCGTTTTCGAAAGAACTCGATGCGGCAGGCCATCGTCGTCCGCCACGCAGTATGTCATACCAGGAGTCAACGCATACGTCGTACCGTGCTGGTGTTCGATGACAAGGTGGCCGGCAACGACGAACACTATGTGTCCCTTCTGACACCAGTGATCGGCTACGTAATTGGCACTGTAAACCACAAGCCGAAGCTGGATATTCCCAAGTTGGTGCGAGCGCACTGCGGCTACGCCCGATTCACCCGGATGCGCAGATTCAGGGGTGCGTGACCAGTCAATGACGTCTGCAGCAAAATTCTTGAGTTCCATCCCACGCGCCCCGGTGAGTACGTCGTTCTGTTGAATTTAGCCTACTATGTCAAGGATTCAAACTGACGCACCACCCCTATCTTTCCTCCGTTGACCCACTCCGATACACTTGGCTGCATCTATGACCATGGCCCTCCGCTGCTTTACTGCCTGCCAGATCGCACTCTTATTACTCTCAGTTTTCGTAACCGCCCAAACTCCCGCACCAACGCCGCAGTCCGGCTTGTCGCGGATGGCTATCCCGCAAGCGTCGGCGAGCGAGCAGCAGAATTTCCCTCCGCTGCTTTTGCAGCAGCTTTCTGCCATCAAGGCGGCCGCGCTGAATGACGATTACGCTTACCGCCAGCTCGCCCACCTGACGGAAAACATTGGAGCTCGTCCCACCGGTTCGCCGCAAGCGCTCGCCGCCGCCGAATACGTTGCCGCCGAACTCCGCCAACTCGGCCTTGACGTTCATCTGCAGCCGGTCGTCGTGCCGCACTGGGTCCGCGGAGCCGAAACCGCCGCCTTGGTGGAATATCCCGGCATGGTCCCGGGCACCATGCAAAAGATCGTGCTCACCGCCTTGGGTGGCAGCTCTTCGACCCCTGTCGACGGACTCACCGCGGACGTCGTCACGGTCAACAGCTTCGACGAACTTGCCGCGCTCAGCAGGGATAAGGTTGCCGGTAAGATCGTCCTGTTCAACGAGATTTTCGACAAGGAAAAAGCCGCGGCTGGACAAGCCTTTGCTGCCTACGGCGAAGCCGTCCGCTACCGTGCAGGCGGACCAAAAGCTGCCGCCGATCTTGGGGCGGTCGCCGCGCTTGTACGGTCTGTCGGTAATGCGGATTACCGACTTCCGCATACCGGATTCAGTTTTCCCGCGGGCATTCCCGCCGGGGCGGTCACCGCCGAAGATGCCGACCTCATCGTTCATCTTGCTGCCCAGGGCAAAGTCCTCATGCATCTCACCCTTACTCCGCAGAAACTGCCTGACGAAACCAGCTACAACGTCATCGCAGACCTCAAAGGTTCAGAACATCCCGAGCAAATCGTTGTAGTTTCCGGACATCTCGACTCCTGGGATCTTGGCACGGGCGCCATCGACGACGGAGCCGGCGTCGTCATGGCCATGGAGACCGCCGAAATTCTGCAGCGCCTGCATCTGCGCCCCGCCCGAACCCTGCGCGTGATCGCCTGGATGGACGAAGAAACCGGAGGCTCAGGCAGCAAAGCCTACACGGCCGAATACTCCGCCGACTTCCCGCACTACATTGCCGCCATCGAGAGCGACTCGGGCGCCGCTCATCCCATGGGATTCGAAATCAAGGCCTTAACCGCAGCCATCGAGGCCCTTCGCCCCGTGCAATCCGTTCTGCTCAGCATCGGCGCCACGGTCCTGCAACCTGCCAGCTATGCGCCCGAGGCCGATATCGAAGGCATGTCGAGCGCGGGTGTTCCCGCCATTGGACTCATCCAGGATGGCCGCACTTATTTCAATTATCACCACACCGCCGCTGACACGCTTGACAAAGTTGTTCCCTCCGAACTTCGCGAAAATGCCGCCGCCATGGCGGTAATGGCATATGCGCTGGCGGGCATGACAAATCCCTTGCCGCGTTAGAGTGCAACTCGCGGGTCATTCCGAAACCCGAGGGTCGCTGTGGTTGGACCAGCTCCGGTAAGCGAATAGTAATTACAGGATGCACTGTATCGAACAGCCCGCTTCGCGCTCATAAGATTCGTTTGTTCTGAAAAGTCACTGGTTGCATTAAATAGGAATCGATCCCTGGTGGGGTGGTAGTTTTCACAAATCGGCAGGTCCGTAACGACCGCCAAAATCGAGAGGAGAATGCCCTTGAATCTACGATTAGGAAAAACAGCAGCGGCAGCGGTGATGGCAGCGGCGCTCATGTTCTTTATGGCAGCCCCGCGGGCTAACGCCGATGATCGCTCACATTGTCAGCATGCCGTCGAAAAGGCTGAGTCGAATCTGGACAGAGCAATCCACGAGCATGGCGATCACAGCCCCCAGGCCGATGCCCGGCGTCGCGATCTGAATGCCGAACGTCAGCATTGCTGGGAAAAGTACCACCAGTGGTGGAATGGAAAAGAACATCGTTGGGAGACCGAACAGACTTGGGATAACGATCATCACTGATTGAGCGACTTGGCAAATCAAGAGGCCGTCCTGCTGATCTTGCAGGGCGGCCTTTTTCGCTTGCTGTTATTCGCAAACTCCTGGCCCTCCTCCGGCATCCAATTTCCCGTCGGTCAGGAGAATAGAAATGAAATCGCTCAACTCACTGATTTTGCCCGTGCTCTTGCTCACCGCTCTTTCCTATGCTCAACAGGGCCAACAGGCTGCGCCCCCACCGACCGACCAGAGTTCGTACCCATCCGAAACTCACAAAATGACAGCCGCGGAAAAGAGCGACACGCCCTCTGCCAACGGACAACCAGTAGATCTGAACAGTGCCAGCAAGAAAGATCTGGCTGCTCTTCCTGGCGTCGGCCCCGATCACGCGCAAAGCATCATCGACGCACGTCCCTTCGGCTCCAAAGAAGACCTCTTGAAAAAGAAAGTTATCTCTCAGGCGACCTACGACAAAATTCAGAATCGCATCACGGCCAATGGTCCGAAGAAACAATCTCTTCCGGAAGGACCTCAACACTGACGGCCCAGGTCTCTCGCCCACAAAGTTCAGTCGGAGATTGGTTGCGGGAGTTGTGGAAAGCTCCTTGCACCCGTAGCCCCCTGTTGACGCATCTCAATTTCGACGCTTATCATCGTCGTTTGGACTTTTCCTAACGGACGGCTCAGGGAAGCCGTCGCAGGATTCTAGAAGTGAGACTATGGATAAAAAGAAGTTAGAAGGATTCAAGAAGCGGCTTGAGACGCGGCAGCAGGAGCTGCGCCGAACCGTCTCGCGCACACAGGCCGACGGACGCTCCGCCGATGAAGATACGGCCCAGGACATTGCTGATCGCGCCGCCAGTTCCTACACCAAGGAGTTTCTTTTCAGCCAGAGCAACAACGAGCGGCAACTCCTGCAAATGGTCGATAAAGCTCTGGCGCGCATGCGCGAAGGCAGCTTCGGTGAGTGCATCCACTGCGGCAAAGAAATCAACGCCAAGCGTCTGGAAGCTGTGCCTTGGACACGCCACTGCATCGAGTGTCAGGAGAAACTCGAACAGGGGTTGCTGGAAGAAGCTCAGCACTAGCTCCGCTGCTTTGACGCTGCTGTTTTCCGGCTGCTAAACTGGTGGTTCGTCCAAAAACAGAGGGCTCATCGAGACCGAGATTGGAAGGTAGTCGTGCGCGCACAGACACGCCATCAACTTAAGCAGGACGCATTCAGCCGGGTCACCATCGGGGCCGCGGAGAAGACCGCGCATTGGAGCGTGGAACACAGAAATACTCTGATGATCGCCGTCCTGGTCCTCTTGGTGATCGCAGGCGCGGGCGTGGGTGGCTGGTACTACTTAAGCGCGCAAAACGAGAAGGCGAGCCTCGACATGACGCAGGCCATCAGAACTCTCGAGGCCCAGATTCGTCCCGCCGGAAGCCCCGCCCAGCCTGGAGTTCCTAGCTTCACCTCCGCCAGGGAACGTGCCGAAGCTGCCAAGAAGCAGTTCCAGACGATTATCGATAAATATCCGCACACCCACTCGGCTGATGTGTCCCGGTATTTTCTGGGAGTGACTTCCACCACCGAGGGCGACAATGCAGCCGCTGAAAATGACTTCAAGGCTGTGGCTTCCAGCGGCGATAAAGAACTGGCGTCGATTGCCAAACTTGCGCTGGCCAATCTTTATGGCAATACCAACCGCAGTAAAGATGCGGTGACTGTTTATCAGGAGTTGATCAACAAGCCCACCGTTTCGGTTAGCAAAGTAACGGCGCAGTTGCAGTTGGCAGAGCTCTATCAAAGTAGCAATCAGCCGCTCGACGCCAAGCGCCTTTACGAGCAGATCAAGAAAGACAATCCCACCACAGAAGCAGGACAGATGGCGACCCAAAAGTTGGCGGAGCTAAAGTAGCTTTCAGCAGCACCTTCACAAAGCACGAATCTTTCGCCGGCGTTAGCTTACCTTCGTAATTGCAATCCAAACTTAAAGCGGTGAGTTGCGGCCCTTGCTCAAGCAGAATCAAACAAGAGTGCATTTTCGTCTCTGAGTGAGGGATCATGCGGGCATTTTGGCAACGGTGCGCATTCCTTGGGATCTACATTCCTACCTGTCTCGCTTTCTCTGCGTTCGCTCAGCAACCAGATTCCGGGCAGAGTCTGGGTGATGTGGCGCGTAAGCTGCGCAAAGACACCACCAACGAAGTCCAAATGACGGATGCGGACACAAAGAAGCTGTTCGAATCGGTGGACAGAATCTTCGCCTTCGCGGCCGACGACACAGGCATGCCGAAACATGCCGCCGTAAAGCGACGGCTGGTGAGCAAAGCAGATGTAGAAAAGTATGCCGCTGCGCAGATGGCGAAAGAGGATTTCAAAAAGAGTTTTGCCCAGGAAGAGCTCACCTTGAAGAAGTTTGGGTTCCTGCCGCGGGATTTCAATCTGCAGGAATTCCTGGTGAAGTCCACGGGCCAGCAAATTGCCGCTTACTACGACGACCAGACCAAAACAATTTCCATGCTGAACTGGGTTCCTCTTGATCGCCAGGAGCCCATCCTGGCGCATGAGCTTACCCATGCGCTGCAGGACCAGAACTACGATCTGTCGAAGTGGATGAAACCACCGGTGAAGCCTGCGGGCAAGCCAGCGAATAGTAACGCTCCTATCGACGGCGACGGTCAGATCGCGCGCAAGGCTGTAGTCGAAGGCCAAGCCATGGTGGTTTACGTCGACTACCTGCTCAGGCCCGTCGGACGCACCCTCGAAGATACGCCCGGCTTGATCTACCAGATGGAAGAGCCGGCAGTGAAGGCAGTGATCGATTCCCAGATGATGCACGATGCTCCCATGATTCTGCGCGAGATGGGAGGCTTTCCCTATCAGGAGGGTCTGATCTTCGAAGGGGAACTTCTGCATAAGGGTGGAAAGAAGATGGCATTTGCGGGGGCATTCGTGCGTCCTCCTCGCAACTCGCACGAAGTATTACAGCCGGCGGCATACATTAACGGAGACAAATTGCCCGCCGTCCGTATCCCGGACATGCAAGTCGCGCTTAACCATGAGTACGACGTCTGCGACTCCGGCGGGATCGGAGAATTGGATGTGCGCGCACTGTTGAAGCAGTATGGGGAAAGAAAAATCGCGGATGAACTTTCCGCGGCATGGCAGGGCGGCTCTTATATGACCTTCCGCAAGAAGGATAAAGAGGTTGCGGAAGTAGCGCCCAGCACCGCAGATGTGGCGTTGCTATATATTTCGCGATGGAAAACGCCGCAGGCTGCCGAATGGTTCGCCAGTTTCTATGCCCGCACCGTTTCGCAACGTTATCGCACCGCGACGGCACAATCGATCCCTGCCTGCTCGGGCGAGAACTGCCCGGTATCGATCGCGCAGATCTCGACCGAGGAAGGCGCGGTGATCGTAGAGCATTGGAAAGATAACAGCGTGGTGGTGTCGGAAAGCTTCGACCCTGAGACCGCGGCCAAGTTGCGCGCCGCGCTGCGCGAAAACACCAGCGCCGTTCATGCGGAAGTTCTGCCGCAGGAAGAGATCGGATTACGCCTATTTGAGATTCCAGCGTTCCAAACTTTTGCAGAGCAGGTCGGAGATCGGATCGCGAAAGAGATGAGTCGTTAGGCCTGCCGTTAACTGCCGCATTCGAGGGAGAGGCGGGTCACTTATTCCCGCCGAACTGCGATTGTTCCAGTTCGAGGCTTCGACACGTAGTCTGGATTATTTCGTGCACCGTATTTGACTCGACAAATTGAAAGCCATAGCGAAAGGCGTTCCGTTGACGGACGAGTGCATAAACCGTAACCGGCCCGAACGGCAATGTGAATTGCAATTCCACGAACTCCCCCACGGGAACTTCGAGCTTCAGCATAGCTGAGATTCCAGATTCGCTGATATCGACGGTGCGGCCCTCGAGCACGCCGCATGTCTTGGTATTAATTCTGATCTGAGCATCAAGCTTGAAACGAGGCTGACGACGGGCATCGGCGAGGTCTCGGAATGTCCTTGCTGCAGGCTGATTTTGGGCTTCCATCTGCACCTTCCTCGCTGAGCCCGGCTAACCCAAACTTGTATTTATTCCAACGCGAACAACTCTGTATGCCTGATCGGCACAGAAGCGGCGAACCTTTAGGAGAAGAATTCGCACGATCTCATTTTCAGTTTTTCCTTGGGTTGCGTACCCTTGGCTTGCGTACGATGATGTCCAAGTCGCAATCGCTGGCAAAAAACGAATTTGGCCGTTCGCCTATTGTAGGTTACAGACAATATGAAATGTTCGCGGATCCTATGCCACGCCCAGTTGCTGATTCTCTTCGCCTGCTTTGGTTCGCGATTTCTGCTCGCGCAAACCTCGTCAAACTCCTCCCCACAAACTTCTTCCCTGCTCGCATCCCGGGTAGCGCGCCTGAAACATGGCATCAATGCCAGCGAGTGGTTCGCGCAAGTCTATGACCCGCGTGGATACACGAAGGAACATTTCCAAAGCTGGACCACAGCTGAAGACATCGCGCTAATAAAGTCCATCGGGTTCGATCACGTACGGCTTAGCATCAATCCGGAACCCATGATGGCAAACCACCCACCCAACGAGATTCCGGCGCAGTATCTCAGATATTTGGATGTGGCCGTGAAGATGATTCTGGATCAGCAGATGGCCGTAGTTATCGATCTGCATCCCGAGAGTGACTTCAAGGCGCGGCTGGCGAAAGATGACAGCTTTGTCCAGGAGTTCGCAGATTTCTGGCGGGCGTTGGCAAAACATTACTCCTCGTGGGATTCAGAGCGGGTCTTCTTTGAAATCCTGAACGAGCCCGAGTTCCCGGATCGCTATCGCTGGTACGGAGTCCAGACCAAGTTGGCTTCGGCAATTCGCGAAGGCGCTCCGCAGAACACCATGATCGCTGCGGGTGCGCGCTGGTCGAATGATGATGAGCTGGTTTTTCTTGAGCCGCTGCGGGATCCGAATGTGATCTACAACTTTCACTTTTACGAGCCCCACCTCTTTACCCATCAAGGCGCAACCTGGGGAGTGTATTTCTGGCATTGGGTAAAGGGACTGCACTATCCCTCATCGCCGGAATCGGCTGCGAAAGTGGCAGCACGTGTGCCGGATGCTGTAGATCGGCTGGCTGTAATCCGCTACGGACAGGACCATTGGGATGCGGCACGCATTGACACCGAAATTACGCAAGTCGCCGAATGGGCGCAGCATAACGGAGTTCCGGTGGTGTGCAATGAGTTCGGTGTGTATCGCGCATATGCCGATCCGCAGGATCGCGTTGCGTGGATTCACGACGTTCGCACAGCGCTGGAACGACACAGCATGGGATGGACGATGTGGGACTATTCCGGCAGCTTCGGAGTTGCAGTAAAGAAGGATGGGAGGAACGTCCCGGATGAGCTTACCCTCCGGGCGCTGGGGTTGAATCAGCCGCCGGGAAAATGAAATCTGCTTGCTCAGCCACCGACGGCATTGGCTGCCCCACGGTAAGTTTGAAAATCAGGATGTTCTTGCCGAACGACTCGAAGTGCAAGTCGCGGAACTCTGCGAAATGGCGCTGCAAATCTTGCGGAAGACCCACGCCCCATCCGGCCTGCACAATCCAGACAGTTTCCCCGGGCTTGAGTTTGTAGTTTGTCACGAGTCGCTCCCATTCCTGAGAGAAGTTGCTCGCCCAAAACTGCCATCCCTTATAGTCTTGCGAAACGACCCGGTAGCCGCCGCAGGAAAACTGTTCGAAAGTGACCGGTGCAGCGTCGAAAGAAATCGGCCGCTGCTGGCACAGATAATGGCCAAGAATCAGATCAGTCTGGTAATCGGTGAAGATGAGGTCGTTCGGTTTTACGTTCTTTTTTATGAAATCGAGCGCTGCCGCCATGTGCTTCCGGCTCTGATCGGCGCGGTCCATGCTGGGCGGCCGAGTCTTGCCGAATGCGATGCAGGCCAGGACAATCAGAACGGCGGCGGCAATTGCGCGTTCCCATCTCTGCTCGGCCAAACGCGCCAGAGCTACGCTGACCCCGGCCACCGCGGGAATGATCAGGAACGCGATATGGCGCGTGCCGCCATAGGGATAGACATGCGCGAGCGCGGCGACAGCAGCCACAGCGAAAGGCAGAAGCAGGAATACTCCTAACCGGTGCGAGTCGGCTCTCTGCTCCCGGAGATCCTTGCCCCGCAACAGCAGCACAACTCCGAGCACGAATAACAGGCCCATCACGTCGCCTATGGCGAGTTGCCCGAAGAAATACTGAAAGACTCCAAAGCTGTGTGCCACCAGGAACAGCAGGGGATTGTCATGTGCCGGATTGAAATAGGAGCGGCGGAGAAAAAAGTCGCTCATCCACCCTTGCAGGGCGGTTCTCGATTCGCCGACGCCGAGTTTGGAAATATGGCTCTTGTATAGAAAAACCGCAAGGGCGAGCGCACCAATTTGTCCGATTGCCCAAGTCGCCTTCAGATTCGGGGGAAATCGCTCGGTGACGAATCTCAGCACCGCATAGATGCCGAGGGCCGCGGCGAACCAGAAGGCGGAGTAGTGCGACAACATTGCCAGATACAGACACAAGGAAAACACGACCATCCTGCCCGATGAGTTCTTCGCGAAAGAATCGTCCAGAAAGTACAGCGCGGCCGCGAGAAACGCCAGCAGCAAGGCGTACTGCCGGATTTCCGTGGAGAGCAGAATGACGGGAGGAAGAAATGAAACAAAAATAAGACCGATCAATCCGGCAAGATCGCCGGCGGCATTCCCGAGCCACTTGTAAAACATCCAACAGAAAGCCACCCCCGCCAGGATGGAAGGCATGCGCAGCCAGAGTTCCGAGGTTCCGAGCGCGCGCCAGAAATACAGAATGAAAGTCAGAAGCGGCGGATGCGAGGCGGTGAGGCTCTGTCGATAGGCGAGCAGCCACGATGGCTGATTGGCCAAACGAAAATGCAACGCTTCATCGGGATTGAGGAACGTGCCGGATGCGGCCCAGATGCGGGCGCAGAATCCGACCAGCACGGCGGCGACTGCAGTCTGATAGAAATGTTCCTCGAACCATTGACGATTGCTTCCGGTCAAACGCTGCAAGGGCAAATCATCTCCGGGCAATAGTTTATCGTGCCTTGACACCGCTTTCTCAGTGCCTTTATTCTTAATGCTTGCTCCTTGCGGTACTTGCGCCGTCTTGGCGTGCTTCCGCGGGTTTGGCGCGTGGGAAGTATCGCGGAGGTTTCCGATGTTCTTCGAAATCAAAGACTTGGAACTTCATCCGATAGAATTTGCGGAGAAGTTTGAGCCGGGCACGCTTGATTTGGGTTCGGACTACCGGCAAATCGCCCCCATCGAGAGCAGCGGACGAGCCGATCTGGTCGAAGAGCATCATGGTAAGCACAAGATCATTCAAGATATACGCGTTCAGGGGCGGCTGGCGACCCGTCTGGAAACGAACTGCGCGCGTTGCCTTGAGCCTCTGACCCACGATGTGAAGCGCGAGTTTGATTTGCTCTATCGTCCTCAAGGCGCGGACGCGGGGCGGGACGAAATGTCGGTGACCGATGCTGAGGCCGAGATCAGCTATTATGAAGGTGAAGGAATTCTGCTTGACGATGTAGTTCGCGAGCAGATCCTGCTGGCGGTCCCTTTAAAAGTTACGTGCCGCGAAGATTGCAAGGGACTTTGTCCGCATTGCGGCCAGAACCTGAACCAGGAACAATGTTCGTGCACGGTGACGCGAGAAGAGCCACGGTGGGCGGCGCTGAAGGAAATCCGCGGCAAGCTGGCGCACTAAAAGTGAATAAGCAAAAAATTGATTATCGACGAGGCTGAAGCGCCTCCGCGAGAGGAATTGTTAGACCATGCCTAATCCAAAACGAAGACATTCTCAAAAGCGCACATCCACGCGGCGGGCCCACGATGCTCTCAAGAGCCACTCACTTTCCGAGTGTCCCAACTGCCACGAAAAAAAGATGCCGCACCGCGCCTGCACGAAGTGCGGTTACTACAAGGGCCGCGACGTGCTGCAAGTCGAAGAAGCCAGCTAACTCCCTGCCAACATGCCTAGCGTGATCGCGCTGGATGCGATGGGTTCGGACCGGGCGCCCAAGCCTGAAATCGAAGGGGCGATTCACGCTGCGCGCAATTATGGTGTGCGCGTGCTGCTCGTCGGCCCGGAAGAAAGCATTAAAGCGGAACTCGCCCGTCACCCCTCGGCTGCGCGTCTGCCGCTCGAGATCGTCCACGCCAGCGAAGTGATCACCATGGAAGATAAGGCAGTGCAGGCCGTGCGCGCCAAACGGGACTCCTCCTTGCGCGTAGGTTTGCGGCTGGTACGTGAAGGGCACGCCGACGGCTTTGTAACCGCCGGCAATACCGGTGCAGCCATGGCTTCGGCGAAAATGGTGTTGGGCGCGTTGCCGGGCGTCGACCGACCAGCCTTGGCAGCGGTTTTTCCCACCGCGCCGGGCACAGCAGCAATTCTTCTGGATGTCGGCGCCAATGTCGATTGCAAGCCGCATAATCTGGAACAATTCGCAGTGATGGGCGAGATTTATTTCCGCTCGATGTTCGGTGGCGCAAAGTTTGGTGGTAGCCGTCCAGCATTCGCGAGTGCGAAATCGCCAAGAGTCGGATTGCTTTCCATTGGCGAAGAAGAAACCAAGGGCAATGATCTGACCCGGGAATCTTTCCATTTACTCAAGCGTCTCCCGCTAAACTTCGTGGGCAATGTCGAAGGCCGCGACTTATTCAGTGGGCATGTCGATGTAATCGTTGCCGATGGCTTCGTAGGAAATGTAGCGCTGAAAATTTCCGAAGGCGTCGCGAATCTGGTGCGCACCGTCCTCAAGACATCATTGAAGGCGACCATCACCAGTCAGGTTGGTTACATGCTTTCCCGTAGCGCGTTTGCCGATTTCAAGAAGCGCATCGACCATACTGAGTACGGCGGCGCTCCGCTCTTAGGAGTGAAGGGCGTGTGCATCATCACCCATGGCTCCTCTAACGCGAACGCCATCAAGAATGCCGTGCGAGTGGCCGCAGAGTTCTCCCAGCGGCACATTAACCAGTCGATCGAGCAAGGTCTGGCCGCACTTCGTCCCGCGCCGACGGAAGTAGATGTCATTCCGGCCACTTAATTTCCTGCAAAAATCATGACGGAATCCACTGAAGTTTCACAATCCTCCCAATCGAAGATCGCGTTCATTTTCCCCGGTCAAGGCTCACAGGCTGTAGGCATGGGCAAAGACCTCGCCGAAAAATATCCCATCGCGCGACGGACGTTCGAAGAAGCCGACGAAGCGCTGGGGTACAAATTATCGGAAGTCTGCTTCAATGGACCAGAAGACCAGTTGCGTCTCACCGAAGT
>DASRWO010000369.1:0-9033 GCA_035654555.1 Candidatus Deferrimicrobiaceae bacterium | reverse complement strand
TCATCCGAAAACTTCCCAGCGGCGAGTCGCCCTCCTCATCGGTATAGCCGGCGCGGCGCAAGTCGGCCGCAATCTCTTTGGCGCTGGTCTCGTCGCCGTCATGAACGGTTCGCGGCAGAGCATAGATTTTCGCGGAATTGCTGAACACCGGCGACCGGAAGCGTTGCGCGATAATCCGATCGTATTTGATATAGAAATAGGAAAAAGAACCACCCAACGCAATCGCCGCTGCCAAGAAGACGATCAGCGCCGCACGCACCACGGGATCGCGCGGGAGACCGGGTATTGTTTTGCCGCGCTTCTCTCCGCTTTTCGGAATCTTTATTTTGATAGCCACTATTTAGACTCTTACGCCCGCCGAAAAAACTCCCTGCTCGTCAGACGCAGGCACGAACGAAAAGGTGATCAGTGCTTTTCATCGAAACTGATCTCCTGCCAAAGGCCAGAGAGGTCAAACCGCAGGAAGATGTCTTATTGTACCGTCACCGGGGGAAATGAAAAGGGACCCGCCTAACGCGAGTCCCAGAAAAATCAACATTAGCAATGGACGCTCGTTTGGAGTTACTCGGGGTCGGTTACGGCCCAGAAGCCTTCGGTTGCGAAGGTTGCGGGCGAGATAGGCTGAGTGAGAGCGCCACCCGATCCCACATCTAAAACTCCCAGAGTCGAAGTGACGACGCCAGTGCCGTTGTTCACCACGGTGCTGTATGGAAAAACGAACTGACCGCTCTGATCAAACTGACCCCAAAAACCGTCTGAGATGTTACTGAAAGGTGATCCAGTAACTGCGGCGAGCGTTCCTCCCGACAACTGATAGCCTTCGATTGGATTGTAGCCGGTATCCGTGGCATTGATGCTGAAGGAATAAATCAGATTGCCGCCGGTATTCGACTGGACCGCGATGCTATAAGGCGCGTATGCGGTGGAGACCGCTTCCAACTGCGTAATCGCACCTGCGTTCGACCCTGATTGCGTGATACCGAAAACATACAAGTGAAGATCGCCAGAAAAACCACCCTGCGTGCCAATCAGGTAGCTCCCAGTTGGATCCCCCTCGACCTGCAACATCGGATAAGAAAAAGGACTGCCTACGACCGCGGTAAGAGCACCGCTGCTGCCGATAGCAAAAGCGGCAATTTCGGAGCCATTGGTATTGGTCGCAACATAGAGATACTTCCCCAGCCCGTCCGTTGCCAGGTTTCCTGGAAAAAACGGCGTGGGAAACGGCGACCCGCTGACCAGGCTTAACGCCCCGCCGGTTCCGACCTGATACACATAGATTCCTTGTCCGCTGGCATTTGAGACGAACAGCAGTGTGCCAGCAGGATTGGCGATCAGGCTCTGGTTACCTGCCGTGGGGGCGCCGATCATATAAGGCGCGCTGAATGGACTGCCGCTAATCGTGGTCAAACTTCCGCCAGAGCCGATCGACCAGCCAAAGATCTGGCCGGTGCGTGGGAATGCAGCGTACAAAAACTGCTCCTGAGCAACGACCATGCCTGAGCCCTGGTCGTTGCTTGGGATCGTCGGAGCGGCGTAACCGGTTGTTGCCTGAAAGGTTCCCGCTGTCGCATTTAGCGTATAACCATCGATAGTGCCGCCCTCGTCTATAGCGAAGGCAAAGGCTGTAACTGCTCCGCTTCCGGTGCCGGTCCCAGTACCCGTCGTACCCAGCCCAGATCCGCTGGACGTGCAGCTGCTTCCAAGATTGGGGCCGCTGCCACAATTGTAGTGATCGCAACCGGCTAGGCCCATCATTGCCACGGCCATGATCAGCATCAAGCTTGTTTGCAGTCGCATCGTCATAAAGTCCTCCGCCTCAGCCTCGCGCCCTGCTGCATGCAGTTTTGGAAGCCATTCCCAGCCTGGATTTAAAACTAAACTTTTCGGAAGTTGCCGCGCCTGTTGTCTCTAAAGCTTTTTCAGGAGACTCTCACTCTTCGCGATCTTAGGAGGAAGGTAACGCGATGGCAACGTTACGAATGTCACTAGTTTACTCGTCCGTTCAGCCCGGGATGCTGGAATGTGGACGGGCGGAGACACGACGACCCGAGATGGGGTTTGGAGAATTTTAAAGCTGGATCACTTCAGATCGCGGCGATCAGATAGGCTAGAAGCCCTTGTTTCCACTCGACGGATTGAAGTGCATATCGAAGGAATAGCCCGGCAGACTGATCGTTACCGAGTAATCGGCCGCCACGTACACCGCAGACAGACCAGGGCTGTTGATGCGCTGGACGGTCACTTGCTTTTCTGCGATCGGGAGGTCGTGCTCCTTGGCCTTACGAAGCACATCAATGCGAACGTCGTCGTCTGTCTTCTGTAGACTGGCGCTATCCATCATCGCAATAGTCTTGAGGTCGTCCTGGAAATTGTAATTGGCCATGATGGGAGGAACAACTTGAAACAGGCCTACGAAGACGGCCGCGATCGCGAGAAATCCCACACAGGCTTTGATGATTCCCATAGTCTGAAATTGCGCCGCAGCCGGCGCAATATCAGCCCCGGGCCGGCAGCACTCCTTTAAGATGTTCCACTACCGACGCGATCGTAACATCGCTCACCTCACGGGTCGAGCGTAGAACCACTTCCACAGTACCTTCGGTAACCTTCTTCCCGACGGTGATTCTAAAGGGGATACCGATCAAATCTGCGTCCTTGAACTTCACACCCGGCCGTTCGTCACGGTCATCGAGAATGACATCAAACCCCGCGGCCTGCAGGCGGGATCCGATATCGATGGCGGCCTTCAATAAACTTTCATCCTTCACGTTGATGGGGGTGACCACGATTTCAAATGGTGCAATCGACGGCGGCAACCAGAATCCATTTTCATCGTTGCTCTGCTCAACAGCCGCGGTCAGAATTCGTTCAATGCCGATGCCGTAACAGCCCATAATCGGCGTAACTTCTTTGCCGTTTTTGTCGAGCACACGCGCGCCCATTTTTTGGGTATAACGGTTCCCCAGCTTGAAGATGTGTCCAATCTCTACCGCCGTATCAATGCGCAACGCGTTGTCACAATTCGGACACGTCTCACCCGCGGTAACCGCTCGCAAATCGGCGTAGGCCGTGGGATGGAAACTCTTCCCTGGCGTCAGATTCTTCAGATGATAATTTTCTTTATTCGCGCCGCCGATAAGATTCCGGCGTCCTTCGAGAGCCCTGTCGACGAGCAGGACTGGAAGCTCTTCATCTTTTTTCCAGTCCTTCGCCCACTCGATTCCGAGCGGACCCAAATATCCGGCCGGAGACTTGAATAGTGCTTTGATCTCGCTTTCTTCCATCGGCCGGGTCGCGACACCTACTGTCCCGTTGAGCTTCGCTTCGTTCAGTTGATGATCGCCACGCAGGAGCACGACAATCCCACGCGACTTGGTCTTGCCCGTTTTTTCATCTTTCGTTTCTACCATCAAGGCCAGCGTTTTGATCTTGTTCTTCGGCGATACGCCCAGAAAGCGTGCTACATCTTCAATCGTCTTCTGTCCCGGAGTGTGTACCTCCAGCGGCTCGCCATCGCCCTCCGCCTCAAGATCGTCCTGAGGCCAGAGCTTCGACGTCGCCTTTTCCATGTTCGCCGCGTAGTTGCAACCATCGCAGCTCACAATCTGATCTTCGCCCGCCGGCGTGCGCACCATGAACTCGTGCGATTCCTTTCCGCCCATCGCTCCCGAATCCGCCTCCACCACCATGTACTTCAAACCGCAGCGGTCGAAGATTCTGCAATATGTGTCGTAATGCTTCTTGTAGGAAACATCCAGACCGGCGGCGTCGATGTCGAACGAATACGCATCTTTCATGATGAACTGCCGTACCCGTAACAATCCGGCCCTCGGCCGCGGTTCATCGCGAAACTTCGGAGCAATCTGATACCAGATTTGTGGCAACTGCTTGTAGCTGCGCAGCTCCTTGCGCGCGATGTCGGTCATCACTTCTTCTTCGGTCATGCCCAGCGCAAGGTCGGCGCCTTTGCGGTCTTTCAGACGAAATAGGTTGTCGCCCATCAGTTCCCAACGCCCGCTCGCTTCCCAAATCTCGCGCGGATGCAGCACCGGCAAATAAAACTCCTGCCCGATCTTGTCCATCTCCTGCCGCACGATGGCCATAATCTTGTTGAACGACCGGTTACCCAGAAAAAGATAAGAGTAGATTCCAGCCCCGAGCTGTCGAATGTAGCCAGCCCGTACCAGAAACTTATGGCTGGCAACTTCAGCGTCCGCCGGCGCTTCGCGCAGAGTGGGAATAAATAGTTCTGACCATCGATGCATAGAGTTTGAGTACCGTGTACCGAGTTGCGAGTCCGAGTGAAAGGACACTCGCTGATCCCTTGGGGAATCGACTATTGTAAATGATCGTCGGATAAAGCCCGGGCGGAAACCACAATGCTCAATGGGCGACAACCGCTCTTGGCTGTCCCACGAGCACAGCTCGGTACTTGCGACTCGCTACTACGAAGTCAGCTGCCGCAGAATCTCTTTCCCCAGCTTCTGCGTCTCGCCGAAAAATTTCTGATATTCGATGAACAGCCGGTTCAACTCCAGCGACTTGTCTGCGGTGAGCTTTTTGCGCAGCATCATGTCACGCACGTGCACCGGGTTCGGCAGGGTTGCGTCTTCGGTTAGTTCTTCCAACGCGGTCTTGGGATCGTAGTGATACATGCCGCTATTGTAGCGCTGCGGAAGCAAGAGCCGGCGGGACGCCAGCGCTACACAAGCTCCGTACTCCACAAATCATGGAGGTGCACAATTCCCTCCAGCTTCCCGAGTTCGTCAACGACCATGAGCGATGTGATCTTCTTCTCTTCCATAAGGGCGAGGGCGGTCGCAGCGAATTCCCCGGCCGCGATGGTCCGTGGATTCTTCGTCATCGCTTCGCCTGCGGTGAGATCGAGCACATCTTTACCCCGCTTCTCGAGCAGACGCCTCAAATCTCCATCACTGATGATGCCTACCAGCTTCCCATCCTCCACAACCGCTGTTACTCCCAGTTTCTTGCGCGACATTTCGTAGATCACATCCGGCATTGTCGTCCGCGGCGAAACGCACGGCAGTGCATCGCCAGTGTGCATGAGTGATCCTACAAGCGCCAGCCGCTTGCCCAGCTTTCCTCCAGGATGTAAATTCGCAAAATCTTCTTCTTTGAATCCACGCTTCTGGCTGAGCGTGACCGCCAAGGCGTCGCCTAATGCCAGCATCGTAGTTGTCGAAGCTGTAGGAGCCAGCCCCAGCGAGCAGGCCTCCTCTGCGATCGAGCAGTCCAGAGCTATGTCAGCAGCGGCCGCGAGAGTGGATTCTCGTGTGGACGCGCACGACTCGTCCGCAGCTTTTTCAAAAACCTTATCCCCGGTCATCGCGATCAACGGGACCTGAAGCCGCTTGATCGTCGCTAGCAGCGCGAGAATTTCCTCGGTTTCGCCGCTCGCCGAAAGCGCCAGCACCACGTCCCCGCGCACCACCATTCCTAAATCCCCGTGCAACGCATCCACCGGATGCAAATACAAAGCCGGAGTGCCGGTCGAACTGAACGTTGCGGCAATCTTGCGCGCAATCAACCCGCTCTTACCCATTCCCGTTACTACGACACGTCCGGCACAGCAAAACAGTAAGTCCACAGCGTGCTGGAACGCCGCGGCCATCGGCCCCGCAATGCGGTCCGCCAGGGCTTGCAACGCGTCCGCCTCAATGCGTACCACGCTCTCGCCAATATTCTTCATGTTATGAAAACAGGGGCCATGAAACCGGGACAAGGATCGTAGCATGCCCGTCGTCGTGAATACGCAGCACTAGAAGTGGTCCTCGATGCTTACATGCTGTACGGGTCTTTGGCCAAGCACGGCGAGTCCTTTCGCCTGAATAGCGCGATCCCACGGCCCGGCCTGCCAGTTATCGCGCGTCTTCTCCGAGTTCCTCCACGGTGGTATGTTTAGCATCAGATTTCTTCCCGTGGAATGCACATAAGGCTCATACATCGACCGTAATCGATCCAACTTCTGCCTTGCTTCTTCTCCGGTTCGCAATTTCAATCCCACCGATTCCAGCGCCTGGCGCAGCGCATCGAGGGTCTCATCGGTGAGTCGCTCAGGCGCCAGCGGATCGTAGCGTGCATTCACCACTTGCGCCAAATCGACTGCGGCGTGTCTCGCCATCGCGAACGTCAATTTTGCCTGTCCCGGATGAACTCCCTCAATACCGGTAAGCACCAGAGAGGTCACATCCAGCATGGTAGTCAGCGCTCCAACCCAGGATTGATTGCTGTGCTGCGATCGAAAAAAACTCAGCACCGGATACGAAATGTGACTTTCCAGCAACTCGGCGGCCCAGCGCTCCCAGTCGCGCAATACTCCATCCAGCACGATCTGTTCGATTGTGGGACCGTCGGAACGTCCCGCCAGCCGTACTAACAACTCTGTCGCCGTAGGAGGCGATCCCGCTCGCGCGTCCAGCATGGAAATCTGAATCTCGCGCCGGGAGAACGATCCATATACCACCGGCAGGTATCCGATTACTACACCCAGGAAAGCAAATCCCATGCCCGCTTCCAGCACTGACAGCGCTCGCGCGAGTCCGGTCGTGGGTAGAATATCGCCGTAGCCCAACGTGAAAAATGTCTCACCGCTATGGTAAACAATTCTGCCAAAAGTAATCGGCTCGCTGCCCAATTGTTCGTGGCCGCCCAAACCGTATTGCAGCAGCGCGAAGCCAAAGATAAGGGTGGTGGCCCAGAAAGCCAGCAACATAATTAATGACAGCGGACCGAAGTATCCCAGAAAACTCTGTTGCCGGCCAGGTGTACGAATATGCTCGGCGATCCGTCTCCACGGAATCCAGGTGCGCCGGTAAAACCATGCCGTCAGCTTGAAGTGCCGCGTCACTCGCCGTGGCAGAACTACGGTCTCAAAGGCATCCAGAAACACTACCCACAGGATCGCAAGACCAAAGATGATTGCGGCGATGCTTCCGTGGTGAGAGTTCATGCTGAATTCCAAGGATAATTGAGGCGAAATTTTGACGTGGAAGGAAGGTTAACAGATTCGAACAAGCTGGGCTCTGGTAACAGCAAAGCTGCAATCGGCCAGGCGAGAAATGAGCTGGGTACGTTGCCAGATGTAGGCGGCCGAACGCTCACGCTAAACCAGCCACCCTGAGTACGAAACCACCCACCCTGAGTCCGAACCCACCTACTGCGGTTTCGGCTGTGCTGGCGGGGTTTGTGCGGGAGCGGTACCTGGTGCCGTTGGGGGCCGCTTTTTCGCCGCAGGCTTTTTCTTCGCCACCGGTTTCTTCACCGGTTCATTATCATCCACAATAATTTTTTTCGGGGGTGCGACCGGAATCGCAGCCTGCGCTGTCTTCAGGTCTGTTCGCAGGCGCACAATCTCCTGCTCCTTTGAGCTTGCCAGGTTATTCGTGCGATCTGCTAATTGCTTTCGCGTTCCCTCAAAGCCGCTCAAATCGTTCGACAACGACTGAAAATCATCCTTCGGTCCGAAGGCTCCAGCGGACTCGACGACCCCGCCCAACACGTCATACAGCGCATCCAGATTTCGATAGAGCCGGAAGGTTGCGGGCAAGTCTTCCGGAGAATTCCGCAATTGGCCAATCATCTCCGGCAGCGCACTCTGCAGATTTCGTTGCACGGATTCCACGTCATTCAGCGTCTGCCTTTTCGTCGAGCCATCGGTCTTCCAGCGCTCAATACGCAACCTTGCCAGGTCGGTCTGCGTGGTTTTGGAGGTAGCATCCAGTTGCGCCAGCAGTTCGTTCAACTGCGTCACCGATGCGTAAGAAACCGCCGCACCCTGCGGGGCGGGCGCTGAACCGCTTCCCTGCCCCGAATATGGATAGACCTCAGGCCCCGCCGCGGCAACGGCAGATTGACCGAACGCCGTCGCAACCCACAGCAGCGAAAACAGCCCGATCGCACAACCGATAATTTTAGCGTTCATGAATGGTGGAGTCAGCGCACTGATGCGTGCATCAGAATATCGATAAGCCGAGGATACTACAAGCGATGCGCTCCATTCGATTTCCTCGTATCATCTCTAAGATCCTACAATCACTCTATGGAACGCAAAATCTTTTGGATCGTCTTCACGGTGCTGGGCCTGCTCGCGGATTTTCTGCTGCCCATTTGGTGGGGCCTCGCGGCGACCATTCCCTGCGTCTTCATCGCCTGGTGGGTTGCTTACCGTAGCGACTGGTTCTGAAACCACCAAGTCTTCAATTGCTAGTGGTTTGCGTCATTGTGAAGGTGCCATTTGTGTTACAGCCCGTGGCACCTTTTAGCGCCCAGTTGCCAATAATCACACCGTCGGCGAGTGTGTCGTTAACCCCATTCAACGTTCCAGTCACTGATGTGCTGGTCATGGTGAGCGTGTTGCCGGTCGAAACGACTGTAAGCGAGAACGTACCGCTCACCTGGTTGGCAGCGTTGGGTGTCACCGTCAAAGTTCCCGTCGGTCTTGGCCCGGTAACCGGAAAGCATCCTCCGTCGATCTGAGTGAGGAACTGAAAGCTCGTAAAGTTCATCGCACCGTTGTTGGCGACCGTGAACTGGGCGACAAAGCTTAATCCGGACCCCAGCCCGTCTCCACCTTCCATCTCCGACAGCCAGACTCCGCCAGCAGCCACCTGGGGATTGGCCACGTGGTTGTTGCCGCATCCGTTCAACATGAGCGCGAGCAGCAACAGAACTGCAAATTCCTTCATGTATTTTCCTTGACCTTGGGAAATCCGCACCGAAATTATATTGCAAGACTACAGAGATGCGGGCTAACCGGTCAATGGATGCACGGGGGATGTACGGGCCGCGACTGCGGCAAGTTCGCTTTGGACTCCTGTCTATTTGATGTAGTAGCCCGAAACCCTCCACTTGCCATCTTTGTCCAGCATGGGAGTAATCGTCTCCACTGCTGACTGTTTGTGCTCAAAGCTGCTGTCGTACTGAATGACGACATATTCGCCATCTGGGGCGCCCGGCAAGGTTTTCGTGAAAGCGCTACTCTTCAGATTTCGCGACAGCACTTTGCCCAAC
>DASRWO010000368.1:0-4750 GCA_035654555.1 Candidatus Deferrimicrobiaceae bacterium | reverse complement strand
GGAACTCGTGCCCTTCACGGTGGTGATGGGTCCGCGCGTTGGGGAGCTGGCCTGTCGAGGGCGGGGATTCCCACGTCTCGCAAAAGAGGCGAGACGTGGGGCACCCCAGTATGAGGTTAGGCGACTGCGCGGGGACGTTCCATTTTGGGAATGGGGAAATGGGGCGGGTCGACTCAGGTGCTGGGCAGGAGTTGCCGATCTTTCCTTAGGTGAGAGGTAAGGAGCGTTTTATGAGTATTTCCATTTCCAGTTCGCTCTCGACCGCGTCGTTAGCTGCAACCAGCGCCAGCAACTCGTCGGCGACTTCGGCGGCCGCTCGCAATCCACAACCAACCATCAATAACTCGGGAGACACGGTGAAGCTCTCGGAATCGCAACAGGTGTATCAACTCTACAATCAGGGGCAGGCGGTCTCGCAGATTGCGACTGCGCTGAGCTTGCCAGTTGAGATTGTGAATAACTATCTGGGGATTACGGCGACGGCGGGTTAGAAAAATCGTTCGCGCAGATAGCCGTGCTCTTCGGCAGGCGCTGACCTCATGGGGCCACGATGCAAAATGCGTCGTGGCTTTTTCCGTCTGGCAACGCAAAGGGTCTTGAGGTTGATTACGTTGGCGAAGAAAACGAATCGGCGCGTTGCGTGAAGCGTCGGGGGAACCTGCGGTAGCACTTTTTTCCGCGGGACCGCGATCCCATCATTCGTTAAGGGAATTGGGCGGGGGATTCGTTTCTCAAAAACATTATGGGTGGAAATCAGGGATTTGCGGGGGAGCGGCGAAGGTGTTGGCGGCAGACGGTGCATGCTCCGGCGTTTGCCAGTTTTGATGGCGTGACGGGCGGCATGATTCTTGATCTCAGCGAAGAAGGGTTGTCGATGCAGACCGGAGGTGCGCGCGACGGGCAGCTGTTTGATAAGGAGCGGCGCGTGCGGGTGAAGGTGGATCTGCCTGCAGACGTTTCGGAACCAGATTCTTCGACAGAGGAAGCGCACTTAGAAACACACTTCGAAACACACTTTGAAACTACGGGATACATTGCCTGGGCCGATGCGCTGGGGCGGGCGGGAGTGCGATTCTCGGATTTGCCGGAGGAAGCGCGGCGGCGATTGAACGATTGGTTGACGCTGAACGCGAGTGCGCCCAGCCACATGGCGCCGAAGGTTGCGTTAGGACGAATGGCTTGGCCGGCGGGAGTGAAGTCTGCGGGGGGCGTGGCGGGAGATCCGATGGCGGTAAGTCTGGAAGCGGAAAACTTGACGGCAGGCGGCAACGGAGGTGCGGCGTCGGCGACGGTGCAATATGAATTCAGTTCCCTGGGGACAGATTTGACGGCGGCGTTGCGGCTGATTGGAGAGCGGGCACGGTCGTTGACACGGGCATCCAGTGCGGCGATTGCGCTGATGCATAAGGGAGTGGTGATTTGCCGCGCGAGCGTGGGAGAAAAAGCGCCTGCGCTGGGGACACGGCTGGATGTGAACTCGGGACTTTCGGGGGAATGTTTTCGGGTGGGAAGAGCTTTGCGATGCGACGATGCGGAGATGGATCCACGCGTGGATTTGGAGAGTTGCCGGAGGCTCGGGGTGCGATCGATTCTGGCGGCGCCGGTTCGCTATGAGCGCGATACGGTGGGACTACTTATGGTGTTCGCGACGGACGCGTTTAATTTTGATGAGGGCGATGTGGCGGTGGTGGAGAGTCTGGCGCACACGGTGATTGTGAGTATGAGGCGGGCGGCATCGGCCGGGAGCGGCTGATTAAAGTAAGAGGCAGCGGGCAAGAGTGCTGCTCGACTGGAACGAATGAGATCCACAAGCAACAGCAACAGGCCACGCTCGGGAATGAGCGTGGCCTGTCGCTTTGTTTATGCTGCTACTTGTTGTTGATAAGCGGGAACGAATACCTGGGCGACAAAGGTTTCGAAGGATGTGGGATTCGTGTTGCGGGTGGTACGAGGTTCGAGAGGCCGCATGTATCCGGAGTTGAGTGCGGCAGTCATTTCGAGGAGCAGGCGGGCGAATTGTTCCGACATTCCCATCTGTACCAACGCGGGGCGAAGCTGATCATCGGAGCCGTGGACGTAGGCGAGCTTGGGCTTGCCGATGGCTTTGCCGATGATGGCGGCGACTTCGTTGTAATCAATATCGCGCTGGCCGTGGAGTTCCTGGATTTGTCTTCCCCGGAATTCGAGGTGCGAGAGGGCATCGGCGGCAAACGCGCCGATATCGCGAGAGGCGATCATGGCAAGTTTGAGGTCGGGACGAAGCGGTCCGATGAGGGAGCCCATCAGGCGAATGGGGCTGACTTGTCCTAGAGTATTTTCCATGAAGTATCCGGCGCGCAGGTGAAGGATATTGGCGGTATCGATCTGGTTCAGCTTCTGCTCGAGATTATGAAGTCCGACGACCGGGCCGGTGCCGGTGGGCTTGTCGGCTCCGAAGCTGCTAAGGGAAACGATGTTTTTGACTCTGGTGCTGCGAACCGCGGTTGCGATGGCATCGCTGACGCGGTTCTCATACCCGAGAGGGTCAGTGCTGGTGGGGTTGGGCGGGATCATGGCATAAGCGGAATCTGCGTCTTGAAAGGCTTTGGTGAGTGCCGTCGCGTCAGTGACATCAGCGACGAAAACTTCAGCGCCTTGTGCGGCGAGAGGTTGAAGGTGAGTTGCGTTTCTGCCGATGGCGCGAACTTTCTGGCCACGTTCAAGAAGAGTCTTGGCCACAACGTGACCGGTGTTGCCGCTTGCTCCGAGAATAGCGTACATGGAACCTCCTTTAAAATGTTGGATGCGGTGGAGCGGGGTTGGACTCTAGTGAGAAGGGCAACCTTGCCGGAGCAAAAATAGAGTTGTCTCCGGAGCGCTGTCCGGTTGCGAATGAAAAGGTGGAGCGTGAATGAGGATCGACAACGTCGGCAACAAAGCAAAAATCAGCGCAGTCATTTTGGATTATGGCGAAGTGCTTTGTCATCGGCCGTCTGAGGAAGAATTCAGCCGGCTGGTGCAACCGTTTGGTGTGGAAGCGAATTTATTCGCGGCGTTGTGGGCGAAGAATCGAGGTGCGTTTGACCGCGGTGATCTCCCGCCCGAGACCTATTGGAGCATGCTGGCGGAGGACGCCGGGGCGAAAATCGATGCGACACAACTCAGGAAAGTCTGCGAGTTGGATCTGCAAATGTGGGGAAACGCGAACGAGGAGATGGTGGGTTGGCTGCGGCAGCTCGGCCGGGGAGGAATCAAGACGGCGTTGCTCTCGAATATGCATCCCTCGATGATTGCTTACGTAAAGAAGAATTTCGACTGGCTGGATCTGTTCGACTTCACAACCTTCTCGGCGGAAGTTCGCTTGATCAAACCGGATCGTGCGATCTATGAACATACTCTGCGAGGGCTTGGAGTGAAGGCGCAGGAAACGCTGTTTGTGGATGATCGGGAAATCAACCTTCGGGCGGCGCGGGAGTTGGGGATTCATGCGCTGCAATTTCGATCTGCGCGGGAGTTTCGGGAAGACCTAGAGAGAATGGAGTTTGCGATCTTGCCGCCGATAGGCTAGTGAATTGGAAACTGTGGAGCAAAGGCGCCGGTCATGAAAAACAATGACCGGCGCTTTTGTGATTACTGAGCGGGAGTTTCATCCGATGCAGGTTGCGTGTTGGTTTTTGCTTCAGCGTTCACTTCCGGGGCGACGATGGGATTGATCTTCACCGTGGCCAGGATTGTTTCAAGGCGGTGAAAGACTTCGTCGCGGTCGATATGAGTGGGACTGGGCTTGGTTGTGGTTGTGGTTGCCGCGTCGAGTTTGGTGGTTGCGACTTTCAGCGCAAACTCGTAGCAGGCGCCGTTCTGAAAGACGTGGTAGTACTTCGACGATTGTTCACGCGATCCATTCGTCATTTGCCCGGCGATATTGGATTCGCTTGATTCAAGTTCCATATCGCCGATCATTAATTTAGAAAGTGGCGGAGCTGAAACTTGCGCCGTCGCCTGAATGCTGGGATCCGCCGGGGTCGCGAGATTCGGCTGCGGGACGGAGAATTCGCTGCACTGATCGGCAGTGAGAGTTTTGTTCACGCTGACATCGAAGAAGGCCGAGGCCAGATCCGAGTTGGGATACGTGGAGTCGGGCAGGGCGACGGTTGCGACTGCGATTCCGCCGGCCTGCACGAAATCCATCGGCACGGTTCCCGAGGAGACGAGTTCTTTGGCCGCGTCGCCGGTCTTCAGCGCGTACTTGCGCGGATATTGAAACGTGACGCCGGAAACGTTATCGACGTAGGTGACAGTCGGCGGCACTTTGCGAACGACTTTTTTATGGACGTGCTTGACTGCGGCTTGTTCAACCGGCGGTGCAACGGTGGCAGGACTGGTTGTGATGGGCGGCGTGGGTGGGGCGATTGGCGACGGGTTGATGGAGCTTACGGGTTTTGGTTTGTCGCTAGAGCAACCGACCGTGAGGGAACAAGCGATCAGGAGCGCGGCGAAGATTAGCGTGCTGGTTTTGTCGAAATTGTTTTTGGTGAAATTTGCTTTCGCGAGATTTGATTTACCCCAGGCAACGGAATTGAGAGTGGATGGGGCAGAGTGAAATTTCGTATTGTGAAACAGGTTGATACGGGTCATGGTTGGTCACCTCCTGCTGCTGAGCAGCGCTTAAGGAGAGTGCAGGGGTTGGGCCAGTGACCGGGGCGTTGATTTTACGGGGGTTAGGGAGAGCCGATTTTGCGGCGGGCGTGTCGTCCGGAACACCGTGTGGGGA
>DASRWO010000367.1:0-18369 GCA_035654555.1 Candidatus Deferrimicrobiaceae bacterium | reverse complement strand
GGCTCAGCTTTTAGAGAGACCATGATGTTCGCTTGACCGGCTGTATTTACGTTACTCGGCTGCGAATCGTCTTCCAACCCCGCCAGTGTCACGTGATCGCCGCTGACTGCTTGCGATAATTTTTCCTGATCGACGGGCTGTTCCATCTCCAAAAAGATGGACAGGGCATGGGCATGGAACACCGGCGGCTGAAGCGCCATCAAAGCGAGGCGTGGGGCATCCGCTCCGGCAAGTTCTTGATAGTGGCGCCGCACGCGGGCTTCCAGTGAATCGAGCGACAGCTTCGAACTGGAACCGTAGCGCGCGACCATGTTAAACGCCACTTGCAAGTCGAACAGATCCTTGGGAAGCGATTGGAAGGATAGAAGGTTGACGGTTTGTTGATGCAGCTCATCCATACCCTTCTGTCCCTGTTCGGAAGCGGGCTCGAAAACTGTGGCAATCGTGTTACGGATAGCGCCAGCTTTGCGCGCCCGTAAAAGCAAGAGGGCCAAGGCGATGGCCCCAGGATGAGCCACTACACAAGGAGCGGGTTGAAGTTCCGGCTGCCACACTTGTCCGCGCTCACGCTCCACCCACAATGAGCGAACCGTGGCTCCTGGCTCGTCTTCCAACGCGCCGGAAAGATCGACGATCGCGCTGCCGGCATCGCGCGCACGTTTCCAGTTCTGCCGCGTGGTTCCCGCATCAGCAGCAAAAAAAGTGAAATCAATATTGGTGAACTGCTCGGCGCGCAAACTTTGGATGAAGTTGATCTCGTCCCCGGTGGCTTCGAGTTGGCCGATGGATTCATCATCATCAAGCAGGCGCACGTCGACAGCGGGAAAGTTGCGCTCATTCAGCATCTCGGCAACTTCTTTCCCTTTAAGGGTGCCGGCACCCACGATGGCAACCCGAAAGAGCTGTCCGCGAGGAGAAGACGCCAGCGGTCCTTTGGACGGACTACTCATGAGGTCTGTGAAGCCTCCTTGTAAGTGGGCGGTCGAGGCTGGCTCCGACGACGAAAAATCCACTGCAGGCGCCAGAACACGCCAGAGAAGGTGTACAGGAGTGCGATTGCGAATAGCATCGGCCTGGAGAAAAACCAGATGCCCGCGAACAAGGCGCCAAAAAGAATGATCAGCCGGAAAGGATGTCGCGAACTGAAATCAATGTCTTTGAAGCTGTAAAAACGCCACGTGCTGACCATCAGATAACCCACTGCGGCGACCATCGCTAACCAGGTAATGGCGGTATACCAGGAATCGAGTGGCAGTCCTGCCTGAAAATGAACCACGGCCGCAATCACTCCGGCCCCGGCCGGAATGGGCATGCCGACAAAATATTTCTTCCCTGGACGCCCCGGGTTGGAAGGTTGCGGGTTGCTCGTGATATTGAATCGAGCCAGGCGGCTGGCTCCGGCCATGAGAAAAAGAAAGCTGGCAATCGCCCCCAGTTGGGTGAGCTTGATGTTCCAGTCAGTGAGTGCGACCGGCGACATCAAGTGAAAACCCCATGTCCAGGCGAGCATTGCCGGGGCGACTCCAAATGTGATGACATCGGCGAGCGAATCGAGCTCTTTGCCGAAGTCGCTGCTAGTCCCGGTCATGCGGGCGACGCGGCCGTCGAGTCCATCGAATAAGACGGCAAATCCAATCGCCTTGGCGGCATTGTCCAAATGCCAAAAGTTCGACGCGTTCGCGTGGACTACTTCGAGAATGGCATAGAAACCCGCGGCCATGTTTCCCGTGGTGAACAGCGACGGGAGAATGTACATGCCCTTCCGCATAGGGCGCGGGGGGCGTCGCCGTTCTTCAGGTCGATTTTTCGCTGGCGAGTCGTCCGTCACCGCGCCTCTTGTTTGACTGAAACCGGTTTTGTAAAAACCGGATCAGCAGAAACTCTTCCTACACCTGCTAGTTCGCTACTTGGCTGCAGGAACGCCAGAACGCTGGCCCCGCCACGCACCCGGTCGCCAACCTTGACTTGCAAGCTTGCAGCAGAGTCGAGCAGTACGTCGGTTCGCGAACCAAATTTGATCAGGCCCACACGCTGGCCACGCTCCAGGCGATCGCCAATCTTAGGATGAAAAACAATTCTGCGCGCCAGCAATCCGGCGATCTGTTTGAAGACTACTGTTTGACCATCGCCTTCAACGCGAACAATGTTCTGTTCATTCTCCTCCGCCGAGGCCTGATTCATGGCGTTCAAAAACTTGCCCCGTTGATAACGCACTTCGCGAACGATTCCAGCGATCGGTGAACGGTTCACATGGACATCAAAGACACTGAGAAAGATACTGATACGCGTCTGCTTATTGCCCCCAATTGTAATGTGTGAGACATCTGTAACTTTGCCGTCCGCGGGCGAAACTACGGCTCCTGGTGTATCAGGAATGGCACGCTCAGGATCGCGGAAGAACCAAAGAAAGAACACGGCGAGCAACACGGGCACGATAGCCCAAGCCGGGCGCGCGAACCAGCCGACCAGGATCGCAGCCAACAGCAAGCCCAGCGCGTAAAAGTAGCCGTCACGAACCATAGAGCAGATAAAAGATCAGGTCAAAGATGAGAACCAATTAATTATAGAGCAGAGAGAGCGATCAGAACTCGGACTTGGACTTAAGTCCAAATAAAGAAAGGCGCTGACCAGCACCGGGGCGTGGATACAAGTATGCTCTTCGGCAAAGGCCGAGGTTTAAGTGGCCAAGGATTACGCTACGTGCGTGCCGTATTGCTGCCGGTACTGCCGCTCAATCGTCTGCATCTGGTCTTTGAGCCGCAGCTTCAGCTTCTTGAGCCGGACTTCCTCAAGCTTTTCGTCCTCGCTGAGATAACGCTTTTGAGTGAGTGAATCCAGACGGGTGGAATATTGCATATGCTCCTGAGCCAGCTTGCGAAATTCATCGTGGGTGGTCAACAGAGCGTCATTCGAAGTCAGCATCCAGGCGGACCTCCAATTGGGTTTGATACGCCCACGCTACCACAGCCCCATTGCCGGTTCAATGCCATATTTCTGGTGCAGTCTCGTTATGAGAAAGACTTAACCGATAAAGGACTGCATCCTCGGGCGGATTGGAGTAGTAACCTTTTCGTGACCCGAATTCTACGAAACCGATCTTGGTATAGAAGGCTCGCGCACTTTGATTCGATTGCCGAACCTCAAGAAATATAGAATTCACGTGGTTGGCCCGCGCATGCTTGACGAAGTCGCTCAAGAGCCGAGTGCCAACGCCGCTTCGTCGGGACTCTTCGGCGACAACAATGTTTTCCAGTTCCCATTCTCGGTCCACCCGGAGTCCAACCAGGAACGCAAGGATTCTGTGTCGGCCTGAAGCTGTCGCGGCCAGCGTTTCGGAAACATCCTGCGCTACGAGAATGACGCGTTGAGGCGACCGCGGATCAAAATCCGAGAAAAGACTTTCATACTGCTGAACAGACCAATGCGCGGCGGTTGGGCTCTGATGATTCAGCTCAATCATTGCGGAGATATCCGTGCGATTTGCTGCTCGAACCCGCAAGTTAGGAACCAATTTTCTCAAGTATTTCGGCGTCGCTGCGGCGGATATAGTTCGCCTCCAACTGCTCTGGCGCCACGGTCTGGCCGAATTGGATCTTGCGCCAACCCAAACGTGCGACCTCAGACGCAGAAATCGCCGGAAGGGTTGAGGCCGGCAACCCCGCCGCATTAGCGACCTCGGCGAGCGCAGAGTCTGGAGTCACGACCTTCCATCCAGCAGCTTGGGAAAGGAATTGACTCCGGCTCAGGATACGCTCTCTCGAAACCGGGCTCCCATCGCCGGGGATTTCATACTCCCCGACGTAGACATCCGTCCGCCCGGCGTCGAGAACAGCCATGATCTTGCCCTGAGCGCCGCTGGCAAAGACGCAGGCTTCCAGCAGCGAGACCGCGGCAATAGGTTTGTGCAAGACTTCCGCCAGAGCCTTGACGGCAGCGAGACCGATTCGTAGGCCGGTGAACGATCCTGGCCCGGAGGCTACGGCGAAAGCGTCGATATCGTGCTTGGTAAATCCGTGAGCGGAGAGCAACGCTGCGATCTGGGGAACCAGTTGTGCGGAGAACGTACCGCCTGCCAACGGCGTTGTCTCGATGAGTTGCACTTCGTCGGGATCGGGCGAACGCTCGTCCACCTGAGCCAGCGCGATGCTGCCTTGCTTGCCGGAAGTATCGATGGCGAAAAGAAGCATAAAGAAATTTAGTGCCTTGTCTGGGAAGTCGGGAATTCGAGTCCGATTTGTTTTCGACTTTATTCCTGGACGAGTTCCAGCAACACTCCACCGGTGCTCGAAGGATGCACAAAAACATATTTGTGCCCGCCGGCTCCGATCTTGATCTCCTCTGCGACCAGGCGGATTCCATCTTTCTTCAACCGTTGAACAGCCGCAGGTAAATCCGGGACTTGCAGCGATACGTGATGCAACCCCTCGCCGCGCTTGGCGATGAACTTCGCTATCGTCGAGCCTTCCGAAGTCGCCTCTAACAATTCCAACCGACTTTCGCCCAACGCAACCATCACCAGCCGTACCTGCTCCTGCTCCACGGTTTCCTCGGCAGAAATGCTCAGGCCCAGCTTCTCGTAAATCGCCTTCGACGCAGTAAGCGACTTCACCGCGATCCCGATGTGATCAATTTTAGCCATCAACGCTTGCCTACGTTTGCAGTGATCTCCTCAACCAGCGTATAGGGATCGCGCTTGTGCTCAGCTACCTCGGCTGCATAGCGGGCCACGCCGCCGTCGGCCATTTGCTCCCGAGCTTTTTCGAGCAGCGCCTCACGCAGCATCTCGATCAGGCGTTCCTGCCAGTTCTCGACGCTCTTGTTCAGAGCCAGATTTTCTTTTTGTAGATATGTTTCATAATTTGAGATTGCGTTGGCGAGTTCTTCGATGCCAGTTCCCTGGCTAGCGACGGTCTTGACGATTGGAGGCGTCCAGCCATCGTGGCGCATAGCGAGCGACTGCAGCGCTCGTATTTCACGTTCCACATGGTCAGCGCCGTCACGGTCGCTCTTATTGATCACGAAAATGTCGGCGATTTCCATGATGCCGGCCTTGATCGTCTGCACATCGTCGCCCATGCCGGGAACGAGGATCACAATGGTGACATCGGCGAGACGCACGATATCCACTTCATCCTGGCCTACGCCAACGGTCTCGATCATGATGAGGTCGCGCCCGGCAGCGTCCAGAACCGTGGCCACATCGGCTGTGGTACGCGCCAGCCCGCCCAGCGAGCCGCGCGTCGCCATGCTGCGAATATAAATCCCCGGATCGGAAAAATGATCCTGCATGCGAATTCGATCGCCCAGAATCGCTCCGCCGGTGTAGGGGCTCGTCGGATCGACTGCGATGATGCCCACGGTGCGATTGTCTTTGCGGTAGAAGCGGGCCAGTTGATCGACCAGCGTGCTCTTCCCTGCCCCCGGCGGCCCCGTCAACCCGAGCACACGGGCCCTTCCGCTGTGCGGGAATAGTCCTTTCAGTAGCTCCGACCAACCTGGCGCATGGTTTTCCACGGTCGAAATAGCGCGAGAGAGCGCGCGAATGTCGCCGGCGCGCACGTGCTCGATCCATGACTGGATGTCCGAGTTCAAGCGATCAGTGTAAAGCAGACGACGAGGAAGGAGAAATCCGGCGATGGACTTAATCTTTCAGCAACTGCCTTGCAATCACCAGCCGCTGAATTTCGCTGGTGCCTTCGCCGATGGTGCATAATTTCACATCGCGGTAATACTTCTCGGCGGGATAGTCTTTGATAAATCCGTAACCACCGTGAATCTGCACGCCTTCGTTGGCGCACCTCACGGCCACTTCGCTGGCGAAAAGCTTCGCCATCGAAGACTCCTGCGTTGTCTTCATGCCCGCATCTTTCATTGACGCTGCGCGCATGGTGAGCAAGCGAGCCGCGTCAATTTCCGTGGCCATGTCGGCCAGCTTCCACTGAATCGCCTGAAACTCCCCGATCGCCTTGCCAAATTGCCGGCGCTCTTTCGCATACTTTAGCGCGGCCTCGTAAGCGCCCTGCGCCATGCCAAGCGACAAAGCGGCAATCGAGATGCGCCCTCCGTCAAGTACGCGCATCGCGTCGATGAATCCGTCGCCTTCCTTGCCTAGTAGATTTTCGGACGGAATCACGCAATCTTCAAAAATCAGTTCTGCTGTGTCGCTGGCTCGCAAACCCAGCTTGTTTTCCTTCTTACCTGGGCGGAATCCCTTTGTATCCTTGTCAACGATAAACGCCGAAAGCCCGTGCGTGTTAGCTGCCCGGTCGGTGACGGCGATCACGACGATGGCATCTGCATAGTGGCCGTTTGTGCAAAAAGTTTTTGTGCCGTTCAGAACCCAACTATTTCTGCTGCGCTTTGCGGTCATGCGCGCGCTACCCGCGTCGGAGCCTGACGAGGGCTCGGTTAATCCCCATGCGCCGATGAATTCGCCCGTAGCTAGCTTGCTGACATACTTTTTCTTCTGCGCCTCGCTTCCGGCAAGAAAGATGTGATTGGAACAGAGCGACGTGTGCGCGGCAACGATGATGCCCACCGAGCCATCCACGCGTGACAACTCTTCGATGGCGGTGACATATTCCACGTAGCCCATGCCCGCGCCGCCGTATTCGGTGGGAAAAACTGTTCCCAACAGTCCCAGCTTGCCCAGCTCTTTCACGATCGCCAGCGGGAACTCGCAGGACTCATCCCATTTCATGACGTTAGGGGCGATCTCGCGCTCGGCAAACTCGCGGACGCTTCTCTTTAAATGCTCTTGCTCGTCGTTTAGTTGAAAATCCAAAATCCCTCCACTGCGGGAGCCCGTTATCGATTACACCATAGGCGCGGAATCGGGAAAAGTTACTGCGGGAACGGGGACGAGAAAAAGCGGGAGACCTAGTCAATGTTGAGGATTTCAGAGGTCGGAGCTTATGGCCCAACCGACCGTATGGTTTGGCCACGAACAGATTTCGCAGAATACAACGCTACCATCAGCGGAGAACTTCTTCTGGCAGAATGAAACGTTGGAAGACCTCATTCGAAAGCAATCGGCCACGGGAAGTCAGCCACACGAGATCTTCTTGCTGCTCCATAAGACCATCTTCCAGTAGTTCTGCAACAACATCCCGAGCATGATAGGCGGCGTCGTCGCCGAATCTTGCCGCGATTTTGAGCAAGCTTACGCCGCGATTCAGCCGGAGTCCAAGGAAAAAGCTTTCTTCGAAGGCGGCCCGATGCGAGACGGCGGTCAGCTGAGGAGCCGCGCCACACACATATTTATCCAGAGAATCAGCGCGCGCGAATCGCAGTGCGTCGATCTCTGGAATTGTAGAAATCAACATCGAGTGCGCGTCCACTCCGAAGCCGAGATAGGGCTGCCGCGTCCAATATTTCAAGTTGTGTGCAGACTCGAACCCCTCGCGCGCAAAGTTGGAAATCTCGTACTGCGTAATCCGGGACGATTGAAAGCGCTCACACGCCGCAACATAAAAATCCGCAGTAGCTTCTTCGTCCGGCACAAAGTGCGCGTGATAACGTGCGCCGCCCGCCAGCAATTCGCGGCCCAGGCGCGAGTCTTCATCCACCTCGAGCATGTAGACGCTCGCGTGTGAAGCGCCGGTCGCGATGACTTCCGCTAAAGAACATTCCCAACTCTCTGAAGTCTGGTGCGGCAGTCCCGCGATGAGATCAATGTTTATGTTTGAAATTCCCATAGCCCGTAGCCGCGCAACGTCCTCAAGCACCGTGGTGCGCTTGTGCAGCCGGCCTACGGCCGCGGCTTCCTGGTCCACAAAAGACTGCACGCCAAGGCTGACTCGGTTCACCCCGCAACGCAGCAAACTCTCTACCATGGCATTCGTCAGCGTGCCGGGGGCGCACTCCACCGTGATCTCGGCGTTCGCTTTCACATCAAACCGGGATCGCACAGCAGCAAAGATTCGCTCCAGTTGGGCGGCTGCGAGCATGGTCGGCGTTCCCCCACCAAGGTAGACGGAATCCACCTCGTGCTCCAGTTCCGCGCCCATGTCCGCTGCGGTTTGTCGAGCATTCTCGATGTTGGCACAAACGCAATCCACATAACGCTCGAATAGTGCACGCGAAAATACGTCCGAAGCGAAGTTGCAATAGCTGCACTTCGTGCGACAGAACGGCACCGAAATGTAAATGCCCAAAGCCATATCCTGTTTATTATCCCACCTGCGCGGCGAAAGCTTTTCCATCCTCTGAGCGGTCTTAAACATCTATTTGCGGTACCCTGTTAACGGCCGCCGCCGATGCGGTTTCAACCCCGAACGTCCAGAAATCGATGTCACAAGAAGAAGAAATATTAGGGAAAGCCTACGACAGCCGCCTTATGGCACGGCTGCTGAAATACCTACGCCCGTATAAGTGGCAGGTGGCAATTGCGCTGATTTCGATTGTGCTGAAATCTTTCGCAGACGTACTCGGCCCTTATCTCACCAAGGTCGCAATCGACCGTTACCTTGCTCCCGCCAAAGGTTTCTCGTCCGGCTTCTGGAATTGGCTGAGCCCTCGCGCCAGCACCGGCATTGCTCAGATCGCGGGGATTTACGTTGGACTACTGGTTTTCAGCTTCCTGCTCGAGTTCCTGCAAACCTATTTCATGCAGTGGACGGGACAGAAAGTGATGTTCGATCTCCGCCGGCAGATATTTCGCCATCTGCAGCGGTTGCATGTTGCATTTTTCGACAAGAACCCAGTCGGTCGCCTAGTAACGCGCGTTACCACTGATGTAGACGCCTTAAACGAGATGTTCACTTCCGGAGTGGTTTCAATTTTCGAGGATCTCTTCGTACTGTTCGGGATTCTCGGCGTGATGCTGTGCATGAACTGGAAGCTCGCGCTCATCACGTTTGCGGTTTTGCCGTTCATTGTTTATTCCACAAAGATTTTCCGCGACCGCGTCCGCGATTCTTACCGGCGCATTCGCATTGCTATTGCCCGCATCAACTCGTATCTGCAGGAGCACATCAGTGGAATGGTTGTGCTGCAGCTCTTCAATCGCGAGCGCAAGGCCTACAACCGCTTCTCGGAAATCAATCGCGACCACATGGACGCCTACAAAGACGCGATCATGGCCTACTCGGTTTACTACCCGGTGGTCGAGATTCTTTCCGCAATTGCGATTGCCAGCGTCATCTGGTTCGGCGGCGGAGATGTGATGCGAAATGTCCGCGTGACCAGCGTGGCCGTCAGTTTCAATTGGAACACGCTGATCGCCTTCCGTCTGGTGCCAACAGTTGCATCGCTGGGCGTGCTGGTCGCATTCATCCAATACGCTCTTCGATTCTTCCGGCCGATTATGGATTTCAGCGAGAAGTACAACATCCTGCAATCGGCCATGGCCGCTAGTGAACGCATTTTTAAGTTGCTGGATACGCCTGTGCATGTGGTTTCACCTGCGGTAACCAGGAGGCCTGAAGGCCCGGGGCGAATTGAGTTCGATCGCGTCTGGTTTGCTTATCACGACGAAGTCGAAGACGGACAAACCCCAGACTGGGTTCTGCGTGACGTCAGCTTCGCGATTGAACCCGGCGAAACTGCGGCCATCGTCGGGCACACGGGCGCGGGCAAGACCACGCTGATTTCACTCCTGCTCCGCTTTTACGACGTTCAGAAAGGTGCGATCAGGATTGACGGCGTCGACGTAAAAGATATGGATCTTGTCGACTTGCGCAGCCGCTTCGGCGTGGTACTGCAAGACCCGTTCCTGTTCAGTGGGACCATCGGCGGAAATATCCGCCTCGGCACGAAGCGCATTCGCGATGAAGACGTGGAACAAGCCGCTGAAGATGTGAACCTTGCCGACTTCATCCGCGCCCTGCCTAAGGGATTCGACGAGGAAGTTCGCGAGCGCGGGTCGACGCTTTCCACCGGACAGAAGCAACTCATCTCGTTCGCGCGCGCGCTGGCCCACGAACCAAAGATTCTGATCCTTGATGAGGCCACTTCCAGCGTGGATACGGAAACGGAATTCCGCGTGCGCGACGCACTCAGCCGCATGGTTGAGGGACGCACATCACTGATCATCGCCCACCGGCTCTCGACCGTACAGCGTGCCGACAAGATTATCGTGATGCACAAAGGCCAGGTTCGCGAAATGGGCACACACCAGCAATTACTGGCCCTGCGCGGAATTTACTTCAAGCTTTATCAACTGCAGTACAAGGATCAGGAAATTGCGGCGGCACCCGTCGTCACCGCGGGAGACGACTAGGTAGCGTTGAGGGCTTTACAATGCTCTCTTGCGAATACTGATCTCAGCCGGCGAAGCTTCTGGGGAGATGTACGGGGCGCAGCTTATCACAGCGCTGCGTCGCCGCGATCCGCAGGTCGAATTCTTCGGCGTGGGAGGGGAGCGCATGCGCGCGGCTGGATGCGACACTGTGGTCGATGCCAAGGCTCTTTCGGTTGTTGGCATCACGGAAATCCTCAGCCACCTGCCGAAGATCTACGGGCTGTACCGGCATTTGATTGCAGAGGCCGACAAGCGCAAACCCGACCTCGCCATCGTCATCGACTCCCCTGCATTTAATTGGCGGGTGGCGCGACAGATGAAAAAGCGCGGCATCCCTGTGGCCTATTATGTTGCGCCGCAGTTCTGGGCGTGGCGGCAGGGGCGCGTGCGGCTGCTGCGAGACTACGTCGACAGGGCGCTGGTGATTTTTCCCTTTGAAGAGAAGTTCTACCGCGAACGTGGAGTGGATGCAACGTTTGTCGGACATCCCTTGGCCGAACTTCCGCAACCCGTAGTCACGCGCAACCAATACGCCGCCCAGTTTCATCTCGAAGCGGCCAAGCCCTGGATAACGATTATGCCGGGCAGTCGCATCAAAGAAGTACGGATGAATCTGCCAACCATTCTGGAGGCAGCTGGGCAACTCGGTTCCGAATACGAATTTCTGCTTCCGGTCGCGCCCACGCTGGAGCAGTCGTTTTTCCGGGATTTGATAAATCAACAAAGGATCAAGCTGGTCCCCGAATCCCTGCCCGCGCTCTGGCATTCGCGCGCAGGTATCGTCGCCAGCGGCACCGCGACGGTCGAGGCCGCTATGATGCACACTCCTTTTGTCATGGTCTACTGTGTTTCGTCTCTTACATATTTGCTGGGCAAGCCGCGGGTGAAGGTGCCACACTTTGCCATGGTTAACCTGATCGCCGGGGAGCAGGTGGTCCCGGAGCTGGTACAACATGACTTCATCGCTCCCAACGTGGTCGCGCGATTGCAGGAGATTCTTCGGGATGGGGTTGAGCGCGATCGCATGTTGGAGGGGCTGGTGCGGGTTAAGTCCTGTCTGCGCGCACCTGAGAATACGGGCGAGGGTGTGACACAACAGCCGGCAGACCGTGCCGCCGAAATTATCCTATCGCTAGGAAACCTGTCGTTAGGTAATCAGTCCTTGGGCGATCAGTCGATGGGCGATCGAAGGATGAACCTCGGATAAGCCTGGTTCCGCATTCCTGCATCAGAGATAAATACGCAGAGGATAAAATCAGTGGGATAGATGTTGAATATCCCTCCACAAAACTCAGGATTTTGTAACGCCCGATTCAGATCTTAGAGCGAGTCTTGACATGACTTCACACAGGCGGAAAATTTCAATACGGAAGGAGCAGGTTTGAGAGGTTCCCCAGGATGCTTACTCAACGGCGCGGAGGGTATAAATCTTCGGCGTTTGGTTCGCCCCTTGCGGCGGAGTTTCCCTTGGTGGATCGCGCTCATCAGTTTAAGCGTCGCCTCGGCGGTGGGGCAATCGCAGCCGGCTCCAGCAGTGACGCCGGAAGCTTCCACTCCGGCGCAAGCGGAGACGCGAAGCGAAACACAGGCCGGAAGTGTCAGGGGTACAGTGGTTGATTCGAGTGGGGCAGTTATTCCCAATGTGAAAGTAAGCCTGGCTATGCAGGGTTTTAACGTAAACAAAGAAACGCTTTCAGACACCGAAGGGCACTTTTTTTTTACGGATGTAATTCCCGGACCTTTTCAGATCACTTTTACAGCGTCCGGCTTCGCGAATATTAAGCAGGCGGGCGTTCTGCAAGCAGGACAAGACTTCGTGGTTCCGCAGATCGCTCTGGTTGTTGCTCGCGCCAAGGTAGATGTAG
This sequence comes from Candidatus Deferrimicrobiaceae bacterium, assembly GCA_035654555.1. Lineage (GTDB taxonomy): Bacteria > Acidobacteriota > Terriglobia > Terriglobales > Acidobacteriaceae > Sulfotelmatobacter. The sequence goes on along the minus strand of DASRWO010000367.1, from coordinate 6,261 downwards.
AGGTGACCGAATCACCGGCACAAGTGGCGGAAGACGAGGTTAAGGTGGAAGAGAAGCAGCGAGTACTGGGCTTCATTCCGAACTATTACGTCACTTACGCGCCGCATCCGGTTGCTCTCACGCCGAAGCTGAAGTTTCAGCTTGCCTGGAAGTCAATCATAAATCCTTACACGTTTGGGATCACCGGTGGGATCGCCGGAATTGAACAGGCCGAAAATACATTCAGCGGATACGGGCAGGGCGCGCAGGGCTATGCCAAGCGTTACGGCGCCGCCTATGCCGACCTGGCAATAGGGACATTTATTGGCGGCGCAATTCTGCCGTCGTTGTTAAAGCAAGATCCACGCTATTTTTATAAGGGAGTCGGCAGCAAGAAATCGAGACTTCTGTACGCCATTGCCATGTCAGTAATTTGTAAGGGCGACAACGGACGGTGGCAGCTGGATTACTCGGGCATCATGGGAGGGTTGGCCGCGGGAGGTATATCGAATCTGTACTATCCTGCTCAAAATCGCAACGGGCTGGGGCTAACCTTTGAAAATGCGCTCATCGGAATTGGCGGAGGCGCGGCCGGTAATATACTTCAGGAATTTGTTGTGCGCAGATTCACTCCTCATGTTCCTCAGAATCCGGGCGGGCCGTAGCGCCGTGAGGTTGAGCAACCTTTGCGGGTATTGAACGGAATCTCCTAAACCTTGTGCTCCCAGCATCTTTTAGGTGAGAATCTTCATCATAGGGATGGGAAGGCCCATTCCGGGGAGATTCTCCTTAATGCAAATCCAGCTTCGGCGCATGTGGAGCGTCCTATGGGGAATGTCTGCGCTGCTGCTGTTGATTACTACCGCGACGCCTTCCTTAGCGGCAGAAAAAGCTCGCCTGCGGGTGGATAACTACCAGATCGAGGTCGAACTAACTCCCCATCTGCACCAGATTTCGGCGAAGGCGAAGGTTAAATTCACAGCTCTTCAAGATTTGAGCACCGCGATCTTCGAATTGCACAACGGGCTTCGCGTCACTAAAGTTCTCGACGAAAAAAATCAGCCGCTGTCAGCCGAGCGGGTAACGCAGGATTCAACCGTGCGCGTGCCGTTGCCCAACGGCCTGGCAAAGGACGCATCCACTACTCTAACCTTCGAATACGAAGGAGAGATTGAGAATGCCGACGACAGCCCTGTGCCCGGGCTCAAGCTAGCCTATATCGGCGACGACACCAGCTACCTGCTCTACTCAGGGCGATGGTTCCCGGTGAACGGCTACGGCCTGAACCGTTTCACCGCAACCATCAGCGTTACGGTGCCGGCTCACATGCTGGCGATTGGCAGTGGGAAGTCTACTGTTACCGATAATCCTCCCTCAAATAAACCCAACAGCAACGGCCTACCAACCAAGACTTTTACCTTCGTATATGACAAGCCGAGCTTTCCTGGCACCATTGTTGCTGGCATTTTTCAGGAATACAAAAGCGACGAAGCCGGGATGGACCTGCACGTTTTTTTTAAGCCTGATCATCAGAAACTAGCTCCCGAATACACGACCACGGCGGTTCAGGAATTTACTTACTTCATAACGCTTTACGGCACTCCGTTGTCGCAAAGACTGAATGTTTTCGAACTTCCGGGGGATACCGTTCCTTACGCCTGGGCCCCGGAGATGGCAGGATTGGCGGGGCCGTCGATCACAGAAAAAACGAACTATCGTTTGCTTGCCAACGCGATCGCTCACCAATGGTGGGGAGTTTCGGTAAGCCCCGCCACAAAGGACGACTGGTGGCTGACAGATGGATTTTCGCGTTACTCCGAAGCCATGTATGTGGAGAATGCCGCAGGCGCTGCCGGCCTTGAAGAAGCAGTTAAGGACATGTCAGTGGGAGCGCTGGCATATGACAATGTGCCACTCTCGAGCGCCAGCAAGCTAGATCCTTTCTCAACCGAGTTTCAGTCTCTGGTCACCGACAAGGGCGCGATGATCCTCCACATGCTGCGCTCGGTGCTAGGCGAAGACAAATATATTAAAACGATGCGCGAGTTCGCCGAAACCTACAGGGGGAAATCCGCCACGATGGACGAGTTCAAAACCATTGCCGAAAAATACTACGGCGACCAGCTGACCTGGTTTTTCTCGCAATGGCTCGATTCCACGGGAGCGCCAGAGTTCAAGCTGAAGTATACGGTTTACCGATTGGGCGGAGTACAGGCCACCTCTCAGTCGTCCAAGGAGAAAAAACTTCCGGGATTCCGCGTCACCGGCGAGATCACCCAGGATCTCGATTTGTTCCGCATGCCCGTCGACTTGCGCATCGAGACGGACGGTAACACGGAAAACAAAAAAATCGAGGTTGTGGGAACCAGTTCGCCCTTCACCGTTGAGACCTATGGACGCCCGCGGCGGATCTCCATCGACCCTGACCACCATGTCCTCACTAACAATTCGGATGTGAAGCTGCGCGCTTCCATTCTGCGGGGCCAGGCACTGCAGCAGCAGGGCGATCTTGCCGGCGCGTTAGCCGAGTTCAACAAAGCGCTGGACCAGAATAAGAACAGTTCGCTGGCCCATTACCGCATTGCAGAGATTTTCTTCCTGCAGCGAAACTACCAGTCTTCGGCAAATTCTTACCGCTCTGCCATCAACGGCAACGGCGACCCGCGCTGGACTGAAGTCTGGAGTCATATCCAACTGGGGAAGATCTTTGACATTACGGGGCAGCGCGAACGCGCCATCAATGAATACCGGCAAGCCATCCAGACCAATGACGATACGTTCGGTGCTCTGGAAGAGGCGCGCAAGTATCTGCAGAAGGCCTTCGAACGGCCGAAGAACAAGGAATAGCCGAAGGTTATCAGTCTTTTCTTGCACCCAGCGCTTTGACTTTCGCTCCGCTCGCCAACAGGCGCGGGGTGCGATTCGATTGTCGCGGCGTGGCGAAGGGTAGGACCTCGCAGGGCAAGACTTTCTCACCGCGGGCGCGGCCGACCGCTACTATGATTCGCCCCGTTTGACCCAGCAATCTGCGAGTCTCTGCTGACGCTTCGAACTGCACTTTATACAGTTCGTCCTGCTCTGAGGCGTGTCGTCCTGGCCGGTAACGGATTGCATCCACATTGTCGCTATCGCGGAGCTGCCTGATTCGCGCGACGGCTTGCTGGACTATCCGGCCGAACTCTTCCCCGTCATCATTTTTGCGACCTTCCCGCAAGCGTTGCTTGGTATCCTCGATCGAGAACCAGGTCCGATTCCGGTTGGGCTCCTTGGGATTGGCGAGACGGCGTACTTCACAGAGGTGAGCGCTCACCTGCAGCGATCTTCGAGCATTCCGCCCGTCGGCCTGCTTCCGGGTGATATATCGGGCGAATGGGATCTCCTCGATCCGGCCATGAACTCCAGCTTCCTCGAAGGCTTCAATCGCCGCCGCCTGGGCGTGCGTGAGTCCAGGTTCCGCGCTGCCTTTGGGAAATATCCAGCGTCCGCTACCACGGGTTTGGACCAGCAGAAATTCGACAACGTCCTTCCGGACCCGGTAACAAACTGCCGCGACCTGCTCACATTCGCGCATCTTTCTGATTTGCGGCAGTCGAACGCTCTTTCCCATGGGCCGGTTGATACGCCAACCGGAAGAAATCATGGTCAGACGCGAAGCACGAGCGTTTGTGGCACCGAGACCCATTGCCACAGAGTGCACGAAAAGAACTATCCCTGCCTAGAGCACAACTTGGTTCTCCACATGCGAGTCCCCAATTCTGCCTGAGATTCCACTTCCCGGAATCTTCCTGCGTACTTGAATCCCACAGGAGACAAAGTCAGTATCAATGCTTAGCCACATTGGGAATAGGAGATCGCTTTGGAAAACATGTATTGTCTGCGCTGCAATCGCGAGCTTGGGCCGGGGCAGAAATCGGTGGCGGTTTATCTGTTTGCGCAGACGGTCGGAATAAAGCCGCGGCAAAAGTCGGCCGCGCAGCGGATCTGCTTCTGCCCCCAGTGCTCTGTCTCTCTAGCCATGGGACCTCCACCGGAGGGCGCTCTGAATCTGGCGGCATGGGAGATGATCCGCGATCTGGTTGGTTCAGATCCCGCTCTGAATCATGCGGCTTGGGACAACTTGAGTGCAAAATTAGGTGCGCTGCCGGCAACTGGCACGGCTGGTGCCCACCTCTCGGCCGCCTCAGGCGGATATATCGAGTTCTAATGAATCTACCTGGCCAGCATCTCCACCGGCCTGTGAAACCTACAATTTCCCGCCTATAGCTAACCTTTTTTGACCTCTCCGGGTCTAACGAATTAACGACAGCAGGGAACTTCGCATGGCCCAGCTGCGTACTACTGATCAGATGGTTAGGCGGGATTGAGACCCCTCGCCTGAACGTTACCGGGGGCCCTCGTGCCCCTCCCCGGAGGCGCGAGGGCACATTTCCTTCTATGCGGATGCTTCTCGATATCGTTCGGCAGTCTCTCTCCACACTGTGGGCGCACAAGCTGCGCTCCTTTCTCACCATGTTTGGAATCGCATGGGGTGTAGGGTCTTTGTTGCTGCTGGTTGGATTGGGCGAAGGCTTCCGCAGCGGGCAGGACAAAAATCTCGCCGAACTGGGTCAGGATATTATGTTCCTATTCCCCGGCCGCATCCCGGCCATTGCTGGCAGCTTCCAATCAGGACAGCCTTATTACCTGACATACGGCGATTACTTTGCGATTCGCGACCAATCCAGATTTCTGCGGGCCGTTTCTCCGGTGCTGGAGCGCGATGATATTCGCGCCGTAAGCGACTATGGCTCTACTAGCGGACAGGTTTTCGGCGTAGCGCCAGAATATAGCCAGATCCGCAACACTCCGATCGAACCGGGACGCTGGTTTAATGATGAGGACAACACGCAGCATCGCCGTGTCGCCGTGGTGGGATGGGAACTGCTGAAGAATATGTTTCCCGGTGAGCCGGCTGTGGGCAGCACCATCCTGCTCAACGACATGGATTTTAAGGTGATCGGCGTTATCCCGAAGATCGGTAAAGAAGGAGAGAACGGAACCAATCATCGCATCTTTGTGCCTTTCGACACCATGCGCATGCTGTTTCCGCTGATAGCGCAAAACTCGGAGAATGCAATTTCGTTTATCAACTACCGGCCCATCAGGAAGGATCTGCACGTCGAGGCCAAGGATGAAGTTCATGCCATCATCGGTCGTCGGCATGGATTTGATCCGAAGATCGACGACGCATTCATGGACTGGGACACAATCGATGGCGCCATCCGCGTAGCAAAGATTTTTGATGCGATGGACTGGTTCCTGGGTGTGGTGGGAGTGGTTACGCTTGGCCTCGGCGCAATCGGCGTGATCAATATCATGCTGGTGTCGGTCAGCGAACGCACGCGGGAGATTGGCCTGCGCAAGGCTCTGGGCGCGACGCATCGCAACATCATGACGCAGTTTTTTATTGAGGGGGCATTCCTCACCGCGTTCAGCGGCGGCATCGGGTTGGCGATCTGTACGGCATTCGTGACGCTGCTAGCACAGCTGCCCGCGCCAGAAGGATTCGATACGCCGCGCATCGTTCCCGCCTCTGCGGTAGTAGCGATTCTTTCGTTGTCGCTGGCGGGCATCGTCGCCGGGCTTTATCCAGCGCGTAAAGCGGCGCTGCTTCCTCCGGTGGAAGCATTGCGGCAAGAATAAGCCGGTCTCGGAGTAATTATGTTTGGCGACTTAGGCAAGCAAGCGTTGAACGCGTTGAGACATAATCGGCGGCGCTCCATACTCACTATGCTGGGCATGGCATGGGGAATTGCCACGGTAGTGTTGCTGCTCGCCTATGGCTCCGGTTTTGAAAACGCGTTGATGATCGCCTTCCGCACCTTCGGAGGCAATCTGGTCGCAATTTTCCCTGGACATACATCCGTACAGGCCGGTGGCACCAAGGCGGGCGTGCAAGTTCGCCTGACTCGCGAAGATCTCGATTACCTCCGCGCCGAGTGCCCCATGCTTACCCGCATTTCTCCCGAAGTGGATAAGCAAAGTCTCGTAGCTTTTGGCACCCGCAGCGCGAGCTACGGCATACACGGCATCTATTCAAGCTATGAAAAGATTCGTGCGCTTGATGTGGGCGAAGGCTCATTCTTTGGCGAGCGCGAGGATTTCACTCACACCCGCGTCGCGGTGATAGGTTCCACGGTGAAGAAGAAACTGTTCTCGGGGCAGAATGCGCTGGGCGAAAGCATTCGCGTCGACGGCATCACTTACAAAGTCGTCGCTGTGCTTCGGCACACGATTTCAAAC
>DASRWO010000366.1:0-2631 GCA_035654555.1 Candidatus Deferrimicrobiaceae bacterium | reverse complement strand
TGCCGTTGCTATCGAATACATCCACCCTGAAATCCTCCGGCCACGTGGTAAGCCCCACCTGATCATCGGAGGTGTTGCTCATTACAACGTCCAGCCTTAAATCCGAGCCAGCTTTCACCTCTGAGGACGGGGCGTTGATGGTAACTGAAATTGGAATCTGCGCAGGCGGCGCCACTTGTGCGATAGACAATGACGCTGCAAAGCCGCAAACGATCAAAAGGAATACGAGCCTCAGTTGGTTCTCCATATCAATTTGCTCCTCGCCTGTTGCTCTCGGGCGTGTTCCCTGAGTTGGATTCCGGCGGACTAATTGTGCTTCGTTTGCAGCGCCAAAGCAATTGAAACACGAGCGTCCAACGATAACTGTCGTAAACAGGCGATTACACTCAAAACCCTAGGTCCGGGGTCAATGAGTGAAATGGGGATTTATCGTCAACTGGGGCCGAAAGTAGTTGTTGGGGTCTCGTCTTGCCAAAATACTTAACGCGAAGAAGAGCTTCGAAAGCTTGCGCCCTGTTTTCTACAGTCGGCTACCAAAGCAGGAGCATCTATCGTTGCCCCGCCAACCAAAGCACTCGCGAACGCAACCTTCTCGAATACAGCGATTTCGCGATCCTGCAGCTCAGCAATGATGCCTTCGGGTAACGCGGGCGAAATTTTCGCCGATACCTGTATTGCCTTCCCCCACAGATCGGTGGAGGGCCATGACCCCTTAAATGCCGTGTTTGGATCGTCTGTATCGGTATCGTGCTCGTGGATTTTGCCTGCGGCTTTGACAAGAATATCTACGGCTTTCTTAGCGCCATCTACGTCACCGATCTTCAAATAGAGTTCAGGCAGTCTATCGATCCCTCTCATCTCTTGAGGACCTAACTGATCCTGAATCGTCGAAAACTCGTCCAAAGCGGACTTCGATACGGATGATTTCTTTGCCGCAGTTTTCTCAGCGATTCCGAGAAGCGCGTCGGAGCGCGGTGACGATGACTCAGACATCCCGTGCACGGGCAACGTAAGCGCAGCCGCCAATGCACTTGCGGGATCGGTGTCGGCTTTGTTTAAGACTTCTTCAACGCGGCTCTGCAACTGATCACCAACCTGCTGCTTTGCTGCTGCATCACCTATACCGGTTCCACTGGAGGTAACACCGTAAGAGAAACTGGTGTTCTGAGACTGGAATGACTGCATGCCTGCAGGGTAATTCTTCAGCTGTTCGGCAACGTCCGTCTGCTCACGTAAAAGCGCTTTTGCCTTGGCGCTGTCGAGTTCCTCAAGGATCGGCAAAAGCTGAAAGAGGCGAAGCGCGTAAGTTGAGTTCAAAACGACGCTCCCCTTGGCTGATGATATCGAGTAGTGTGACCGAGAGTCGCTGTCTTTTGTCGCCTCAAGAACCTTGCTAATTGCTTCTAGCACTAAGCTTGAGGGAACATCCTTCCATGTGCGGTCAATGAAACTGCCCACATCATCGCCGCCAAAGCTTGTTTGGGCCGCGTGGTGCTCGAAATTATTCAGCGCCTCAGTAAAGATGCTCATCCGATCGGCGGAATATTCTGCTCCGAATGCTGTCAGAAGGTCCGCGGCTACACCGAAAGGATATCTGTCGGAATCGGCGAGCGTTGAAAGTACCGTCTCGGCGTGGGTCAGGTCCTTTTTTGATTCGTAATATCGCACCAGTTCCGCCGTGACATCATTTCGCACGGTTGGCGTCGCTTGCGGAAGCAATTCCTCAACCTTTTTCAGCTGATCTCGATGCACCATGGCGTAGAGCACGCGGTGTTGAATCCAGCTTTTTATGTCTCCGGCAGTACCCGGTGCCGCGCAGCGATCGCTTTCGGGAGCATCCTCAATAGTCAATGTCGCCACAAATGCGTTGCGTAATAGCTTTTCAGCACGCTTCGGATCGAGGTTGGAGTACGCGTACGCCACGCGCCACAGGACGAACGCATGCATGTTCGGCTGCAATGCGGCGGATTCCCCTACTGCGGCATTGAGGAGTCGGAATCCGCGTTCCTGCTCAGGACTTAGTTTGGGTGCGGGCATCTGAGACTGCGATGTGGCTTTGGACGGTTGGTTACCGGATTGTGTGGATCGCCCGATAGAAAAACTGATCGGCAGAGAGATAACCAAACACAAGCCAATATTCACAAGCGAACTATTCACAACTCTGGCCATAGGAAGTCTCGACCGCGAACGATTATAAACCTCGTTTCTAGGGCAAGAAGCGTCAACTGGCGTAATCAGGCGATAGCACTCAAAATACAAGATCATGCTGCGTCTTGGGCTAAGGATTTAGCGCAAGAATGGATCGTCTTCAGTTTATCTTCGCCTAAGCCGCGTAGCTCCGCTTCAATGACTCGACGCTCGTACAAGAGTCTCCCAAAGACTTGTGTGAGTCGCGAAGAACGAAAGTCGTATCTGCGATCGATTTCCTTACGACGTTGCGTCAGGTGACGTTCCAGATCCCACAGATCTGCGGGGTCGCTGATCTGATTCGCCATCCGCTTTGCTTGCTGCATTACCTCGTGAAGCTCCCGCTTTAGAGCAGCGTCGAAGGCTGTGCGGGCGATTCTCTTTTCCGACCTCGACCAAATCGGTTCGTTCTGGTAGGGATACCTGTCCGGCGTCGCAGATGGG
>DASRWO010000365.1:0-12546 GCA_035654555.1 Candidatus Deferrimicrobiaceae bacterium | reverse complement strand
CCGCCATGCAGCACACCGGTGCCCTGGCGGCTGCTGGCGGCATAAATCTGAGCCGCCGAATGGTCGATTGTCGCTCTTCTAGTTCTTGCGCCAGGCGTACTCCGTCGGCGTTCCACCGCATGATCCAGCTTCACGCCGATGGATTCTTCAGAACGTCCGCCAGTGCATGCATCCGCATTGCGTCTGCCGGAGTCTTCGCGGTTTCTGCGCTCTTTTCGAGCGAAGGCGCCATACCCTGCAGTTTCGCCACCTTGTTCTTGCGCATGTTTGACTTCTCTGCGCTCTGAATCGCTTTCTGCAGAGCTGCGATTCGGCGTGCGGGCAGAGCCTGCGACCTCGATAACTGGTCCACGTATGCTTTCGCCACGACTAACTTTCCAGGCCACTCGATCTTTTGCTGGTTCTGTACATTCAGGTCAGCCACTTGAACCGTCTTGGCCGCATCGATTTCGTTTTGTGTAAGAAACTTGGTTGGCGTCAGTTGAAATACGTCCAGGCCGCGCGCAATCTCGGAACCGTAAATGTAGCCGTTGTACCAATACGCCGACCAGTCGCCGCCGAGCACCAGCGTTTTCGGATCAATTGGCCCACGATCGAAATAAGCAATCTCGAAAGGCTTCGCCGGATCGGTGAAATCCATCACGGAGACCCCGCCCTGGTACCATGCCTGCACTTCAATATCCCGGCCAGGAACCGGAATCAGAGAACCGTTGTGCGCCACGCAGTTCTCCGTGTCGCCCTGCGCGGCCGGCAGCTTGTAGTAGTTCGCGAAACTCAGCTTGTCGTCCTTCAGACGAAAGATGGCGTCCGCACCCCACTTGTTCGGATCGTTCGCACGGCAGCGCGCTCCCAGGCCGCCGCCCCACTCGTCGGTGAACACGACTTTGCTGCCATCATTTGAGAACGAAGCCGAATGCCAGTAGGAGTAGTTCGGATCATTCACCGCATCCACCCGCTTCGGATGCACCGGATCTTTGATGTCAAGCAGAATTCCGTTCCCCGAGCACGCGCCTGCTGCCAACCCGATCGCGGAGTACACAGTAATGTCGTGGCACTGGTCGGTGTCCGACGGCTTCTCTGGCCCCTTCTTGCCATGGGTGCCGCCGTTATTCAGGCCGTTGATCGCGCCCGTACGTGGATCGATAAATACTCGCGGACTCGACACGATCCTCGCCTCTTGCGGCGCAGCCACCGGAACTTTGATCACATCGATGCGAAACAGCGCCGTATTCGGATCTTTGTCCGGTTTTTCCCCGGAGCACCCGGCCAGTTCTTCCGGCTGACGCACAAATGAGGTCCCCGAGACGTAGATGTAAACATTTTCCTTATCGTTCGGATCGAGTACCAGAGTATGCGTATGGGATCCGCGGCACGTCTGTACCGCCGCGACTTGCCTTGGATTCTTGACATCGGAAATGTCGAAGATTCTTACGCCGCGGAACCGGTCCTTTTGCGCTACCGGGATGGGATGCTTTTTTTCTTTGTCTTTATCGTCTTTACCCTTATCGTCTTTATCCTTATCCTTGTCTTTACTGCTTGCGTTATCTTTATCCTTATCGTCGTCCGCGGCTGGTTTAGGTTCCGGTGGAAATCCCTCAACCCCGCAATCCAGACGTCCATTCGGCATTTCTACCGACATGAACAATAGATTTTTGTAAACCGACACATCGCCCTGTCCACCCGGACAGACCATCGACGTTAGCAGCTGCGTATTCGCCGGCTGCGAGATGTCATAGATACTCACGCCATAAAAATTTCCCTGGAACAGGTGGTTGCCCTGGAAGGCGATGTCCGAGTTGGCAAAGGCAAGTTGTGCAATCAGCAAGTGCGCTGACTTTGGGATCTTCTTGTTGTTTCCCATGCCGAGCCGTCCCACCATCGTTTCCACCTTCGGATCATCGGGATCGGTCGCTCCCAGTTGAAACGCATCCGGCTTCTTAAGCAGCAGAAGGTGCTCGAGACCCATCGAAGTCTCACCCGCGTTATACATTCCTGGGGTCAGATTAGCGCGCGGATCGTTCGCATCCGATCCCACCATTCCTGGCGGCAACGCCGGGGCAGGCTGTGGAGAGAATGGGTTATCATCTTCGTCGCCGGCGTCCTTCTCTGCCGGAGGGGTCGCGGGCATCTGCGCCTGTTCCTGCGGCGACGCCGCTGGCTGCGTCGTTTGTGCCTGTGTTCGGTTTACCGTGAGACCTAAAATAAGCGCGACCCACACCACACCCAGGGCAAGACTGCGCGATCGGTTCATCGTTTCTCCTCGAATGTTTCTTTCTTCAACATGGTCTCCATGATTCGTATCTCAGCTCGTTGCGTATTGTCCGCATCGGTCGCGAAGTCGAACAGCTCGGCGTCCTGTCCAGCCCCTGCGGTGTCGAATAGATCTTTTACCATGGTTAGCGCGCCGTTGTGATGTTGAATCATCCCCAGCAAAAATAAGTGATCAAACTCCGCACCCTTCGCCTTCCATAGCGCTTCCATCTGTTGCGGTGTAAGCATTCCCGGCATCAGTGCCATTCCTTCGTGGAATGTCTCGTGAGAAGTCTCGTGGGATGTTTCCTTTGAAGTTCCGTGAGAAGCGTCGTGCGACATATCCATGCCCGGCATTTTCCCCATGGCCGTCGGAACCGATTCGCCCCGGGCGGCCAGCCAGCGCTTCATGAACTTGATTTCGTCCGACTGCGAGCTGCTGATACGTGCGCCCAGCGAACGCAGGTCTTCGTTCTGCGTATGCGATGGAATCATCGCGGTCATCTCGACCGCTTGTGCATGATGCAGGATCATCCCTTGCATGAAATCGACGTCTGCTGTCGACCTTGCCGGCAAGGTTGCTCGCGTTGATGGCGGCAGCGTTTTGCTCGGCGCGCCCGGCGCACCCGGTTGTATTACCACAGGCTTCGCCGGATCAGTTTGCTGTGCGCGGGCAATGGGGCAGAAGAAAACCGCAAAGATGGTTGCAGCGAACAAAGCATGCACTACAAGTTGCTCGGAGTTGCGCCAGAGCTTACGCTCGCGGCGGAAACGAGCCTGTCTCCAGTTGGTTGTGAGAGCCAAGATCCTCATTTGGGCGAACTCGCAATCCTTTCACGAAATCGGAAATTTTCAAAGCGGGAAAGATGGGCGAGCGCCGGATGGTGCGAGTTCGGAAAGATCGGCTCAACATAACACACGGAATCCCTATGTTCTGGTCTTGCATTTTGGCAATGTGTCTCCGCGCTGATTCCCAGCCTTGGTACCTGCCCTCTGGGTGGACGTTCGTAATTTGAAAGTGTGTTCTTTCCATAGTCAAATCAGTTTGCCGCTACTTCGTCAGGCAACTTTGTCCAGCACCGGACGAAAGCTCGCCTCCGTAAAGCACCAACCTGGCCAATCTAGAAGTTGCGAGAACCAGTATGGCTCGACGGAAAGCGACAATTCTCTGCATTGACGACCACTGGAACGGGCTCATCGGCCGTAAATGTTTGCTGGAAAATGATGGCTATAAGGTCATGCAGGCAACCAGCGGAGATGATGGCCTGAAACTATTCGCCTCGCATGCCGTGGACGCCGTGGTCCTCGATTACCAGATGCCCGGCATGAACGGTGACGTGGTCGCCGCAAAGATGAAGAGAATCAAGTCTCACGTCCCCATCATGATGCTATCCGCTTACGGACCGTTGCCCCAGGCCAAGCTAGAGGCAGTGGACACCTTTCTCTCCAAATCCCAACCGCCGAAGCTTCTCTTGTCTACGCTTCAGCATCTGCTGGATATTCGGCCCAAATTATTCTTCAACCATTGGCTTGATACCTGGAGAAGCCGTAATGAAGGGGTGAAGTAATGAATTTCTTGAAGCGGATTTTCGGTCGAGGTTGCTCGCACAAGTTCAGTTGGCCGCGCCTCGATGCCGATGGCCGCCACTATCAGATATGTCCGCTCTGCGGAACTGCATACGAATATGACTGGAGAATGATGCGGCGGACTGACCGGTTGCTGACACTGGATGCTCATCAGCACGAAGCCGAAATCGCAGTTTCGTAACTTCGTGATTCGTAGACTCATTTTTCGTGGTCAAGCGATATCAAGTTCGTTACAAATGACATATCTCCCCCAGCTCAGGCCTTCACGGCGTGCCCCGCGGACATCCTTTGCGGAATCTACTCCGGCGGTTCTTCGCTCCCGGAACGGTGGTCGCGTGCCCGCGAAATTGCAGGTCATTTCTCTCACTGGTGGGCTGCTCTGCTTGTCGAAGCCTATCGATAAAGGCTCCGTGGTGAAACTGATGTTTCTTACCAGCAGCGGATCGGTTCTTGGCGCCGCCGAAATGTTGAACCCTATCTCGTGGCACCTTCAGCCATTCAAGTTCGTCAGGCTCTACGATGACGACCAGCAAAGGCTGGAGTCGGCTATTCAGTCGTCACTCGACCGAAACCGCCGCGAGCGCGTGCAGATGGAAAACTACCGGGCGTGGTGATCCTAATAAGCGTAAGTTATCCAAGTAACATGCGATGACCTGGGACTACCGTCCGATTAGATATAAGGCTCCGCCGCTCTCATCGCTGACGGGGTGCGAAGATTTTCGTCAACCTATTTCTGAATAGCAGTTTCAGTTGCTGCCGGCTTTTGAGTTACTTGCCCTGGACTCGGCAACTGCGAATTGTCCCAACCTCCGCCCAGGGCCTGCACCAGTGCGACAGCATCGGTCATCTCTTCCACCTGCAAAGTATTCAGGGTTTGCATATCTGCCAGTACGGTGGTCTGGGCAATCAGCACGTCCACATAGGGATCGATCCCGGTCTCGTAGCGTCCCTCTTCAAGCTTAAGGTTGATTTGAGCAGAGCTCACCGCCTGCTGTTGCTGCTGAATTTCCTTGGAGAGTATGCGAACCTCGGCTAGCCCATCTTCCACCTGCTGAAAGGCGGTGAGCACGGTTTGACGATAAGCGGCCAGATCCGCGTTGTAAGTGGCAACGAATTGTTGGACGGTAGCGCGCCGCAGGCCAGCATCGAAAATAGTTTCTGAGAGCGAGGTGCCGACCGACCAGAATCGGCTGGGCCAGGCGAACCAATTGCTCACGGCTGAGCTCTCGAAGCCGCCTGCCGCGGTTAAACTCAGGGTGGGAAAGTAGGCTGCACGGGCGATACCGATCTCGGCATTGGCTGCGGCCATCGTGCGTTCGGCAGCCGCGACATCAGGACGCCGCTCCAGCAATTCCGAAGGGACTCCAACCGGAATTGGAGGCGGAGCCGTAGTCATCGGCTTCACCGGGATGGAAAACCCAGTAGCCGCCTTGCCAATCAGCATGGCGATCGCATGTTCGAATTGCGCCCGCGCAATGCCCACGTTGGTGGCTCCAGCCTGCGCGCTCTGCAGCGTGGTCTCGGCTTGAACAACAGAGATCTGGTCGGTAATGCCGCTTTCATAAAGTGCACGCGTCAGATCAAGCTGCTTCTGATCGGCTGCCACCGTCTCGTTAAAGATCCGCTGCAGTTCATCCTGACCGCGAATTTCGAAAAAGAATTCGGCCAACGCGGCCTGCTCGGTGAGGCGCTCGTTCTCCAGATCCGCCGCGCTCACCTGAGCCGAATATTGCGCCTGCCGCACCGTATTGCGAACCTTCCCCCACAGGTCTGGCGCCCAGGATGCTTCGAGCGGCGCGGAATAGACGGTGCTTTGCAATTGCGTTACTGCGCTCGTGCCGCTCGTATTGACAGGTTTCGTGCTCAGGTTTCCCGAGGTGCGCGAGCGGTTAAACGACGGTGCCGCCGATAGTGTCGGGAAAAACTGCGATCGGGCCTCGCGCACCACGGCCCGCGCTTCCATGAAGTTTTCGAAGAATTCTTTGATGTTCTGGTTGTTGATGTTCAGTTGATCTTCGAGGACGTTGAGTTCTGCATCGTTGAAAATCTCCCACCACTTGCCCCGCAGCATTGCGTCAGAAGGCTGCGCCACGGTCCACGGTCCATTGTCCTGAAACTGAGTCGGAGATTCCTTGTAGGCGGGCGCGGGCGCTTGCGGCGCGGGCGGATGATATTTCGGTCCCACTACGCAGCCCGATAACATTAGCAACAAGAGAGCGCTCGCACAAAGCCGAACCCTGTAGCCGGCGAATTGTTGTCCGAAGATCCTCATAACATTTTCCTTACCTATCATCATCCCGGCAAAGCTCTTAGTCGGTGCGCTTACGCAGTCGCACTAACTGGCCTCCGGTGCTGGAGCCGAAAAAGCGTTGTGCGGCTTTTTCTGAAATCGCAGTCGCAGGCGATCGAGGAATAAGTAAACCACCGGAGTCGTATAAAGCGTCAGCATCTGGCTCACAATCAATCCTCCGACGATAGTGATTCCCAAAGGCCTGCGTAGCTCCGAACCTGTACCCGTGCCGAAGGCCAGCGGCACCGCGCCGAACAGCGCGGCCATCGTCGTCATCAGGATTGGACGAAAGCGCAGCATGCAGGCTTCAAAGATGGAATCCGCCGGGCTCTTGCCTTCCTGCCGTTCAGCGACCAGAGCGAAGTCGATCATCATAATCGCGTTTTTCTTCACGATGCCGATCAGAAGTACGATCCCGATGATGGAAATTACGTTGAGATCGATCTTGAAAAGCATCAGGGCCAGCACCGCGCCCAGACTGGCCGAAGGCAAAGTCGAGATAATGGTGAGCGGATGCACCAGGCTCTCATAGAGCACGCCCAGAACAATGTACACGGCCAACAGAGCGACCGTTACCAGCGCCAGTTCGCTGTTCAGCGACTGCTGGTAAGCCTGCGCGGTTCCCGCGAAGAATCCCCGCACTGTCGAAGGCGTACCGAGTTTTTGTTGCATTTCCGCGACGCGCTGCGTAGCGTCGCTCAGCGAAACTCCCGGCGCCAGGTTGAACGATACAGTCACGGAAGGAAACAATCCGGTATGGTTTACGGCCAGCGGCGTGGTGTTGGCTTGAGCGCTCGAAAGTGTTGTGAGCGGCACATTGCCGCTGCCGGGCATGTTGCCGCCGCTGGGTCTATTGCTGTTACTCGATGCGGCGCCGCTCGCGGTCGTATTCGCGCCACCCACGCTGCGCAGATAAATATCCTTCAATCCCTCTGGACTTTGCCAATACTGCGGAGCCACTTCGAGCACCACATAATATTGGTTCAGCTGCGTATAGATGATTGAGACTTCGGATTGACCAAATGCGTTATAGAGCGAGGAGTCCAGGGCTTGCGCGGTCAGCCCCAATCTGGCGGCGCTGGGCCGATCATAGGTGAGTAACTCCTCCAGTCCTCCGTTCTGCTGGTCGGTGTTGACGTCCTGAAAACCAGGAAGCTTTTTCATCTGGGCCAAAAGAATTGGTCCCCAGTGCGAGAGATCCTGAACATTGTCCGACTGAATGGTGTACTGGTAAAGCGCGGCGCTCGACCTGCCTCCGATGCGAAGATCCTGTGCGGCTTGCAAGAACGCCGACGCCACCGGCAAGCGGTTCAATTTGGGGCGCAGGCGGTTGATGATCTGCGGGGCGCCGACCTTTCGCACATTGAGCGGTTTGAGCGCAATGTAGATAAAGCCGGTATTCGTAGATCCGTTGCCGCCGGTGTAGGCGTTCACATTGGCGACCGCCGGATCGCTCTTGATTACCCCAACCAACTGCCGGATGGAATTA
This sequence comes from Candidatus Deferrimicrobiaceae bacterium, assembly GCA_035654555.1. Lineage (GTDB taxonomy): Bacteria > Acidobacteriota > Terriglobia > Terriglobales > Acidobacteriaceae > Sulfotelmatobacter. The sequence goes on along the minus strand of DASRWO010000365.1, from coordinate 4,930 downwards.
TCCATCGCTGGGAATGACGAATCCTGCGGACCTTGCACAGCTCCTACGATTGCGCCCGTATCCTGCTGCGGGAAAAAACCCTTGGGAATTCTGTAGATGAGTATGACATTCAACGCAATCGTGAACGCTAGAATCAACAGCATCAGCGCCGCGTTATCCAGCGCCCATAGTAAAGATCGGCGATAGCTTTCCAGCATCCAGGCGAAGAATTTTTCACTGGCGCGGTATACCCGGCCACGTTCCTCCGGCTTCTCTTGCTTGAGCAAGTGCGCGCACATCGTCGGCGTCGTAGTGAGTGAAATCACCATTGACACTACAATTGCGGTCGAGAGCGTGATCGCGAACTCTCGGAAAAGACGGCCGACGATCCCGCCCATCATCAGAATCGGGATGAAAACCGCGATCAGCGAAACGCTGATGGAGAAAACCGTGAATCCGATCTCCTTCGCGCCCAGCAATGCCGCCGCGAACGGTTCCATCCCTTGCTCCAGGTGGCGCGAGATGTTTTCCATTACCACGATCGCATCGTCCACCACGAATCCGGTTGCGATGGTAAGCGCCATCAGCGACAGATTGTCCAGGCTGTAGCCCAACAGATACATCACCGCGAACGTGCCGATGAGAGACACCGGAACCGCGACGCTCGGGATCAAAGTGGCGCGCCCGTTGCGCAGAAAAAGGAAGACCACCAGAATCACCAGGCCCACCGAAATCAGCAGCGTGCGCTCCACGTCGCTCACGGAAGCGCGAATCGTGGTTGTACGGTCGAGAACGATGGTGGTATCGATCCCCTGCGGAATCGAAGCCTGCAGAAACGGCAGTTGGTTTCTGATGTTGTCAACGGTCTGAATAATGTTCGCGCCTGGCTGGCGGAAGATAATGACTGTGACCGAGGGAATTCCGTTCAGATATCCGGCGGAGCGGACGTTTTGCACCGAATCGAAAACGTTCGCCACGTCCGAGAGCCGCACCGCTGTGCCGTTGTGATATCCAATGACGATCGGCTTGTAGTCTTCAGCGGTTGAGATCTGGTCGTTGGCAATAATGTCAGCTGTTACCGAACCATAGGTTACTTGTCCCTTGGCAAGGTCGGCGTTTTGCGTACTCAGCACGGATTGAACGTTGGAAAGACTCAGCCCGTAGCTGTTGAGTTGCGTGGGGTTGACATCGACTCGCACCGAGGGCAGTGAGGCCCCACCAACCACGACTTGTCCCACGCCTTGGATTTGAGAAAGCTTCTGCTCCATGATGGTGGAAGCTTCGTCATACAATTTGCCGGTGTCATATTTCTTGGAAGTCAATCCCAGAATCATGATCGGCGCATCCGCTGGATTCACTTTCCGGTAAGTAGGGTTGGCGGGCAGGTTTGCCGGCAGGTAAGTGCGCGCTGCGCTGATCGCGGCCTCAACGTCGCGGGCTGCGCCGTCAATATTGCGACTGAGATCGAACTGAATCGTGATCGATGTGCTTCCCAACGCACTCGCGGAGGTCATTTCCGAAACTCCCGCGATGTGGCCGAACTGCCGCTCCAGCGGCGTAGCCACCGAAGATGCCATGATCTGGGCGCTCGCTCCCGGCAACGATGAGGAGACGGAAATAGTCGGAAAATCAACCTGCGGAAGCGGCGAGACCGGCAGCACGGTGAATGAAATCGCTCCGGCGATGGCAATGGCAATGGTCAGCAACGTCGTTGCCACCGGGCGCCGGATAAATAATTCGGAAGGATTCATGACTGCTCTGCAGGTTGCGCCGTGCCGTTAGACTTCTCTCCAGCGCGGGAGAATCTTTTTCCCAGGTTGTCAAAGAAGATGTAGATCACCGGCGTGGTGTACAGGGTGAGCGCCTGGCTCAATATCAGTCCGCCAACCATCGCAATTCCCAAAGGGCGTCGAATCTCCGAGCCGATGCCGGTTCCCAGAGCCAGCGGTAGCCCGCCCAGCAGCGCCGCCATGGTCGTCATCATGATGGGACGGAAGCGCAGCAGGCTGGCCTCGTATATTGCGTCGGTCGCGTTCTTGCCGTGCTCCCGCTCTCCCTCCAATGCGAAATCGACCATCATGATTCCGTTTTTCTTCACAATTCCAATCAGTAGGATGATGCCGATGATTGCGACCACGCTCAGGTCCTGGCCGAAAAGCATCAGCGCCAGCAGCGCTCCCACACCAGCGGAAGGCAGAGTGGAAAGAATCGTGACCGGATGAACGAAGCTTTCATACAGAACGCCGAGAACGATGTACACCGTCACCAAAGCCGCAAGAATCAATAGAGCTTCGTTTGACAGCGAGTTCCTGAACGATGCCGCCGTACCCTGGAAATCTGCCTGCAAGCTCGCCGGCATGTGCATATCCTGCTGCACTTTTTCGATCGCGGTAATCGCACTTCCCAGCGCGGCGTTGGGCGCCAGGTTGAACGATACGGTAACCGACGGAAACTGCCCCTGATGGTTGATGGAGAGTGCTTCACTCGTGCGTTGGAAGTGAGTAAACGTCCCCAGCGGCACTGCGTTGCTCATCGCGCTGGTCGTAACGCTGTTGGCGGAAGAAGCCGAAGAACTGGCGCCCGACAGCGCATTCGTTGGCGGAGCGAGAACACTGGACGCAGCGGTTGGCGTGTACAGCACTGGGGCTGTAGTTGCGTTTGACCCCGCCGAGGCGGATCCAGAGGCCGAAAACGAAGTCGAAGCTCCCGGCCCCGACGTCCCCGACGATGCGTTGGCCTGAATATAAAGATTCTGCAGCGTCTTGGGATTCTGCTGAAACTGCGGTTCGGTTTCGAGAATCACGTGGTACTGGTTGAGCTGCGTGTACATCGTATTGATCTGTCGCTGCCCAAAAGCGTCATACAACGTGTTGTCGATCGTCGCAGGAGCGATGCCGAGTCTCGATGCAGTGGCGCGATCGATCATCAGCGATACCGCCAGCCCTCCGGTCTGCTGGTCAGTCGCCACGTCTTCAAGCTGTGGCAAACTCTGCAGCTTTGCTACAAAGCGGTTACTCCAATCATTCAGTTCGTTCGGATCAGGATCCTCAAGAGTGTATTGATACTGGGTACGGCTTACGCGGTCGTCGACCGTGATGTTTTGTACCGGCTGCATATAGAGCGTAATTCCATCTACCTTCTGCAGGCTGGATTGCAGTCTGCGCACCAGGTTTGCGGCGCTGATGTGGCGATCCGCAAGCGGCTTCAGATTAATCGACATGCGGCCACTGTTGAGCGTGGTGTTCGTTCCGTCCGCTCCGATGAATGACGACAGGCTTTCCACCGCCGGGTCGGCCAGAATAACTTTCGCCAGCTCCTGTTGCTTCTCCGCCATGGCCGCAAAGGAAATAGTCTGCGGAGCCTGCGAAATACCTTGAATTACCCCCGTATCCTGCACCGGGAAAAATCCCTTGGGGATCACGATGTAGAGAAATATGGTGAGAACCAACGTGCCCAGCGCCACGAATAACGTGATGGTTTGGTACTCCAGCACGAACTTCAGCGTCCGCCCGTAGAAACCGATCATGCGCTCGAAGACGCGCTCGGAGGCTTTGTAGATTCGTCCCTGTTGTTCCTTGGGCTCATGCCGCAATATGCGTGCCGACATCATGGGAGTCAAAGTCAGCGATACCACAGCCGAGATAACAATCGTGACCGCGAGAGTTACGGCGAATTCGCGGAACAGCCGGCCCACCACGTCACCCATGAACAGCAGCGGAATCAAAACTGCAATCAGCGAAACCGTCAATGACACAATCGTGAAACCGATCTGTTCCGCGCCCTTGAGCGCCGCCGCCATTGGCGCTTCGCCTTCCTCAATGTAGCGCGAGATGTTTTCGATCATCACGATGGCATCGTCCACCACAAATCCGGTGGAGATGGTAAGCGCCATCAGCGAGAGATTGTCCAGGCTGTAGCCCAGCGCGTACATTGCCGCGAACGTTCCTACCAGAGACAGTGGCACGGCCACGCTGGGAATAATGGTGGCGTAAAGGCTGCGCAAGAACAGAAATATCACCAACACGACCAGCCCGATCGTCAGCATCAATTCGAACTCAACATCTGATACCGAGGCCTCGATCGAGGTGGTCAAATCCGTGAGAGCAGTGACTTGAACCGAGGCGGGAAGGTTTACCTCAAGCTGAGGCAATAATTTTTTGATGCTTTTGACGACGCTAATCGTATTCGCGCCGGGCTGCCGCTGGATGTTCAGGATGACGGCCGGCGTAAGGTTCATCCACGCGGCCTGATAATTATTCTCGACACCATCGATCACTTCCGCGACGTCGGTGAGCATCACAGGCGCACCATTACGGTAAGCCACCACCACACTGCGGTAATCGGCGCTGCTGATCAGCTGATCGTTCGAATCGATCTGATAGTCCTGCCGTGGTCCATCGAAGTTGCCCTTTGCCGCGTTCACACTCGCCTGCGTAAGAGCGGTTCGCAGGTCTTCCAGGTTGATGCCGTAAGAAGAAAGCGCCACCGGATTCGCACGGATACGCACCGCCGGCTTCTGGCCGCCGCTGATGCTCACCAGCCCCACTCCATTCAGCTGCGAGATCTTCGGCGACAGCCGTGTATCAACCAGATCTTCCACCTGGGACAATGGAATGGAATCCGAAGTAATGGCCAACGTGAGCACCGGCGCATCGGCCGGATTCGTCTTGCTGTAGACCGGCGGCGTCGGCAGATTCGCGGGGAGGTAACTTTGCGAGGCATTGATCGCCGACTGCACCTCTTCTTCGGCGACGTCAATGTTCAAGCTCAAATTAAACTGCAGCACGATGACCGATGTGCCTCCCGAACTGGTGGAGGTCATCTGGCTGAGTCCCTGCAATTCTCCAAACTGGCGCTCCAGCGGCGCAGTCACGGTGGTCGCCATTACGTACGGGCTGGCGCCCGGATAAAACGTGAGCACCTGGATGGTTGGATAATCGACTTCCGGAAG
>DASRWO010000364.1:0-6055 GCA_035654555.1 Candidatus Deferrimicrobiaceae bacterium | reverse complement strand
ATCATTTACGCCCATTCTGGCCCAGATGGTGAGCATGGTAGGCCGCCGCTAGGAGCAAGTCAACGCAGCCGGAGAGGCACAGGACAGTGTGCTGTCAGGAAGTTCGCCCATGAGGACATCGCCGCGTCCACGCTCGCGATTGTGTAATCCCGAAACGTGGCCACGCCCGCACGTAATCAAATCATCCGCAACGTGTTACCTCGCCGCACCCAACCGCCGCCTATCTTCTTTGCTTTTGTTCTGGTTTCCTCGCCCTTCAATGGAAACCAGTAGGCGACTTCATACTCGATAGTGCGTTTCGGCGGGTGATCGTTACATTGAAGAGAAAGGATCACCCCTGTCGCCTTACGTCGGACTTCAAATTAAGATTCCGGATTAGCCGGTGCAAGTACTTGGGGTGAATTCCAAGGAGGCGAGCGGCCTCGACGTGATTGCCGCCGGTTCCGTCCAAAGCGGCCAGAACAAGTTGTTTTTTCGTCTGGCTAAGAGTGTTCTGGTATCGCCCGGTGACCAGGCCTGCCGACTGTTCCTCGAGCAGCGTGTCTGGCAAGTCTTCCGCGAGAATTTCGTCGGTCAGTCCCAGCACGATTGCATGTTCGATGGCATTCTCTAATTCGCGAACGTTCCCTGGCCAACTGTATTTCATCAGCAACTCACGCGCCTCCGCAGCGATGCCTTTGAAGCCCCGATGGCACTTCTCCGCATGTTTGTTCGCGAAATGCAGAGCCAGTAACGGAACATCCTCGCGGTGCTCCCGCAAGGGAGGCACAGTTACAGAAACCACATTCAGGCGGTAATACAAGTCCTGGCGGAAGTCACTCGTCTTGATTGCTTCCTCCAGATTCTTGTTGGTTGCTGCCAGGACGCGTGCGTTAAACGGCAGTAAGCGATTTCCACCGAGCCGTTCAAATTCACGCTGCTGCAACACCCGCAGAAGCTTCGCCTGTAATAGAGGAGCGAGTTCACCGATTTCGTCGAGGAACAGTGTTCCCTCTCCGGCCACGTCGAACTTGCCCTTCTTGGTCGCGACCGCTCCGGTGAAAGCTCCCTTTTCGTGGCCGAACAGTTCGCTCTCCAGCAAGGCTTCCGGGATGGCGGCGCAATTGACAGCGACGAACGGTTTGTCGGACCGCTCACTATTGGCGTGAATGGCGCGGGCCACCAGTTCCTTCCCGGTTCCACTTTCGCCGCGAATGAGAACCGTAGAATCGCCCCTCGCCACTCGCCCGATGAAATCACTGATGCGTCGCATCGGCCTGCTGTCCCCGATGAGGGAGCGGTCGGCTTTCGCCTCTGCCTGCAGGCGCTGGTTCTCTGCTTTCAGGAAATCCAGCTTCGACAAGTTCTCCAGCGTGACCGCTGCGATGCGGGCAACCGCGCTGAGAAAGTATGCATGGTCTTCTCCAAACACGGGTGAGGACGCGGGTGAGCTCAGATAGATGACCCCGAGGATTTTCTCAACTGCCACCAGGGGCACACACAACACGTGCTCCGAGGAAGTAGTTTCGGCAGTAGCTCCGGCAACGACGGCGCAGTGCTCCCAGATCGCCTGCTGGACCAACTCGTCCCGGATAATCATGTCCTGCGGAGCGAAATCCTTGCTATTCCACGTACAAGGCGGACTGGCTTCCTCACTCGCGTTCGGCTGGAGCAAGATTGCCGCCCCCGACGCCGGGATCACTTCGCAAATAAGCTCCAGCAACCCGCTCTGCAAGACTTGCACGTCGCGGGTGGAGTTGATCATGTTCGCGATCTTAAAAAATGCATTCAGATCGCGCGCCATTCGACCGACCCACGAATCACCAGTTGGCAATCCGGAGCGATCGAGGGACATCGTTCTCAATTCCACGGTGCCGGAGCGCGACGACAGCGGGCCGGTCTGCTCCTCAGGGCCGGTGAAGAACACAAACTCGCTGTTGCCGATACGAATCCGGTCTCCGTGCTGGATGGTCTGGCGGCTCACTCGCGCTCCGTTGACGAAGGTTCCGTTGTGACTGTCGAGATCGGTGACCTCAAAAACATCGGCAGAGACCTCGCTCACCGCGCAATGCTTTCGTGAAACCGCGGGGTCGCCCACCTCCAACTGGTTGGAGGGATCCCTACCCAGAATCAGCGGGCCATCCTTCACGACCCGAACAATTTCCTTGGGGAATCCGGAAATCGACATCAGTCTCGGGTTGATCAACTCACTCTCCGGTTGTCCAGTGTAGTCGAAACTGCCGGTGAAGCATCGTCGAATCGATTTCGTTTCTGAGGAACCAAAAGGCTACTCGCGGGTAGCCGTTCGACTACCACCTGGCCCGATCGCTTCGAGGGAGACTGGTTTTCAAGCTGTTGAAAAACCATCAGATTCGATCGGGAGAAAGCTCGATTTGGGCTTGGCACGACGCATGCAATATCGAATGTGTCACAGCAAGCCTCCACCGATAACCCGGACGAGCTTGAGTGACAAATTCAGTTTGGGTTCCACTGCGAGGAGCCCCAAGGAGGATGCTATGAAACGCAACGTTATCGGGATCCTGTCGCTGGTAGTGCTGTCGCTAATACTCAACGCAGCGGCCCAAGCTCAATCTGCCGCCAAAGCCAATGTGCCCTTCGCCTTCCAAGTAGGCTCGGCGCAGCTTCCGGCTGGCACCTACGTAATCAGCCCTGCTGGCGCGAACGCAATCGCAGTCAGGAATGGCCAGACAAGCGCGAGCGCGTTGTCGTTGGCGAGGCGCGCGTATCAAAGCGACTCGGGGGCGAAGCTGGTCTTCCATCACGTGGCTGGCCACTATTTCCTGGCGGAAATCTGGACAGGTGCGGGCACCAACGGCATGGTGATCGCGTCCTCTAAACAGGAGAAAAGCCTAGAGAAGGAAATGCGGCTCGCCACGGGCAAATCGAAAAGCGAGAACGTCTTGGTTGCTCTTAACTGAAACTAAACCAAACAAGCAGCCGGAGCCAAACGCTCCGGCTGCTCGTCTTTCTGCCAGTTACTGACCTACTACTGAATAATTGCTAAAAGAGTGTTACCACACGTGAACCGCTTTGCCCCGACCGGGCCGCGATGTCTGTGAATGAGCCGAGTTTCTAGGATTCTGGGATTGTGAGTGGCATCAAGATATTTCATCGACAAAGCTGAGTGACGCTCTTTGAAACCTCGATCTCTCTTTCAGCTTTTCGTGCCCGAGACAACGGCTGGCGCCACACCTCTTCGTTCCTTCCCGAGAGCGCTCTGTCCAACTTGGTAGCGGTCGCCTCGTATATGCGGGGTTGGCGCGGCTATTTCGGCTTCTGCGAAACGCCTGTGGTGCTGGAGTACTCGACCCGCTGGGTCCAGCTGCGACTTCGAGCCGCTTTGTGGCGACAGTGGAAAACAGCACGCCGCCGCCGAGCTGCTCTATTGGCACTGGGAGTTCGGCCGCGACTGCTGTTGTTCTCAAATTCCGCAAGTAGGGCATCGAGCTTTCGTTAATCTTGCACGGTATACACCAATATTTCTGCTCCTGCCTCGGCGCGTGCTGGCACCGCGACGTAGAAGACTTCAAATCCTTTCCTTCCCTTCCCAAAATAGCCGGCAGTCCGCGCACCCACAATCGAGGGAATCCTGGCAAGGAGTTCGTAGTGGTTGGCGTCCTTCTCCTGAAATACGCTGATGTAACCCTCTCCTCCGGGAACATAGACACGCTTCCGCACCGCGTCAAAGTACAAGTCATCGGAGTTCTGGACGCACGGAAAGGCCGCAACCAGACTTCCTGAATTCGTGTCAAAAACTGCAAGACGAGCTGGTGCACGTGTCACCACGAACACTCGATGAGAGGCCTCATCAAGCGTCATCGGAAAATTGCCGTCAAACGGGACCGGCCAATGGGAAACGGCACCGGTATTGCGATTGATGACAGCGATTTGCTTCAGATCGGGCACGTTCACGTAAATGTTTGGTCCTGATGTTTCCAACTGAAAAGACTCGGGGTGCGCACCTACCTTGAATTCTTTCGGCAACCGCTTATTTGTCGCAGCGTCTACAACTCCGATCGCCCCTGCGTCGCCGTCGCCAAAACCGATATAAACCTGTTTGCTGGAATTGTCATAGCGGAGGTTGTCAACATCGTCGCCGAAATCGATTGAGGTGACGAGATTGAACGATGAGGCGTCGTAAATATACAACTTGCCCTCATCACTCGCGACGAAAAGCTTGTTCAGTTCTTGGACGTAGAGAACACCCTGTGGCTTTGGAATGCTGGTGATGCTGTTTGATCGAATCCCCGCCGAAACATCAATGACCTCCACACTATTGTTGCCCAAGGCGGAGATGAACAGCCTGCCCTTGGGGTCGAAGCCCAGGTGATCAATCCGCCCCTGCACATTCGGCAATAGGATGGTCCCAGTCAAAACGAGGGGACGATGACGATCATCTTGGGCGACCAGAGACGAAGACAACACGTTTACCGCCAGCACTAGAAAAATCCACGCGGCCTTTCTCATGCTCCTCCTGCTTCGAGATCGTTCAGGTAAAATCGCCTGCAACCCAAGTATAGAGATCCGTTCGCATTTCATAGTGGGCAGTATGAAAATCTTGAGACTGGTCGTGTCAGCGGTTCTCCTACTGATAGTCATCGGGACGGTGATGGCCGTTCTGGTGATTCGGCGAGGTTTCCGTGCTACCGCAACACCTTCACCGCTGGAGACTGCTGTCGCCCGTAGGGTACGAAACCTCTCCATTCCCAGACATGAACGCAACGACAAAAATCCATTTTCAGCGACCTCGATGAGCGTACAGCAGGGCCGTGAATACTTTTTGAATCAGTGTGCATCTTGTCATGGCGTTGACGGCAGTGGAAAAACCCAGATGGGATTGAACCTCTTTCCTAGAGTTCCTGATCTTCGTGCCGGTACGACGCAAAATCTCACTGATGGCGAGATTCACTACATCATCGAAAACGGTGTGCAACTCACTGGAATGCCTGCTTGGGGCAATCCGCACACTGAATCCTCTGGTACCAGTTGGAAGCTCGTGCTGTTCATCCGAAGCCTAGGAACATTAACCAGTGAAGATCGGTCGCAACAGTTGATGGCCGCCTCGGGACATTATGTCGGCTCACAGTCTTGCCAGAAGTGTCACACGGAGATTTATGACCGGTGGAAGAAAACGCCGATGGCAAACGTTGTCCGTGATCCGCGTACCCATCCAGATGCCATCGCGCCCGACCTGTCCACCAACACTGTTGCGAAGTTCAGCAAAGATCAAGTCGCATTCGTCTATGGGAGCATCTGGAAGCAGCGTTATTTCACGAAGATCGGTGACGACTATTTTCCTCTGCCTGCGCAGTGGGACTTTGGTAATCACACATGGCGTCCCTATATGGTCGCGAAGGGCGGGGACTGGTGGGCTGCCTTGTACCCTCCAGACAACATGCGAAGACCCACTGGCCCGCTATGCGACGGCTGCCACTCCGTGGATTACAACGTTCAGACGAAGCAAGTCGCAGAGTGGAATGTCGGTTGTGAACGCTGCCACGGACCCGGAAGTGAGCATGTTGCGCATCCTTCGCACGGAAATATCCTCAATCCGGCCCAGATGGATGATGTCTCAGGGAGTGATACTTGCGTCTCCTGTCACTCGCAGGGACAACCTCTTAACAACCCAATTGAAGGGAAGCTTTACGACTGGCCGGTCGGCTATCACGTCGGCCTAAAACTACAGGACTTCTGGAAACTTGAGGATTGCACGCTGGGACAAACCACTTTCTACTACTTCCCGGACTGCACAGCGCACAAGAACCGCATGCAGGGCAATGACTTTGTGCAAAGCGTCATGTACCAGCACGGGGTAAGATGTTCTTCCTGCCACGACGCGCACGGCACCGAGAATCGCGCTCAGTTACGCAAGCCCGCAAATCAGATTTGCTTGGATTGCCACGGTCCCTCATCCCCGAACGGTCCTCACACCGCCAGTCTCGAAGAACACACTCATCACAAAATGGGGAGCTCCGGAAGCGAGTGCGTTTCCTGTCATATGCCAGCCATTGAAACGGAGGGCGTACCCGGCACATTTGTTCATGCTCACACCTTC
>DASRWO010000363.1:0-11205 GCA_035654555.1 Candidatus Deferrimicrobiaceae bacterium | reverse complement strand
CGGATCCACATCGTTGGCGGTGGTACATGTTTCAGCAAGCGCAGCGCCTGCGCAGATCCCCAGCGCCGGCAAAACACATGCAAAAAACAAAGTGCTCAGCCGAATCATGGGAGCCGTCTTTCCTGTTAAGTAATGTTTCCGAGAACATTCTGCATCAGCCACGCTATTTTTCTCCCCAGAAAATTGTATGCTTGTGCATATCCCGCGAATGCAAGAACTTAAACATCCGTCCAGTCCGATATTTAAGGTCGACCTGCAAGAGAATAAAGTCAATACGTTCTGAAGGGTAGAGGAATACTGGCTGCCGCGGAAGAGGGAACTGCGAAGCTTAAAGCGGTGTTAGAATCGTTAAGAATCTTGCAGTTCCCCCCGCAGAAAAGCGACCTGAATCAGGAGTTCTCATGGGTATTCAACTAAAGATCACGAGATTCGCGCTAGCCGTGATGTTGTGCACAGCGATTGCGGGACGCGCAGACACGCAAACTACCCCGGTCACTCATCGCGCCCACAGCAAAAAGAAGACCGTTCCGCCTCCACTGCCCTCGGGAACGCAGGGTCCGGTACCCCAGGTTCCACTGGATGCGATCCCCGCGGTTGCGCCTGAGGTCAGCTATGAGAATGGACTTCTGACGATTAACGCGCCAAATTCAACGCTGGGCGACATTCTGCGCAGCGTGCGCAAGCATACTTCAGCCGACATCGAAATTCCGGCCGCGGCCAACGAACGCGTGGCAATGCGTCTGGGGCCTGCGCCCGCCCGGGAGGTGATGGCCCAACTGCTGAATGGATCGCGCTTCAATTACATTTTGCTGGGATCGCCGGAAGATGCCAACGCGCTGGTGCGAGTGGTTTTGGTAGCCAAAACACCGGATACGCCAGCCGGCCAACCCGGCCACGCTGCAAATGGCGCTCAACCACCAGTGGCTACTAACCCCACGGCGGATGCAGAGGCGGAGGCGGCAGAAGAGAACGTAGATGAGAGCGCGGACCAGAATGCCGCGGAAGCGGAGCAACCCGCGGCGTCTCCAGACCAGCCGGGAATAAAGACTCCGCAGCAGTTGTTGCAGGAGATGCAGCAGCGTCAACTGCAGATGCAGCAACAACAGGCCAACCAGCCGGGCGCGTCTCCGGTGATGCCAGCTCCGCACCAACCGCAGCCTCAACAAGATCAATAGGACTGCTTGCGGAAGTTGCGAATTTTCTGATTTTGCCCGATCGACTACGGGCGGTTTCCGGTCCGGATCCAGCGCGATTGCACGGCCGTTGGCGACGATCTGTTAGACCCAATGGCGACTTCATCATCGGGAACATTCCGAGCTTTCTCCAGCAGCGACCAGTCATGCTGCACGTCGCTTTCGGAGACTTTAGGAGGATTTCCGCGACGTAGTTCCTCCCGCAGCCTGGCCTCCAGAATCTGCTGGGCTAATCGTCCGGAGGATTGCGTCTTAAAGAGGTTGCTCTGCGCGAGGCCTACGGTCACCGCTTCGTCTCCCACCCGCATGCGCAGAATTGGATGCCCCTCCGGATCGAAGCCGGGCGCAGCATTGTTCATCATCCGTACCAGCGTCTTCTCGACACGGGTTCCGGGGGCATCGGCAATATCAGCGGCGACCAGATGATTGAGTTCGAGCTGGTAAGATCGCCGATCCTCCGCGCCAACGGGAGGTTCGAGCTCCCGGTCAGCGTTAAAAACCATCGCCCGTTTCGCCGGATCGAAGTGATCAGCGTTGGTGCCCAAATACACGGCCGCTACGCATCCGGCAAAAACCGGGCTGGCCACGGCGCTGGGAACAATATATTTTTTCGATTTAAAGAATGACTCCACCACTCCATGGACCGCGGTGCTGCGCGCAGCGCTGCCCGGAACCTGCGGAATCACATATCGCGAGAATGCGAACTGAGGATGGCGAGTGCTGAACTTAACCATCCTCTTCGCCATCTGCTTGGGTGTGGCGATGCCTACATCGGCGACGATGCTGCGATGCAAAGCTTTCGGGTAGTAGAAGTTGATCACGTCCTTCGCGAAATCGGCGCAGTTACGAGAGACGGTCCGGAAGTGAGAACGGTTTGGCGACGCATTGTAGGCGCGAATAAAAGCCCGGTCCTGCGCGGCAGAAGTTTCGATTTCGAACGCGTACGCAGCCCGGTCATAGGCCGAACCTACCAATTCATACCAGTTTCCGCCCGGAGTGGCTCCGTCTGCGGAATCAGGCGCGACGGCCTGCAGATGCTTGCGGCGGTATTGGTCGCGCAGAAAGCTGACCATCTTCGGGTCTGCGAACAGCGGAATGTCTTCCGTCTGATCGACAGCGTAGAGATAAGGAATCAAAGGAATCGCTGCCCAATCGTAGTGACCTATTCCGTCATAACGGCTGATCACGGCGCCCAGTTCTCCTGGCGCGCAAGGTCGCAGAACGATCGGAGTTTCCGCGCACACTCCGGAGAGATAAACTGCGGCATGTCCCGTGGCCGTAAAGAATCCCAGCTTGCCGTAAGGCTCCTCGAGCAGAAGCGTGGCCGAGCCGTGCGCAGTCGCTGCCGAGAGCATGACCATCATGAACGACAGTCCGATCAAGCGTCGCGTTTGAACCAGACTACGCATACTTCTCCCTCCGTAAAAACCCTTAATTAAGAACCCCGTTTCAGTAGTTTAGTTGCTGGAAATTAGCGAGACCAGTTACGGAAGTCAGAATGGCAATACTGACCCAGCGAATGTCCTCATTCGTTGGTGCTTGGATACGTGTTGATCATGAAAGGCTCGTTAAATGGGCATGGAAGATGATGCTCCGCCAAAAGCTAATCTGATGAATTCAGTTTTTGGGCGGCCCATACGGCACACTCAGCCACTACTTCGTCATCGTCGGTTGCCAGTTTCTTGAGCTGTGGAAGGAATTTGCGCTCTCCGCTGTTGCCCATGGCGATGACGGCGTTCCGGCGTACTCCGGCGCGTTTCGCCCGCCGCAGTGGAGAGGTCTTGAAGGTGCTGCCGAATTCCTCGGCGCTTATATCAGCCAGCCATTCCAGCGCAGGGTTCACCAGTTCTTCGCGCGGTTGAAATTCGGTTGCAGTGCTCGCCGGCGCTTTCCGGTTCCACGGGCAAACATCCTGGCAAATGTCGCAGCCGAAAACATGCCGTCCCATGCCGGGACGAAGGTCTTCATTCTTATCCTGCGAAATCGCGCCGCGCTTTTCGATCGTGAGATAGGCAATGCACTTGTTGGAATCGAGCTGATATGGCGCGATGAATGCGTCGGTCGGGCAGGCATCGATGCAGCGTGTGCAACTGCCACAGCGGTCCGGTGCGGGCAGGCCGGGCGCGAGATCGAGCGAAGTCAGGATTACGCCGAGGAACATCCAAGAACCGATCTTCTGATTAATGATGCAAGTGTTTTTCCCGATCCATCCGATGCCCGCATACTTCGCTGCCACGCGCTCGACGATGGGACCGGTATCCACATAACAGCGAGTCACCAGATCGTCGCTGGCAACCGCACTTCTGAGCGCAGCCTCGACTCGCAAAAGACGCGGCATCACCGAATCGTGGTAGTCGTGGTGGCCCCATGCGTAGCGGGAAATCCATCCGCGCTGTTTGTTTTCGCCAGAGTGATTGCGCGCGTCGGTGGAATACGGTTCTGCCGTGTTGTAATTGATGGCACATACCACCACGCTTCGTGCCCACGGAGCAGAGTTCGCCAGGGACGCACGCTTCAACCGACCCTGTTCATCGCGCGCTTCGAGATACTTCATCTCGCCGGCGTGCCCCTCGGCAATCCAGAGGGGGAAATACTCGAGTTCCGGCGAGTCCTCGACCGGAGCGATGCCAGCAAGTTCGAACCCCGCATCTGTGGCGGCTCGCACTACTACATTCGTAATTTCAGCGGGACTATGCATGCTGCAAAATCCTACCTCAGGTTCCTGGCACGTTTCCTTTTGCGAGACTCTCGAAGTCAACCGGTTTTCGACCAAAAGCGTTCACTCCTAAGTTATACCTGTCGATTAGATCTCTTCTTACGAAACCTGAAAGAGAAGGCTGAGATGATTTGATCTCTCGTGACGTTGTTCCAAATTGGAACATCACCCGCTTTTTTGCTGGCGAAATCGTTCTCCCGTGCCTGCTCCGCGTATAAGCTTTTTAGCAACAGAGTCACGCAACCTTAAAGCTGCGCGTTCTCCGAATATGTTTTCCAGGAGATAAGTCAATATGCCACAAACCACGCACGCTCAGACTCCCACCATTCAAATCTCTGTCATTAACGAGAGCACGGTGCTCGCCGACGCGGATGTCACGCCGGTCGTAGCCGCGCTCCAGAAACAAGTCACCACCGACTTTCGCCCAATTTGGGGAACCGACGCTGAACTTACCATCGTACCTAAAGGCACGCAACCAGCTAGCGGGAGTTGGTGGCTCGTTCTGCTCGATGATTCTGATCAGGCGAACGCTCTCGGATACCACGACCTAACCAGCGAAGGTCTACCCATCGGCAAGGTGTTTGCCACCAGCGATCTGAAGGCCGGCACTTCGTGGACCGTCACTGCCAGCCATGAATTGTTGGAGATGCTCGGCGATCCCAATATCAATCTCACGGTCTTCGTGCAAAGCGGCAACACGGCAGGAATGCTCTATGCCTACGAGGTATGTGACGCCTGCGAAGATGACAGCCTCGGCTACTCGATCGATAACATTCTCGTTTCCGATTTTGTTTATCCTGCTTGGTTCGAAAGTTTCCGAACGGAGGGTTCCACCCAATTTGACCGCGGGAACAAGATTCATCTTCCGCTGCATTTGTTGGCGGGAGGCTACATCGGGACCTTTACCGTGAACTCCGGGAGTGGCTGGCAGCAACAGACGGCGGAGAAACATCCCACCAACCTGCGCAACCGCGGGGCAGTCGGCACTCGCCGCGAGCGCCGCAATATCCCTCACGAGTTGTGGGTGAACAGCCTGCCGCAACGAAAGATCGTAAGCAATGCGCAGAAATATCTGCAGCAATTGCATACGATTCAGAGGCGGCGGGAAGCAGCCTGAAAATTGCGTAAGTGTTCCTGGTTGTGGCCCCGCGCGGAACGCGCGGGGCTTTTTTATAGAACGTGCTCAACAGAATGTTGGATCACCGCGCCCGCCGCATAGCTTCTTCTGCTATGGGGTCGCTGTATCGTGAGAGAATTATTTGTCTTTGATTTCGTTCGGGGCTAGTTCGTTCGGAGCTAGTTCGTTTGAAGTTTGCGCTTCGAGGAGACGGCAATCGACGTTGCTACCGTAGGTGTTCTATTCATCGTCTTCATCGCTACTTTGTTCCGATCGACGTTCGGGTTTGGCGAGGCGCTCGTAGCCGTTCCTCTGCTGGCTTTCTTTATTCCGCTTGAAGTTGCTGCTCCGCTCGCGGTGCTGGTGTCGATCACGATCGCGGCTATCGTGGTGGTGCAGGATTGGAAAAAAATTCACTGGCGTAGCACGGGCTGGCTGGTTCTGTCGACGCTGTTTGGAATCCCGCTGGGTCTTCTGCTTCTAACCAGCGGTCATCAACGGGCTCTCAAGGCCACGCTCGGATTGATTATCGTTGGGTTTGCAGTTTATTCCCTAATGGCCCGTACAACAATCGGAGGCGCACCGCCGGAGTTAAAACGCGACAGTCGGGGATGGCTGTTGGCTTGTGGATTCTGCGCCGGAGTGCTGGGCGGAGCCTACGGCATGAATGGCCCGCCGCTCGCCATTTACGGGGCCACGCGTCGCTGGTCAGCGCAACATTTCCGCGCCACTCTGCAGGGTTATTTTCTACCCGCCAGCATGATTGGCATGGCTGGTTATTGGCTGGCCGGACTATGGGTTCCAGCCGTAACGCATTTCTATCTGCTCTCGCTTCCGGCCGCGGTACTGGCTGTGTTTCTGGGCCGAGCGATCAATCATCGCCTGCATGGAGATGCTTTTCTGAAATATATTTACGTGAGCTTGGCTGGGATCGGGGCGGTGTTATCGATCCAGGCAATCGCCGGAAGGCTTTGACCAGACCGCTTTGACCAGACCGCCTTGAGACGATCGGAGCTGACCCAGGTTCACGCTAACCGGGTTCAGGCTGAGCGCGTTCACATCCCCAGCTTCTTCACTTCCTCGTTGTAATACTTGCGGTACAGAATATCCCACTCCTGCGAGCCTTCGAGGATGGTGCGCTTCTGGCTTTCAATCTTGAGCCTGGCGGCTTGATCGATTCTCGCTTCCTGATTGAGGAGGTCTTCTAGAATCTTGCGGGTTTCCTGGCGGATGGTGTTCGGATCTTCGATGAAATCGACTTCGTCCATGCTCTTGAGGGCGTCGGCCACGGCGCGCGCCAGTACGTTTACTTTATCGCGGCTCAGTCTCACAGCACCGCCTTGTACTTGCGCACCAGTTCGCTCTTCACTTTGCGAAACATTTCCTGATAGTTGGCGCCGGTCTTGTTCATCTCTTCTGAATAAGCTTCGAGGATCACCCGTACCTCATCGTTGATCCGGTCTTCGAGAGTGAGTTCATCGAGCAGAGCGGCGTGCACGCGCTCCGTGACTTTGGGAACGGCGGTGGTTTCGATAGCCTTACCGGCAATCAGTTTCTTGGTAACTTCGCGGGCCAGGTAGCCCACATATTCCTTGGAAAGAAGCATGAGCGGATAGAATGTCCTGTGTCAGCAGGGGTTTTGTTTGTGAACCATAGAGTGTAACACGGCGTTCACGAACCGGAGGCTGCGCAATTCATGATTCGCCGATGTGAGGATGGCGACTTCGAACTCATTTGGACCATCATCAACGACGGTGCGCAGGCTTATCAGGGAATCATTCCTGCTGATCGCTGGACCGAGCCGTATATGTCTCGGGAGAAACTCCGGCGCGAAATCGATAGTGGTGTCGTGTTCTGGGGCCAGGAGCAGACAAGCGTCCTCGCCGGCGTAATGGGCATTCAGCGAGTCCGGGATGTAACTCTTATCCGCCACGCGTATGTTCTTAGCAGCAGTCAGAAGCAAGGTATTGGTGGACAGTTGCTTGCTCATTTGCTCAAGCAGACGAGCGGTCCGGTGCTGATTGGCACCTGGGCGGACGCAATTTGGGCAATCCGCTTTTACGAAAGATACGGCTTTCAAAGGGTTAGTTCGAAGGAGAAAGATCGGCTACTCAAAGAGTATTGGAACATCCCCACCCGCCAGGTTGAAACCTCGGTTGTACTGGCGGATTCGAAGTGGCGCGGCCTCCGCACCATCGAATAGCTTTGGCGAGTTGAGCCGAGACTTCGCTAGCACCTTCCCGCCCAAACAGCTTACAATATGCTCGTAAGCAGAATCTGTTATGCCACCCATTGCAGAAGACCTGACAATCCTAAAAGATGACATGATCGCCTTCATCGAAGGCCATGGCATGAGCCGTTTCCACGGCTATGTGGATTACGACGAAGTGCAATGTGTCATGTGGGAGATGGGCAATAATCCCGATGGGTGGAAAGATTTTGTCGAACTGGCAAAGAGTGCCGGCGCTCCATTCCTTACTATGCATTCGTGGAAGCTGGAGCGCGGGGAACTTGACGAGTTGGTGGAGCGGTTGGCACACTCTGAGTTCAGCGACGGGGATGACGTGGAAGATGCACGGTGGTTGCGCGCGCACGTAGGCAAGGTTGGATTTTTGCAGCTCGGTTGGGCGTATCAGGGATCGATGTTTCTTTGTGAGTCTGGCACCGAGTGGTACGACCGTTACCAACGCCTGCTCGAAGTCTCCGAGGATTTCGGCGGTATTCCCATCGACGAACCGGATCAGGACGAAGAGAACTAATCGTGCGAGGGAACGCACGCTGGCAACTGGCGGCGGATGATCCAGCGCAGGTGCAGGCCTTGGCTGCTAGCTTGCGCAAACTCCCTTTTGCTTCTCACGGTTTGAATGGACGATCCGGCGCGGCCAGTGCCGGTTCTCTGCACACGCTGGCAAGCCTGCTACTCCGCCGAGGATTGAGCGATGCTGAATCCGCAGCATGTTTTCTTAGTCCCTCGCTCACCCATCTGCATCTTCCCGAACAAATGACCGGACTGCGCGGCGCGGTCGATCGTGTCGATGCCGCCATCGAACGCAAAGAGCCCATCCTGATCTACGGTGATTACGACGTCGACGGCACGATGGCCGTCATCATTCTGAAAACTGCCATCGAACTCTGCGGAGGCACGGCCGATTTCCACGTCCCGCACCGCATTCGCGAAGGCTACGATATGCGCGATGACGTGATCGAACGCGCGGCCGCCGCGGGCATTCGACTCATCATCAGCGTGGATATGGGAATCCGCGCCTTCGCTCCCGCGGAAACCGCGCATCGCCTCGGCGTCGATCTGATCGTCACCGACCATCATTTGCCCGGACCGGATGGCGTTCCCAAGGCGCATGCGGTCGTCAATCCGAATCAAGCCGGATGCGAATATCCCTACAAGCAGCTTTGTGGCGCGGGCGTCGCGTTTAAAGTTGCGCAGGGATTGATGCAGCGCCGGCTCGCGGAAAAAGATCAGACACGTTTGCTGCTAAGTTTCATGAAGGTTGTCGCGATTGCGACAATTGCCGACGCGGTTCCACTGACCGGTGAGAATCGTGTCTTCGCCAGCCTCGGCCTCGATGCGCTGCGCCGTGCGGTGAATCCGGGGCTGAAGGCACTGCTCGAAGTTGCGCAGATTTCGACCAAGCGTCCACCTAATTCCACCGAAGTAGCCTTCCGCATCGCTCCGCGAATCAATGCTGCCGGGCGCATGGATGTTGCCCGCGATGTGATTGAACTGTTTAGCGTGAAAGATGTTGACCGAGCCAGGCTGCTTGCAGGAAAACTGGATCGCCTGAATGCCGAACGGCAGGAAGAAGAGCGCCGCATTCTACGTTCAATCGAGGAGCGAATTGCCGGCGATCCTGCTTTGTGCGAGGCCTATTGCATCGTGGTCGATGGCGAGGGCTGGCATCGGGGCGTGATCGGCATTGCAGCCACGCGCATCGTCGAGCGCTATCACCGTCCCGTCATGGTTATCTCGCTCGACGGCGAAGAGGCGTTCGGCTCTGGCCGTTCCATTCGTCCTTTTCACCTGCTCGAAGCAGTCGAGTCGAGCAGCCCTCTTTTCACCCGCTATGGCGGACACTCCCACGCCTGTGGCTTTGCCATGCCATCGGCAAACGTCGAGCAACTTCGGGCGGAATTAGATGCATTCGCACGCTCACGATTGACCGCAGCGGACTTCGATCCCGTTCTCGACGTTGAATCCGAACTGGATCTCAGCGAAATCACTCCTGAGCTTTTTCAAATGCTGAAACTGCTGGAACCCTATGGCACCGGCAATCATGAGCCCGCATTCAGCGCCTGTAATGTTCGCTTAGTCGCTCCGCCGAAGATACTGAAAGATAAACACGTAAAACTAAAGCTGAAATCGAATGGAAATACCGGCTCAGCGGCGCCGAGTGGTGAGCGCCGATCACTTAAAACCGTTTTCGACGCCCTGGGCTGGAATATGGCCGAACGTCTTCAGCAAACGCCGTTTCTGGCGGGCGACGCTATCGACATCGCATTCACCATCGGCCACAACGACCATCCGGAGTTCGGCGGACTGGAACTTTCGTTGCAGGACTTCAAGGCGAACCTTGTGAAAGTTACAGGATAGTCAAGAAATCCACAGCTTCCGCTTCAAAATCTAGCTCCGACCTGAAACTTTCTCCCGCCCAAAAGCTCTGATGCGAACGCAGCTCATGCCGGGGAATAGCTGCGCCCTGCTCGTCATCGCCCCGGCGAGGGTTCGCATACTCAGAGACCAAGGAGCTTTTCGATGTTTAGCCTAACGCGTGTTTTTCTCACATCCGTGGTAGCCATCAGTGTGATGCTTCCAGCGAGCGGCATAGCCCAATCCAACAACAGCTCCAGAGGCGGTGCTGTATTCGCGATGACGAATGCGGCTGACAAGAACGAAATCATTGCCTATAAACGCAGCACAGACGGTTCCTTACAAGAAGGTGGAAGGTTTTCAACGGGAGGGCGGGGCAGCGGTGGAACCGCCGATCCACTGGGATCGCAGGGGTCCCTCACGCTCAGCGACGATCATTCCTGGCTCTTCGCGGTGAACGCGGGCAGCGGGAATATTTCGGTTTTTCGCGTAAACGGGGCAAATCTGTTTTTGGTCGACAAGGTACCGTGCGGCGGAAGCGAGCCGGTCGCGGTGGCCCAACACGGCGGTTTGGTCTACGTAGTCAACGCTGGAGGTACCAGCGACGTCGTGGGTTTTCTTCTGTCCAGCAGCGGACATCTCAAACAGATCCACGGTTCCCTCGCCTATCTGAGCACGGGCAATTCCGGACCGGGATCGTTGGCCTTCAGTCCTGACGGTCAATTCCTTTTGGTGACGGAAAAGACAACAAATAATATCGATGCCTTCCACGTTCAAGCCGACGGTACTCTCGGTCCAATCGTGGTCAATCCAAGCGCCGAACCGGGAGCGTTCGCCGTCTTGTTTGCACCCAACGGAACTGCGCTTGTGGTTGAGACGGGACCTACAGGCGGCACGAACGCCTCCGCCATTTCGTCTTATACGGTTCTCGCTAACGGAACGATTTCTCCTGTTAGCGCGAGCGTCCCGACCCTCGGCGCGGCGACATGCTGGCATGCGGTCACTCCCAACGGAAAATTTGTTTACACTTCCAACTCCGCTTCGGCAACGATTTCCGGGTTCACCATCGGTTCAACGGGGGCGCTGACGCCGATCTCCGGCACGATAGTGGGAACGAATCCCAGCGGCAGCACCAACCTGGATCTCGCCATCAGCGCGGACGGCAAGTTCCTCTACACCCTCAATTCGGGGGCGGGAAACATCAGCATCTTCGGCATCAATGAGGATGGCACCCTCACCAGTCTGGGCGATGCAGGTGGTTTGTCAGAAGACGCAGGGATGAACGGAATCGCTGCGATCTAGATTGAATCGTGCGTCGAATCAGAACTAAGTGAGTTGCGGACGCTGTGCCGCAACTCATTTTTCCATGTCAATTGGTTAGCGCAAGAAGGGTTGCAACGCAGATTACCGCGTCCGCCTGCCTTTTTTCTTGACCCTGGCGCCTTCGACAGAGCCTCCGCTCCTATCGCCCCTCTTGATCCGTCCCCTTTGCTTTAGACTGAACTCAATGCCGCTCCCGGTCTATCGCTTGAGACGCTGGCTGGCTCTAATCGCTGTGCTCTTCTCGGCGGTTGTC
>DASRWO010000362.1:0-5831 GCA_035654555.1 Candidatus Deferrimicrobiaceae bacterium | reverse complement strand
TTCCAAACTCGCTCTCCACTGAGATCTTGCCGCCTTGTTGCTCGACCAGTCGCTTGGTTATGGCGAGTCCTAATCCGGTGCCTTCGCTGGCGCCATCCTTGCCACCTTCGACCTGCCGAAATTCTTCGAAGACAACCTGCTGATCCTCGGGCCGGATGCCTATGCCGGTATCGGTTACCGACAGACATACGTGGCCTTCTTTCCCAATGCAATCGATTGTAATTTGGCCACCGTTGGGCGTGAACTTTACGGCATTGCTAAGCAAGTTATAAAGAATCTGCTTGAAGCGGACCCGATCGGCATAGATGGGAAGATCGGTCTCTACCTTCTGCTGAACCGCGATATTCTTTGCCATCGCTAACGGCCGGATTGTGGAAAGAACCTCTGGCAGAGCGTCCTTTATCAGAAAGTCTTCGCATCGCAGTTCCAGTTGTCCAGCTTCGATCTTCGAAAGATCCAGAATGTCGTTAATCAATTGCAGCAGATGTGCGGAGCCCTGCTTGATATGATTGACGAAGCGTTTCTGCTTGGCGTTAAGCTGTCCTGGCGTCTCTTCTGCCAAGAGATCCGAAAAACCCACAATTGCATTGAGGGGGGTTCGTAGCTCGTGACTCATGCTGGCGAGGAACTTGCTCTTAAGCTTTGTAGCGTGTTCAACCTGGCGGTTGCGAACTTCCAGCTCATGATTGCTCGTGGCCAAGGCTTCAGTGAATTTTTTTCTTTCCTCTTCGGCCCTCTTTCTCAGCGTTACGTCTGCGGCAACTACAACCTCCGCAGGTCGGCCTGCAAAAGTTAAAGAATAAGACGTAATCTCCACATCGATGATGGTTCCGTCCTTGCGCCGGTGACGCCAGGCGCCGACGGTCTCCATTCCATTTCGAAGGTTGCGGACGGTTTCAAGCATTGCTGGAATATCTTCGGCCGGGCGAATATCCTTGATTGTCATCGCCAGAAATTCATCGCCGGAATATCCATACCTACGTACTGCTGCGGCGTTTACAGCGAGAAATCTGAGTGTTTCCCGGTCAAAAACCCACGTCGGATGCGGATTATTGTCGAACAACTTGCGGTGCCGATCCTCGCTCTCCTGGAGTAGTTCTTCCGCACGCCTGCGCTGGGTAATGTCGCGGCTGATCTTGGAGAAGCCCCGCAGTTTGCCCGTTTCGTCTTTCAGGGCTGTGATCACCACACTGGCATAAAATCGTGACCCATCCTTCCGTATCCGCCAACCGTCCTCCTCGTAGCGGCCCTCGGTGGCCGCCACTTGGAGTTCGCGCTCCGGTTTGCCATCCTGCACGTCTGCTGGAGAGTAGAAGCATGAGAAATGGCGTCCTAGTATTTCATCGGCTTTATAACCTTTAATACGTTCCGCCCCTTGATTCCAGCTGACCACATGTCCGGAAGGATCGAGCACGAAAATGGCATAATCTGTAGCGCCGCTTACCAACAGACGAAAGCGCTCCTCGCTTGCCCGCAACTTCTCCTCGGCCGTCCGGCGGCGTGTGAAGTCCTTTCGCAGCACGTAATAAACGCCCGCCAGGAGTAGGAACTCCAGGAAAATCATGCCTGAAAACGTCAGAGTAGTTTTCCGACTACTCAGACCGAAATCCTGATTTCGAAGACTTAGTAAACTTTCCTCTTCCTGCTTCATCTCGTAAATGATGGTCCGGACTTCGTTCATCTGCCCCGTACCGATACCCGCCGCAACACGTTCTCGTGCGGCGTCAAATCCTTGTTGCCTTCGCAGGTCAATATTTATTTGCAGAGATTCGAGCTTCTTAGCGGCCGCGACCTGCAGCAGCGCAAGGCGAAGCTGCTGATGAGGGTTGTCAGAGGTCAGTGACTTCAGTCGTTCGATGTGATCGCGGACAGCGGGAGCCGCGCTCCGATATGCCTCCAAAAAAGTTTCTTGCCCTGTGATGACGTAGCCCCGGGTTGCGGTCTGCGCATCCGAGACGACGGAAAGGGTAGCTTCGAGCTCCGCAAGAACGTCGTGGCTGTGTGAAACCCATTGGCTGGATTCGATGAACCCACGCGAACTCCGATACGACAGTCCGGCAGCCCCCGCCAGCACCATTGCTACCACCGCCAATCCAGCCGCAGTCTTCTTCTCAATCGACCACTTCATGCCTACTCCTCAATTCGCTGTCGGAAATTCCGTGGAATCGGGCCTAGTGACCCGCTGATGCGCGGCGCGATAGGAAATCAGCTGTACCAGTCCTGACAAACTGCTCGAACAGGCTGAAGATTTGCGGATCCCACCATCCCTTGACTACTTCCATCTTCATGGTCTGCAATGCATCAGTGATGGAGAAGGCAGGCTTATACGGCCTTACCGTCGTGAGCGCATCGTAGACATCCACAATCTGCAGCACTCTGGCTGTAATCGGTATGGCTTCTCCTGCAAGCCCATCTGGATATCCGGAGCCGTCGAACTTTTCATGGTGATGGCGAATGATCGGCAGTACTGAGCGAAACGACTTCAAAGGCGCACAGATGCGTTCTCCAACCACGGGATGCTCGCGCATGAGTTTCCATTCGTCGGGGGAAAGGCTCGCCGGCTTCAAGATGATCGAATCGGGTATCGCGATCTTTCCGATGTCGTGAACTACGCCGGCGCGCCGGAGAGCAGTAATCTGGTCTTCCGAAAGTTTGAGATGTTCTCCTAAGGAAGCCGAATACTCCGCCAAACGCTCGCAATGGCCGTGGGTGTAGGGATCCTTCCCTTCAATGCTCCGGGCGAGAGTGAACAGGACTGATTCCGCCCGCTCAAGCTCGTCCGTACGGAGCTTGAGTTTGAGGAGTGAGCGCACGCGGGCGAGCAATTCGGTGCGGTCCACGGGGCGGGTCAAGAAGTCATCCGCTCCCGCTCTGATCCCTTCGATACGGTCTTGCTTATCAGATAGAGAGGTAATCAGAATCACTGGTATCAAATAAGTATCAGGATTGGCCTTGATTTTCTCGCAGACTGTAAAGCCGGTAAGATGGGGCATCATTACGTCAAGGATTACCAAATCGACTGGGACTACGGACAACTGCTCCAAGGCGGCCGCGCCGTTTGAAACAGTCGCAACCCTGAATCCCTCCGCAGTGAGCAATTCCTCTAACAGTTCGCGATTAGAGGCCTGGTCATCCGCGACCAAAATTGTGCCCGTGAGAGGCTGGTTCGAGTTACAGATCATTGAATACCTACTGCAATCATTAAGTTGCGATTAGAGTGTCATATAAGATAAGTAACTTCTAATTACGGAGGTCATCTCTTTATAATTGTTCGGATTTCGTAACAGAACGTTGAGGGAATAACTGGGGACTTACGTTTCTAGACAGATTGTGCACGGGAACCGTACGGTAGACAATGTATTTCGATTGGTCGCGTCGAAGAGGATTTACTTACCTCTGGCCGTACCAGAAATGCCGTGAGCAAGCTTTTCTGCTTCCGGTGGGACGTGCTTGGATCGACCTCCCCGGAGCGCGGGCTCTTTTGGAAATATTGTTTCTTAATTGGTCGAAGCCAGCATCAGCGAACGATCCGTTCGGCCTTTGGTAACTTTTCTTTCAATTCTTCTCGTCTAGAATTCGGCTATCCCCAGAATTCTTATCCAGATAAGTGAACAGGCGGCATTCTTGTGAGCACACAATTTATATCTGAGAGCCGCACGAAGACCGCCGCTTTACGCACGCGCCAGGTCGAGGGTCGTGAATGGTGGCTTTGGGGTTCCGCCGTAACCGTCACCCTGGTCCTGACATTTTGTATTCTTTCTTTGACCTTTCCTGGCTTCCACCTACCCACCGATAAAACCTATTCGCTGAATCTGAAAGAGTGGGTTCGCGGGCTGGCTGCTCTCGTCCTGTTATTCGATATCTATACCATTTACCAACAGTGGCAGTTGCAGCGAGTCCGCCGGCAACTGGCCGAACGCGAAAGACTGTTTCAACTGATTACGGAAAATGCCGAGGACATGATTGCCGTGATCGATCCTAACGGACAACGTCTCTATAACAGTCCCGCGTATCAGAGAATCCTGGGATATGATCCTGCAGAACTGGCGGCAACTTCTTCCACAGATCAGATTCATCCTGACGATCGCGCGCGTGTACTCGAGGCTTCCGCGAAAGCTCGCAACACCGGCCGTGGAGAGCGGCTAGAATACCGCATCCGTCACAAGGACGGTTCCTGGCGCTTCCTTGAGTCCACCTCCAGCGCCCTACGCAACCTGGAAGGTGAGACTGATGGACTGGTTATCGTGAACCGCGACATTACCCAGCGGAAGCGTGCCGAGGAAAGATTGGCCCACCAGTCCTTTCACGACGGCTTAACCGACCTGCCTAACCGTGCTCTTTTTCTCGACCGTTTGCAACGGGCCATTACCGTTTCGAGGCGGCACTCGGACTTCAAGTTCGCGGTCTTGTTCATTGATATCGATGAGTTCAAAGTTTTTAACGATAGTCTGGGCCATGCCGCCGGTGACCGCCTGCTCATCCAGATCGCTCACCGTCTAACCGCTAGCCTCCGTGGCGCTGACACTATTACACGGCCGCGCCTGGGTGATAGCGCAGAACGCCTGGCGGGCGAGAGTACGCTTGCCCGGCCCGGGGGCGACGAGTTCACCGTACTCCTCGAAGACCTTCATGACCCCAGCGATACCATTCGCGTCGCAGAACGCATTAAGGAGAGACTGGCCATTCCTTTCGACCTCAATGGTCAAGAGATCGTGCTGACCGCAAGCGTCGGTATTGCTTACAACAGCAATCCCGGCGCGGAGGCGCAAGACGTTCTCCGCGACGCAGAGATCGCTATGTATCGTGCCAAAAGCGCTGGCAAGGCCCGCTGTGAGGTGTTTGACCATGTCATGCACGCGGGCGCCATCAAACGTTTGCAACTCGAAACCGACCTGCGTAAAGCTCTCGAGTTGAATCAGTTCCGGGTTTACTACCAGCCCATTGTGTCCTTGCGCAACGGGCAGATCGTGGGGTTCGAGACGCTCAGTCGGTGGCAGCGTCCCGAAGGTCTGGTCATGCCGGGGGAGTTCATCGCCGTTGCGGATGAGACCGGTATCATCTTGTCCATCAACCGCCAACTGCTTTACGACGCTTGCCTGCAACTCCGTTCCTGGCAGGCACTCTACCCATCTGATCCGCCGTTGACCCTCAACGTAAACATAACGCCCAAGCAGTTTTCGCAGCCCGATCTGGCCTCTCAGATCGGAAAGACGTTGCAGGAGACTGGAGTAGATCCAAGCTGCGTCAACCTGGAGATCACGGAGACGATCGCTATGTCCGATGCCGACAGGTCTGCCGTGGTGCTGTCCGAGTTAAAGGCACTCGGCGTTCGTCTGGACATTGACGACTTCGGGACCGGCTACTCCTCCCTTAGCCGGCTGCAGGGCTTTGCCGTGGATACGCTCAAGATAGACCGTGCCTTCATCTCGCGCATGGACGCGGACCTCGAAACCCGCGAGATCGTTCGTATCATTGTCCTGCTCGCGCACGGTCTCGGGCTGAAGGTCGTTGCGGAAGGCGTCGAAACGCAGACGCAGGCAGACATGCTAAAAGACATGGGCTGCGAAATGGCTCAAGGTTACTTGTACTCTAAGCCCGTCCCCGTCGAAGCAATTGATCAGCTCTTAAAGAATACCCGCGCTCCAAGCGTTTCTCCTGCGCGATTAGAAGCGGCTCGCTCTACGTTCGCATAACATCGAAGGATCCTCCGCAACCTCCCATTACCGAAGTCATATTTCTCTGACCGTGTTCGGATTTCGTAACAGAAATGGAAGTAGTAACTAGAGTGCATGATTTTCTTGACAAACTGGTTTTGCGACCAGAGGTGTATC
>DASRWO010000361.1:0-3038 GCA_035654555.1 Candidatus Deferrimicrobiaceae bacterium | reverse complement strand
CGCTGAAGATGGCAACGCGGCTGAGCATGGCTCGGTGGCGCATCCGCTCTCCCGAATCGAAACATCATCGCCAATGCGCTCTAGCAGAGAGGTTTCCAGCCTATTGAACATCATTTGCGCGCCTTGTGGGCGATCAACCGCCTGTCCAGAAGTAAATCGCGCTAGCATCAGGCCGGACGAGGCCGTCGACAACCGGGAAAGGACGCGTGAGCAGGCCGAGCTATTTGAGCAGTGCTACTCCGAGCGCGATCAGCGCGATCAGCAGCGCCGCTCCGGGGAGGCCGTACGCCAACAGTCGCGAAGCTTGAGACATGGTTGCGGGGGTGATAACGTCCGGCTCCGGCATCACGACTGTTTGATCTGCAAAGAGCGACTGTTGCATCACCCGCTTGCTCGCCATAACTTGTTCTATCCCCGCTTGGAAGTGACGCTGATGGATTCTCTTTGCGGAATCGGGAATGGGCTCAGCCGCTGCAGCCAGGGCTGCCTTCAGCACAGCATTCTGGATGTCTCCGCCGCTTACTTCATAGCGGCGCGCAAGGGCGTTGAAGTCGACGTCGGAAGCAAGCGGCGTTCGAGGATGCAACTGCACCTGCCAGATTCTGAGGCGTTCCGTCTCGCCTGGCAGCTCGAAGAGGACGTGCGTCCGGATGCGTCGCTCAAACGCCGGATCGAAGTTCGCTGCAAGATTGGTGGCGAAGATCACGACACCGGTGTACCTCTCCAACTCCTGCAGCAGCACGTTGACCACGCTGTTCGACTCGCGCTGGGAGCCACTATCGAGTGAGGTCGACCGGCGACCGGCGATCGCGTCAGCTTCGTCGAAGAGCAGGACGGCTTGCTCCTCGCGCGCTGTACGGAAGACCGCGGCAACGTTCTTCGCCGTCTCGCCCATCCACATGGATTCGAGCTCGGCGTATCGAACGACCAGAAGCTGGCGGCCGAGCGACTGCGCGATGGCCTCGGCGCAGATGGTCTTGCCGGTGCCCGGAGGCCCAGCGAAATTGAAGGCGAGACCAAGGCCGGTTGAATGCCGTTCCCCGAGGCCCCAGCCTTTGAATATCAATTCGTGCTGTGTAACCTGGGCCAGCGCAATCTCAAGAGCGCAGCGGGTCGTGGGCGGCAGAATGACATCGTCGAATGTTCGGCGCGGTGCGATGGATTCGACCGCGCGGCGGCCAGTAATGCCAAAAAGACGCGAAAGTGGAGTCGGCGCCACCCGCTCCACACTATCGTTCTGGCCGGTCAAAAATCAATTCGATTGTCACTTGTCCTCCGGATTTCGCCGGGACACCTGGCGTGTAGCAGATCCGGGGGAGCATTGAGGGCGTGCGCCTCTTTCGAGGCTTCCATCGTTCTCGCGTCCATCCATGTACCGCACCACCAGCGTAACCGCGACCAATGTGCTTAATGAGACCACCTTCGCCGTGACGACCTGGTCGCGCCCATCGAATTGCGAGGGATGCATCGCCTCGCCTGGGACTCAATACCAAGGTTGGCCAGGAACTGCCCCGTCAACAGGGCAAGATTTGGCTGCTCATTTGCGCATCTCAACCAATTGCAGATCTCGCGAAAGTGGTCCCATGAACGGAACTCCTACAACAGAAACACCGACCCCTCCGCAGGCTTCGGCTCTGGAGGCCCACCACCCACGGAGACGGAGGCGCCTACTGTGGGTTATGCTGCCCGCGGCCGCTCTAGTTGCCGCAGGCGTTTACCTCGCCGACCAACATTGGCCATACCGCTACCGCAACGTTCACCCGCTGCTCGAGCAGATTTTCGCGAGCAGGATTACGGTGAGCGCGTACCACCGTATCTACTTTCCTCATCCTGGTTTTGTAGCCAAAGGACTGACGCTGCGCCGCAATTCGGCGCCCGATCTACCCCCGATCGGTTCCACAGAAGACTTGCTCGTGCAGGGAAGCTGGCTGGATCTGCTGCTGTTTCGCAAGCAGGTGCGCCTGGTGGATGTGAAGGGGCTGCACGTCGTGATCCCGCCTGTCGGAAGCAGGGCGAACCGGGAGGATTTCCCTGCCGGCAGCAGTATGGAGTTTTCCGGCCCAGTGACTACCGTCGAGGAGCTCAACATTCATGGCGCGACCCTCGACATCTTGCGCGTGAACGGCGGCAAGTACACTTTTCCGATTCGCCAACTTATCATGCGCGGCGTGGAGAAGGGGCGGACAGTCTCCTACTTCGTCGATATGCAGAACGCCAGCCCAACCGGGCACATTCGAGCGAGTGGCAGCTTTGGTCCGCTTGTCCCCAAGGATCTGGGGTCCACGCATGTTTCCGGCACATTCACCTTTACCGAGGTGAATCTCCGTGAAATGGGAGAGCTGCGCGGCATGCTCTCCGCCAGAGGACGCCTCACGGGCGCCCTGTCGGCGATCGAGGTATACGCGACCGCAGAAACGCCTGACTTCGCGGTCGGCAAAGGCAGGCCGGCCGCGGTAGATGCGAGAGTACAGTGCACAGTGAACGCACTCAACGGCAACACTGTTCTTCACCAGGTCGAAGGCAAACTCGGAGCCACTACGGTAAATGCCGCTGGAAGTGTTAGTGGTGCGCCGAACACGCCGAAGGCGACCGATGTTGACCTGATGGTTACGAAGGGCCGCGCGCAGGACCTTCTTCATCCATTTTTGGAGAGCCAGCCGCCGATTGTGGGAGTGGTCTCGCTCAAAGCGCATGCGCACCTGGCGCCGCAGCATGATCGGACGAAGTTTCTCGAGCGCCTGACCGTCGATGGCGGCTTCAATCTTCCGAATGAGCGTGTGACTGATCGTTCCAAGGAGAAGACACTC
Organism: Candidatus Deferrimicrobiaceae bacterium; assembly: GCA_035654555.1. Lineage (GTDB taxonomy): Bacteria > Acidobacteriota > Terriglobia > Terriglobales > Acidobacteriaceae > Sulfotelmatobacter. Next base: position 231 of record DASRWO010000361.1, on the reverse strand, counting down.
AGCGATTTCAGCAAGCGGGCGCAGGGTTCGAAGCAGCCGAAGGCTGATCCGGCAACCGAAGCAGGCGCCGATCCGGCCGCAGATGTTCTCTCATCGCTCGAGGGAAAGGTAAAAATTCGCGACGGCGTGGTTTCGACAGAGCGGCTTACGTTCGCGCTGCCCGGCGCCTCGGCCAACCTGAACGGATCCTACAATCTTGGCAGCGGGAATGTGCATCTCGTCGGCAGTGTC
>DASRWO010000360.1:0-5962 GCA_035654555.1 Candidatus Deferrimicrobiaceae bacterium | reverse complement strand
CGGACGCGGGGCCGGGAGTAAAGCAAAATGGTTTGTTAACGCAGGGCGAGGATACGGCGGATAACGGCGGCATCCATCTCGCTTTGATGGCTCTGGAGGCCGATCTTAAGAAGCAAGGGAAATCGCTCGATGAAAAACGTCCAGATGGGTGGACTTATCTGCAGCGCTTTTTCCTGGCTAACGCCTACTCGTGGTGCTCGAGCGTGCGGCCTGAGGTAGCTCGCTTGATCGTCACCACAAACCCACACTCGCTGCCTATTTTCCGCATCGACAACGTGGATTCGAATATGTCTGAGTTCGCCAAGGCATTTGGCTGCAAGGCCGGTCAAAAGATGGTACGGGCGAACGCTTGCCGGGTCTGGTAAGAACGACAGCAAATGACGAGGCCAGCCTTGCGGCTGGCCTTTTCCGTTGAGTTTGTTGTTAGTCGGATCTAGCGGTTGATGTCGTCTTTTGATTGCAAACGCTTGATGTAGTTCTGCAAGTTGGATTTGTTGGCGTCATCCGGCGCGCCGGGGAGAGCGGCTTGCATCTCCTGGACGGCTTTGTCGAAGTCGCCCTCGCCGCTGAAAACGCGGGCCAGACCGACGTGCGAGGTCCATTCGTCCGGGTACTTCTTAGCAGTTGAGCGATAGACCGCGAACGCCTCTTCTTGTTTCTTTTCTCCCTGCAACTGGCGCCCGTAGAAGTAAAGTTGCTGCGGCGAGGCTTTTTCTAATGCCTTATTGCGGAATTCCGTGGCAGCATCTTTGCGGCCCATCGCTTCAAGAATGTGCGACTTGTTGATCAGGTTGTCGAAGCGCTCTTCAACTTTAATCGACTGATCCTCATCCTTGAGCGCCTCATCCAGATTCGTTTTGCCGGCAAGGAAATATCCGGCAGCGTCGTCCCAGCCTTCCCAGTAATACTGATTGAGCCCGCGTATTTGCCTGTGAATGCTGGCTTCAACGATGTCGTTGACGTTGACGGCGACCTTGAAGGGTACTGCAACCTTGTCCCATGTCAGAGTGATTACGGTGGAGTCGGGTTTGACGTCGTCAAAGTCGTAAGTCAACGCATCGTGGAAATCGGCAGCGTGTGGCTTTACCGAGACACGCAGCGCATCTTCATCCTGCTTGTAGCTAAAGCTGCCCCAAGCGGTAGACATCCTGGAGAAGATCACAGTCCATTCATTTTCGCCGGGAATCATGTGCAAACCGTAGGTTCCCTTTTCGAGCGGTTGGCCTTCAATCGTGACCGGGTCGGTGAACGTAACTGTGGTATTTTCGTTGGCTCCGGCGCGCCAGACCTGTCCGTACGGCACGACTTTGCCCCAAATCTGGCGGCTATTTACTAAGGGCCGGTGGTAGTTGACGGTAATGTCGGTGATGCCGATACGCTGCGTAACTACGGCATGCTGACTCTGCAGGGGAAGATCAAGCATCAGGGTTTGCGCTTGGCAAAGACTGACTACCGACAAAAAGCCTGAAAGCACGATAAGCAGGCGAGCTCTGTGCATGGAAGACTCCTCTTTTTTCCGGTGGGTACAACAGCCGACTCAGGCGCAGCCCGGGACAAAACACTCGGATGCGGCTTCCGTGTCTAATAGCTGCGCTGGTTGGCTTAGACGGACAGAAGATGGCAACGTGAGCGACGGGAGAGCACCTTGAGATCGCAGATTAAAAATCTCGTGAAAAATTATGTTGGCGTGCGTCTGCAGCCGTCTTGGGCATCTCCGAGCCACGCATTCAGACACACGTATCGGACCTAGTTGGATTCCGTGGGCACTTCGGTAGGCATACAGCAACAAGTTATGCGACACGCCGACATCCGCACCACCATGAACATTTACGGTGAAAGGGGACATGGCGGGAGCCCACGGCAAGATTGTGGGGCTTGCGCTGAACGGCACGGAAAACGGCACGGAACCCAACCTAAAGCATTGAAAACATGGTGGGCGCTATAGGATTCGAACCTATGACTTCCACCGTGTGAAGATGGCACTCTACCGCTGAGTTAAGCGCCCAACCTTAACGATTCAAACAGATACAGCCCGAACCGTCAACGGCGGGCGAGTCCAGCTACTGTCCGACGGAGTAATTGCGATTGACCCCGCCCCTAAAAAACCGATGGTGCACCATGCTCTTCGCAAGGAGGAGAAACAGGATCGCCAGGACGATTACAAACAGGCATTTTCCAGCCCCGAGCCAGCGGGGCTCTTTTCCCGAACCGGTCGCCTTGTGGGCGTAGTTTGTCATCTCTTTAAACTCTAGATGCAGGCCCGAGAATCAGGGAAGCTTAGGTCCTCGAGCGCAGGCGTCAGATATTCAGAGAAGGCCGGAAAACTCTCCTCATAATCGATGGCGGTAATACCCTCGACAGGGTCAGATTCTGACACACTGGAGGTTTGGATACGAGTTCAGGGCGTGGTAGCCTATCGGCGGTAGGGGCGGAGGCGGCGTTCGGATCGCCCGCCAGTGCCATGCCAAAAGTAACCTTCGATGCCGGACGAAACCAGGCCATTCCAACCTCCCGTATCCCCATCATCTGCGGGAAGTTCCGGGGTTTCGCCGGAACAAGAAAAAGAGCAACTTTCCCGCTATGGCGGGGTTCGAACAGATGTGAGCACTGCCGCCATGGATCCCAGCCCGCTGATGGCTGCGATGGGACCTCATCCAGTTAGCAGTTTTCAGCCGGTCGTCGCGTCGGAGAGCTATACGGACGCCCAGGTTATGCTGCGGGTGAAGGCAGGAGACGAGTCTGCCTTCGATTACCTGGTGCAGAAATATCGCAGGCCACTGGTGAGTTTTATGTACCGCATGGCGCGTAACACGACGGCTGCGGAGGATCTGGCGCAGGAAGTTTTTCTGCGGGTGTACCGGTCGCGACACACTTACGAAGCCAGCGCGAAGTTTACGACTTGGCTGTATCGCATTGCGACTAATCTAGCGGTAAATCATGCTCGCGATACGCGCCACGAGCGGCCGGAAGTGACCGTAAGCCTGGATGAACCGGACGAAGAAACCGGCACCACTTTGGACGTGGCCGACTCTTCGGTTACCGCCGAAGAGGCTTTAGTGCGGCGCGAGCGGACGCTCGCGATACGGGCCAAAGTGGAAGCTTTGCCCGAGCGGCAGCGGCTGGCGGTCGTCATGCATAAGTATCAGCAAATGGATTACAAGCAAATTGCCGAGGTATTGAAGTTGAGCGAATCGGCGACCAAATCGTTGTTGTTTCGGGCGTACGAGACTTTGCGGGAACAGTTAAAAGAATTTATCTGAAGACCGCTATTGGTTTGCAAAGTGAGCATTGGCGAAGAAATTAAGGGGAACAGGGTTATGAAGTGCGAAGAAATTCGAGAAGTGATGCCGGACTTGGCTTCCGGCCTGATGGAGACGACTCCGGAGATCAGCGGACATCTAGCGGGCTGTGGTGTATGCACGGGAAAGATGCAGGAGTTCCGGCAGACGATGGCTCTACTGGATGAATGGAAGGCTCCGGAGCCATCGCCGTATTTCGATGTGCGTTTGCAGGCGCGTCTGAGAGAAGAGATGGCCAAGCCCCATGCGGGCTGGCTGGCATGGTTCCGGCGTCCCGTGCTAGCTGCGGCGTTGACGGTGCTGATGGGAGTTGGACTAGGGTTGTTCTTCACGAGGGACAGCGGATTTTACGATTCCGGCAGGAACGTCGTGGCGGATTCTGGCCAAACGGCCGAGCCCGGGACGGCGGTAAGCGATCTGCAGGCGCTGGAAAAAAATCACGACCTGTATGCGGATTTCGATTTGCTGGATGATCTCGAAGTGCAACATGACGTGAAGGCAAACCCGTAAGGTCGAGGTGGAAACGGCGGGAGCAAAATGGGCGGAATTTCAGGGCGGGGAAAGAATGCTGCGAAGCAATTTCATAACGGCATGGATGGCGGCGGCGGTTCTCGTTGCGGCGGCCCTTATGAGTGCTCCATGTCTGGCTCAACATAATAGCTTCCGCCCAATACAGGGACGTCCAGCAGCGCAAAATCATTCGCAGGGTCGGCAGGGTCACGCCGGGGACTGGTTGCGGCACTATCAGGGTCTACCGCCCGGCGAGCGGGAGCGGGCCTTGCAGAATGATCCTGGCTTCCGGCGCTTACCCCCGGAGCGGCAGCAGATGTTGCGACAACGATTACAGCATTTCTCGAGTCTTCCGCCGCAGCAGCAGCAGCGCATGCTGAACCGGATGGAAACCTGGGAGCATCTTACGCCGGCTCAGAAAGATCAGGCGCGGCAATTGTTCGATCGGATGCGGCAACTTCCACCCGACCGCCAACGCATGGTGCATACGGCTATCCGCGATCTGCGTACGTTGCCGCCGGGGCAGCGGGAACAGATTATCGATTCCAATCGCTTCCGAGGCATGTTCTCACCCCAGGAGCGTGACATCATGCGCGGCGCCACCAGGTTGCCGCTGGCGCCTGCGGAGAACGGCAGACCGGAAGAATGACCGGGACACGAAGAGATCAGAAAATGTTTACTTCGTGAAGCTGCTTGTCCTTTGTGGTTAGAAATCGTCAATGGAAATCGTGCGAGACGGTTTCAGCTTTGGTGACGAACAGCGGCAGTACGCGCTCGGCTTTCACCGAAATTACATTGTCCTGATTCTGCAAAATCCCTTCGATCGCAAGAAACTTTTCTGAAGCCAGCAGCAGGCGGTTGCTGTGAAACAGGTCGGGCGCAATGATCGCGTTGGCCACTCCCGTTTCATCTTCCAGGCTTAGAAAAACGAAACCTTTCGCTGTTCCAGGACGCTGGCGCACAATCACGCAGCCTCCAATGCGCAGACGCTTGCCGCTGGGAATATTACGAAGTTCGCTGGCGCGTCGAATGCCCATGGCCGTGAGCCACTCGCGGCGGTAAGCCATGGGATGCGGTCCTACAGTGAGGCCGGTGCCACGGAAATCCGCAACCAGCCGCTCTTCATGGTTCATGGGTCGAAGCGGCGAAGGCGAATCAGATTCAGGGAGATGATCGAGCAAGGGGCCGGAGCCACGCACTGCGCGCTCGACTTGCCAGAACGCGTCCCGGCGGTGGAGCTTCGAGTACCGAGTACCAGGTACCGAGTTGCGAGATTCCTCCGCCCCTCGCTTGCGCTCGGGGGTCGGAATGACAAAGTTTTTACTAGGTACTAGGGACTCGGTACTAGCTGTTGAATTCAGCGCGCCAATTTCCGCCAGTGTATTTAGTTCGTCCTTGCGCAGTTCGGGAACACGGCGGGCAAGATCCTGAACCGATGTGAATGGAGTAAGCTTGCGTTCGCGCACCAGCGCTTGACCGGCATCTTCCCGCAAGCCGCGCACGTAGCGCAAACCAAGGCGTAGCGCCGGCGTCTCGCCGGCTATCGGCTGAATGTCCCTTCCGATAGTTTCACTGGAAACTGTTTCTAAAGTACACATCCACTCCGACTTCATCACATCCACCGGTCGTATTTTTAATCCGTGCCGCTTCGCGTCTGTAATAAGAGTGGCCGGAGAATAAAAACCCATCGGTTGGTTGTTGAGCAGGGCAGCGGTAAACGCGGCGAGATAGTGGCACTTCAAATAAGCGCTGGCATACGCGATCAGCGCGAAGCTGGCAGCGTGCGATTCGGGAAATCCGTAGAGCGCGAACGATGTAATGGAAAGAATAATTTGTTCCTGCGCTTCATGTGAGATTCCATTCTGCGTCATACCGGCGCGCAGTTTGGCTTCGATATCCCGCATGCGGGTTTCTGAACGTTTGAAGCCCATGGCGCGTCGCAAATCTTCAGCTTCGCCGCCGCTGAAATTGGCTGCAATCATGGCGATGCGTAGCAGTTGCTCCTGAAACAGTGGAACTCCTAACGTGCGTTTGAGCACAGGCTCGAGCGAAGGATGCGGATACGTGACTTCTTCGCGCCCCTGGCGGCGCAAGAGAAAAGGATTGACCATCTGACCGACGATCGGCCCTGGCCGAATAATTGCGACCTGCAC
>DASRWO010000359.1:0-5094 GCA_035654555.1 Candidatus Deferrimicrobiaceae bacterium | reverse complement strand
CGCCGCAGCTCCTAGTTCCGGCGCCGCCCGCTCGAAGTCGCACTCTTTATTCGGGCAAGCTATCACCGGCCCGGCCTTCAAGAATTTCTCCACCAGATATTCGCTGCCGCAACTTGGACACTTCTCGGCAATCGGCTTGTGCGCTGAAGTAAACTTGCACTTCGGATAGTTTCCGCACCCATAGAATGTATTGCCCTTGCGCGCGCGTTTCTCCACCAGTTCGCCATCTTTGCACTCCGGGCACTTGACCCCGATAAAATTCTGCTTCACATACTTGCACTCAGGATATCCGCTGCAAGCCGTGAACTCGCCGAATCGTCCGTGGCGGATCATCATATTGCGCCCGCATTTCGGGCATAATTCATCGAGCGGTATATCCGGAACTTTCTTTCCTTGATCGAGACGCCGCGTGGTTTTGCAATCCGGATATCCCGTGCAAGCCATGAACTGCCCAAAGCGCCCGCGCTTCAGCACCATCACTCGACCGCAGTTCTCGCAGTATTCTTCCTGAGTGGTTTCCTGAACGTCAGCACTATCCAGGTCGGGCAGGTTGATTGGATTTTCTTTGGTAAATGTGCAGGTGTTCGGATCTTCTTTGTCGTAAGTACTGCAGGCGTAGAACGATCCGTGCTTGCCCCACTTGATTACTAGCGGCGAGCCACAGCGCTCACACTTCTCGTCTGTGGGCTTCTCCATCCGCTTGATGTTCTCCATATGCTTTTCGGCATATTTGAGATCTTTCTGGAACTTTTTATAGAAGCCGGCTAGCGTGTCGGTCCACTTCTCTTTGCCTTCTTCGATGTCGTCGAGTTCCACTTCAAGGTGTGCGGTGTAAGCCACGTCGAAGATATCGCGGAAGTTTTCCACTAGCAGATCGGTCACCACCAAGCCAATCTCCGTCGGCGTAAACTTGCCGCCTAACTTTTGCACGTACTGCCGCTCCTGAATGGTCGACAGAATTGCCGAGTAGGTGGAGGGACGCCCAATGCCGCGTTCTTCGAGTTCTTTTACCAGCGAGGCTTCGTTGTAACGCGGCGGCGGCTCGGTGAAGTGTTGCTCGGGTTTCAATTCCTTCAGCGTTAGTTTTTGCCCGGCTTCGAGCGCTGGCAGTTTGTGCTTCAGCTCCTCATCTTCCTCGTCTTTACCTTCCTTCGATTCTTCGTAGACTCGCAAGAATCCATCGAACTTCAATACCGATCCAGTCACGCGGAACCAGAACACGTCTCCATTCTTTGCTTTTGCGTCGATGTCTACGGTTGTCTGGTCGAAAACCGCGGGCATGATCTGCGACGCGACAAAGCGCTGCCAGATCAGCTTGTAGACTTTGTATTCATCTTCTTTTAAGTAATGCTTTACCTGATCCGGATGCCGCATCGCTGAGGTCGGCCGAATCGCTTCGTGCGCCGCCTGCGCTTCTTTCTTCTCCTTATATGTGTTCGGCGTCTCTGGCAGATAGGCCGCGCCGTATTCCTTGCCCACGTATTCGCGCACTTCCTGAATCGCCTCGGGCGCAACCCGGGTCGAATCGGTACGCATGTAAGTGATCAAGCCGACCTGGCCTTCTTCACCTAATTCCACACCTTCATACAAACGCTGCGCGATCATCATCGTGCGCTTTACGCTGAAGCGCAGCTTGCGCGAGGAATCCTGTTGCAATTTACTGGTGGTGAATGGTGGGGCGGCGTTGCGGCGGCGTTCCTTCTTATCCACCGTCCGAACCAACCAGTCGGCCTGCTCAAGCGCCGCGCGAATCTTCTCCGCATCCTCGCCGTTCGTGACTTCAATTTTCTCTTCGCCCTTCCCCAGAAATCGAGCATCGAAGGCTGGAGGTTTGCTGGCCGCAAGGTGCGCATCAATCGTCCAATATTCCTTCTTCTCGAACGCCTTGATTTCGCGTTCGCGTTCGACGATCAATCGCAGCGCTACAGTCTGCACTCGCCCGGCAGAAAGTCCGCGGCGAACTTTATCCCACAGCAGAGGAGAAACCTGATAGCCCACTAACCGGTCCAGCACACGCCGCGCCTGTTGCGCATCTACGAGATTTTGGTCGATAGCACGAGGATGCTCGAAAGCCGCTTGCACGGCACGCTTGGTAATCTCGTTAAAAGTGACGCGTTGAATGCGCGGAACGCTGTCAGCATCTTCCTTTTTCTTCTTCTTGCTTTTCTTCGAATGACCGTTCGTATCCAGTTCGAAGGCAAGATGGGCGGCAATGGCCTCACCTTCACGGTCCGGGTCAGGCGCCAGATAGATCGCATCCATCGGACCCGCCAGCTTTTTCAGCTTGGCTAAAACTTTTTCCTTGCCGGGGATAACAACGTATTCGGTTTCGAACTCGTCGTCGGTATCGACGCCCAGCGTGCTTTTGGGCAGATCTTTCACGTGGCCGAGTGACGCCTCGACGGTAAAACCCTTCCCCAGATATTTCTGGATGGTCTTCGCCTTCGCCGGGGATTCGACAATGACTAAACTCTTTAGCAATGCACCCTCAGTTCCTTCTACTCCCTGGAATTGTTTCGAAGCTAGCACGAATGGGACAGCGGCAACAAGTTACCTGGCGGAGCTATCGGCCATCAACTCTTAAAAGCTCTTCACGAAATTCTTCCCTGGCATCTGCCTCACCTTGCCGGTCAGCTCCAGTTCGAACAATGCGGCGAAGATTTCTGAAGACGACATTTCGTTTTCCAGTTGCTCCACCAATTCATCGATATGCGTGGCTTCATCGGCCTTGAGCAAGCTTAGGATCCGCTTTTCATGGGGAGGAAGCCCTTCGTCCGGAAATAGAGATGCCGACGACGCATTGCCGGATTCAGGCGATGGCGGAGGAGTCAATGCCAGCTTGACTTCTGGAGGCAGGTCTTCCCACACATCCTCCCAGGTCGCGACCAGCTTTGCGCCTTGCTTTATTAACGTGTTAGGTCCCCAGGAATTTTTATTGGTTACATTGCCCGGCACTGCAAAAACATCGCGGTTTTGCTCCAGCGCACAACGCGCCGTAATTCGCGTTCCGGAATATTCCGCTGCTTCAACCACAACCACGCCAACCGACATCCCGCTTAATATCCGGTTGCGAATGGGAAAATTCTGCGGCGCCGCGAAAGTTCCCATGGCAAACTCCGAAATAAGGCAGCCCCCAAGCGCAAGTATCTGCTCCGCCAGGCGCGAATTTTCTTTTGGATAAATCACATCCGCGCCCGTCCCCAGTACCGCGACGGTTTTGCCTTTCGCTGTAATCGCTCCACGATGACTGGCCGTATCCACTCCGCGTGCCATGCCGCTGATAATAACCAAACCCTGTCCTGCGAGATCGCAGGCTAACCTCTCGGCCATTCCCGAGCCATAGGGCGTGGGATGTCGTGTGCCCACCATGGCAATGCCCGGGCGCGTTAGCACCTCGGGATCGCCCCGAACATATAACACCAAAGGTGGATCGTAGATTTCTTTCAATCGGCCCGGGTAGTAAGCGTCTTCGCCGGAAACGATGGTCACGCTCGCGGCCGCGGCTCGGGCACTCTCTTCCCGCGCCAGTTCCGCTGATTTCCCTGTGGCAATCGATTGCGCCGAAACGGCCTTAATTCCCGTGCCCTCCAGTTCCGTGAGGGACGCTTGGAAAACTGCTTCGACGCTACCGAAATGTTCCACCAGTTTCCGCGCCTTCGTCGGCCCCAGGCCCGAAGTCAGTGATAGGCCGAGCCACTCTAGAATGTGGGTTGCGGGTAAGGCCAGGGCGTTTGGCAAGTCCAATCCTCCAGTCCTTGATCTAAGTTCCATGGACTGCGCGGACTGTAGTCATTTGTAGACTGTAGCGTCAAGGAAAGACATCACAAGATGGATCGAAAAGCGCTCTGCTAAAATCAAAACAGGAATGAGACGTCTGCGCATCTCTGCGATTTCCTACCTCAACACAGCGCCCCTGATGTGGGATTTCGAACATGGCGAAGCCGGGCGGGACTTCGATATCTCTTATACCCTGCCTTCTGCCTGTGCTCGCTGTCTGCAGACGGCGACTGCCGATATCGGAATCATCCCAGCCGCCGCCTACGCCCAAATCCCTGGGCTCAGCATCTTGCCAGACGTCGCGATTGCCTCGCGCCAGCCCGTGCGTTCCATTCTGCTGGTAAGTCGTGTACCGGTGGACAAAATTCGCACCGTGGCTTTGGATACGTCTTCCATGACTTCGGTGGCGCTGACAAAAATCTTGTTTGAAAAGTGGATGGGTGGCGGCCGAACGTTTGCCCCTATGGCTCCGGATATCGATAAAATGCTGGCCGCGCACGATTCCGGATTGTTGATCGGAGATCCAGCGCTCCAGATCGACCGCTCGCGCTATTTCACGCTCGACCTTGCTGAAGAGTGGATTCGTTACACAGGTAAGCCTTTCGTCTTCGCCTTCTGGGCAGTTCGTGAGGAGGCACTCCAGGATGCAGACTCTCCCCCGGATCTGTCGACTGTTTTCCAGCAATCACGTAATCACGGCCTTGAACGCGCAAATCTCGATCGCATCTCGCTGGAATGGGCTTCAAAACTCGGCATCAGCCCATCCGATATTCGCTCTTACCTCACGGAAAATATCTATTACTATTTGGACGCAGCTTGCCTGGAGGGCTTGCAACTTTTCTATCGTTATGCGGCCGAGATCGAAGCCCTGCCTGCGGCCCCAGAGGTAAGATTTCTCAGCGCGGCAAAACTCTTTATAGCGCAATCGAGAGCCTAGCCTGTACACTCCTACAACTCAATGCTCTTCCATCTTCATCCTTGGCTGGCAATGTCGGTATGGCAGCATCTTCGCCGCATGGGCGGTCCTGGCTTGGTCCTGCTGGGAGTCGCCGACAACTCCTTGATTCCGCTCACCGGCAGCATGGACGTTCTTACCATATGGCTGGCCGCACGGCATTTCCATCCCTGGCCTTATTACGCGGCAATGGCCACTCTGGGCTCCATGATCGGCGGCTACATTACTTATGCCTTGGCCCGCAAAGGCGGCAAAGAAACAATGGAACGCAAGCTTTCCAAGCGCCGCGCGCAAAAGGTTGCCAAAACATTCGAACGATGGGGATTCGCCGCAGTCGCGATTCCGGCTTTGCTTCCTCCGCC
>DASRWO010000358.1:0-2758 GCA_035654555.1 Candidatus Deferrimicrobiaceae bacterium | reverse complement strand
TCAGCAACTTTACCGTGGATGAATGACCATCGTGCCGCGAAGAGGTTGTTTTCCAGGATAATTCGATCCGACCGGATGCTCGCTCGAGCCTCACCGGCGTCCCCGCCGTAAGTGTTCGAAGATTGACTTGCGGTGATAAGGCCAGCCGTGACGATCAGTGAACACAAATAGAAGAATAAAGTACCGATTTTTCCTCGCATAATTTTGTTCAAGCATTCCGCTTCCGCGCAGCGCGATATTATATTAAACTCTGAGCGCTAGCGAAGCATTTCGTAATAAATGGAAACCGTGTCCACAACAAAACGAAACTTCACCTGTCGTCCGGCTCACCGCCGGATTGCCGGGGAACAATCTGCATGAGCAACCAAGGACCCGAACAAGATTCTTTTGTTGCCATGGTGACCGCGAAGGCCGAAGTGGATTTGCACCTTAGCGATTTTCAGCCGCGCTCCATGCTGGTCTCTCCTGTCCACGAGATTCTTCGGCCGAAGTTTCCCGTCATCGATTACCACAATCACCTGGACTCCCTGGAGCCCTCTGACGTTCTGCGAGTGATGGACGAGTGCGGAATCGAACGGATTGTAAACATCACCATGCGCACCGGCGAAGCTGCCCTGCGAATGATTCATAAGTTTCACCACGCAGATCGCGATCGCTTCTCCACCTACGGCTGGATGGACTGGAGCGACCTGCGCTCTCCCGGCTTTTTTAGGCGGTGCGTGGATCGCCTAGAAGAGTTGGTGGAGCACGGCGCCTGCGGCTTGAAATTGTGGAAGGATCTGGGGACCAGCGTCCGCGATGCAGACGGAAATTTGTTGCGAGTGGACGATGAGCGCCTCGCGCCGCTATTTGAAAAAGCTGCCGAGCTGAATGTTCCCATCATGTTCCACATTGCCGACCCGGATGCTTTTTTCCAGCCCATCGACAATCACAACGAGCGCTATGAGGAACTGGCGGCTCATCCCGAGTGGAGTTTTCACGGCTCGCAATTCAACAAATCACAATTGCTTAGCCAGCGCGATAAGGTGTTTGCACGTCATCCAAAGACTACTTTTGTGGCGGCGCACGTTGCCGAACATCCGGAAGATCTCTCTTATGTCGGCCGGTTGCTCGAGTTGCATTCGAATCTCTACGTCGATATCGGCGCGCGTTGCGCGGAACTGGGGCGCCAACCTTACACCGCTCGCGAGTTTTTCCTGAAATATTCGGGCCGCATTCTCTTCGGAACCGACCTGATTCCTGACGTTAACATGTATCGTCTTCACTATCGTTTTCTGGAAACCCGCGACGAGTATTTTGAGTATCCGTCGCACGCCTCCCGTCAGGGACGCTGGAACATTTATGGTTTGTTTCTTCCTGATGACGTGCTGCGCTGGGTATACCGCGAGAACGCGTTGCTACTTCTCAAGAAATGAATGGATCTCATGCCTCAGCATCGAATTGCATTCTCTTCTGCTCTTATCCTTGTCGCCTTAACGGCAACGGCAGTTCCAACTCCTGTTGAACAAAACTGGACCAACTATGTGCGCATCGGCGCGTACGGCCTGGCAAGGAACAGTGCAGATAAAATCGTCGCCGACGCTCAGGAAACCGGCGTTTTCGGCATCGAGGTCGACAACGACATCCCGGGCCGTTACGAGAGTTTTCTTGATCCGAAGGCCAAGCTGGCGGCGATTCGGGCCGTGGCAGAAAAAGCCCACGCGGTGGGAAACTATGCTTTCGTCTACATCGCCGGCACGGAATGCATCACGGCCCATGGCGACAAGGCGCCTCACACTCTTGCGAAAGATCATCCCGACTGGCTGCAACGCAAGATCACGGGTGAGCCCGCAATCTTCGGCGGCGGCACGGCTTTTTGGATAGCGCCCGGTGACGAGGATGTTTGGGTTAGTCCCTACGCTCCGGAGTGGCGCAAAACCTATATGGAGCGCGTCCGGCAAATTGCCGCGACCGGAATTGATGGCATCTACGTTGACATTCCGTATTGGATGACTCACTTCGAGGGCTGGGAAGATACCTGGGCCAGCTTCGATGATTACACCGTGGCTGCGTTCAAAAAGCAGACGGGACTCGATGCGAAAAAAGATTTAAAGATCGGCGACTTTTCGGATCCCAACTTTCGGCGTTGGATTGATTTTCGCATTCAAACCATTACGGACTTCCTGCACGAAATCGACCAGAACGCCAAATCAGTAAATCCGCAGATCAAAACTATCCCGGAAATTTATCCCGGCATCGAGTCCGAATCAGTTCGCGTGGGAGCTGATGTTTACAGCCTCTATCCGGTGGTCGACGCCGTCGCGCACGAATACGAATTTGGCAGTGGGGATCACATGGCATCATCCCGCACGCCACTCGACTGGTTCTACTATCAGGTCGGCATGCACACCTTCCGAGCCTTCGCGGAAGGGAAGGCTACCTGGATCCTGAACTATTCCTGGGACGGAGATAAGGTCGTGGACCGGCGCGAGGCCATGATGAATCTGGCGATGTCCCAAGTCATGGCGGGAGCGAATTTTTGGGATGCGCCTGGCCATTCCATGGCGGGATCCAACGATCCTGCCACTCGCAAGAAGATTTTCTCCTGGATTAAGCAAAACGAGAAAACGTTTTACCTGCCGCGCACCCCGATCCATCCGATCGGAGTTTATTTCTCGCCGCAGACACGAAACTTCTATGCGGATGATTTTCTCCGCTCCTACCGCGGGATTCTTCTTCTGCTGATGCAGTCCCATCGTGAATTCCAGATCGTTACCCC
>DASRWO010000357.1:0-3033 GCA_035654555.1 Candidatus Deferrimicrobiaceae bacterium | reverse complement strand
TAACACGGACCAGGCCAGAGTGCCGCGCACTAGCCGTGCTGGCGGAGACGGCCGAAGCAGAAACCGGAACGCAAGCGGAATCGCCCACCGGGGAATCGTATCATGTGCCGCGCCATCACGTGCGACGGCGTGCGAAATCTGTCTCTCGCGTCTACGCGCTAAAGATTCGAGCCGCAACCTCTGGCCGCATTAACACCCGCTTCCGCCGCAACTGGGTTGCAGAGGTGAAAGCTCTTTTCTCTCTGTCCGAACAATTATCTGCTCTAGCTTGTATATGCCTTGACACGTATATGCTCTTTAGAGTATACACAAAGAGTGGAATCTGTTTTCGAAATCATTGCGGAGCCGAACCGCCGCGCGATATTGAGCCTCCTGGTCTCTTCACAACAGTCGGTGGGAGAGATCGAGCGTCAACTTCGCATGCCGCAGCCGACCGTGTCCAAGCACCTGCGCGTGCTGCGCGAGGCCGGTTTCGTGGAGTCCACGGTGGACGCACAGCGCCGTCTCTACCGGCTGAAACCGGAACCACTTCGGGAGGTGGATGCATGGCTGGCTGAGTTCCGCCGGTTCTGGTCCGGTCATGTCGATGCTCTCGAACGCCACCTTGACCGGATGGATCGCAACCGCGTGGAGCAACCCACCGACCAAGCAACACCAACGAAAAGGAAGGCAAGGAAAGGACGACGTGGCCCAAACCGCCAACGTGACAAAGGAGGAAAGAAATGAAAATCAAAGTTACCAGCCTGTACGTCGATGACCAAGATAAGGCCCTACGCTTCTATACGGAGGTACTGGGCTTTGCTAAGAAGGCCGATTTCAGTAATGGACCGTTTCGCTGGCTGACTGTAGTCTCGCCCGAGGAGCCGGACGGCACGGAGCTGCAGCTGGCGCTGAACAGCAACCCCGCAGCGAAAGCTTATCAGCAGGCGATGTTTCAACAGAGCCAGCCCGCGGCCATGTTCTTCACCAACGACGTGCAGGCCGATTACGAGCGCATGAAAGCGCGCGGCGCCGAGTTCACCATGCCGCCAAAGGACGTGACGGCATCCAAGATCGCGATGCTGAACGACACCTGCGGGAATCTCATTCAGATCACGCAACTGATGCGCTGGTAGGGCGGACGTAAGGAGAAAAATAGGTGACCGATCGCGAGCAGTACACGCCAGGTCCGGCCAGAGGGGCGCAGATACGAAAGGACGGGGGACAAAACGGTGACGACAAGTGGACGCTCATACTCGTCAGAGAACTGCGCCACTCGCCGGAAAAAGTCTGGCAGGCGCTTACCGAGCCGGCGCATCTGCGTGAGTGGGCTCCCTTTGAAGCCGATAGGAGTCTGGGTACGGTTGGAAACGCAGTGAAGCTCACCACGGTGGGAGCTCCCACGCCCCGCATTACCGAAACCAGAGTGACGCGAGCCGACGCTCCCGAGGCGCTTGAATACAAATGGGGTGGCTTTGATATGCGATGGCAACTCGAAGCCCTGGGTAGCGGCACGCGCCTGACGCTGTGGACCAACATCGGACACCGCTTCATCGCAATGGGTGCTGCCGGATGGCACATTTGTTTCGATGTTCTGGATCATCTTCTCAGCGGAACTCCCATCGGCCGCATGGTCGGTCCCGACGCCATGAAGTTCGGCCACTGGCAGCGATTGAACGCCGAGTACGCCAAGCAGTTCGGGGTTGAGTCCCCCAACTGGCCGCCTAAGGCGGCTCAAGAGTCCTGAATCGAGGCTGATCGCAAAATAATGCACAGCCATACTCGCGGAGGCGACCATGATCAGTAGTCCTACCCAACGTTCGATTTTTCGCTGGATTCACATCATCTTTAGCATTCCGATACTCGGCTATATCTATAGCCCGTTTGAAAAACTTCCAGGCTATGCTCCGGCAACCCGGTTTGTCTTCCTTCCTACAATGGTTCTTTCGGGATTGTGGATGTGGAAAGGGCATCTCCTTCGACGACTCATTTCAAAAAGCTCGGCGCAAAAACGCTCGGCCTAACACGTCACGGTGGCAGAAAGGAAATCGATATGAAAGGCGTTAAAACAAAAAAAGAGTTGTCGCGAGAACAACGCGACGAACTACTTACAGCATTGAAAACCCGTTTTGAGAAAAATATGAACCGCCATGAAGGTCTCGAATGGGCGAAAGTAAAAGCAAAGCTGGAAGCGAATGCTGAAAAGCTGTGGTCGCTCAGTGAAATGGAAAGAACCGGGGGTGAACCGGATGTTGTTGGTTACGACAAAAAAACGGGCGAATACATCTTTTTTGATTGTTCAGCGGAAAGTCCGAAAGACCGCAGAAGTCTTTGCTACGACCGAGAAGCACTGGATTCCAGAAAACAAGCTAAACCGAAAAATAGCGCGATGGATATGGCAGCCGCCATGGGCATTGAGCTTTTGACGGAAGAACAATACCAAGAGCTGCAGAAACTTGGAGAGTTCGATACCAAGACGTCGAGTTGGCTGAAAGCACCTGCGGATATGAGAAAGCTCGGGGGCGCCCTGTTTGGCGATCGCCGCTTCGGGCGCGTCTTCCTGTATCACAACGGTGCGGAGTCTTACTATGCCGGCAGGGCGTTCCGCGGATCGCTGAAGGTCTAGACAGAGGAACCTGAGGAACCGGGCCAGACGGGACGTTTCCCGATTTCTGCGTCGAGTGTTTAAGCGTTCCGAAAATCAGGCCGTGGCCGCAGTTTGTACATTGTGGACATGGGCAACACTAGCGCTGGTTTGGAGTGAAATAGCGCACCGTAACATCGTCTCCGATGTATGAGACCCGATGTTCGGACACCGCGCGCGGCGGCGCAGGTTTATTCGTGAAGTAGCGAATGGTCACGTCGCCTTTAACGTAATCGACTTCATTCTTCTTTCTTAACCGCACGCGCCGATGCGCGGCCGGGGAATGCGTGACCTCTTTTAATTGGGCTGGCGCGGACAATACTTGGGCGGTGCTCGTCACCTGGGTGGCGCTTTTCACTGGCGTCGTTTGCGCAGGCTGGAAAGGCGCTGGCTGTCCTGACGCCGACGAC
>DASRWO010000356.1:0-21114 GCA_035654555.1 Candidatus Deferrimicrobiaceae bacterium | reverse complement strand
CGCTCATCGAACTGACCCAGCAGATGGTCGAGGGCGAACTGCTGCAGATGGAAAAGCTCGGCCAGTTGATCACGCTGGATGAGCATTTCGATCTGATCTACCGCAAGACGGCGTGTCTTTTTTCGGTTTGCATGCGGCTGGGAGCGATTCTAGGCGGCGCAACGGCCGAGCAGGAGCAGGCTCTCGGGCAGTACGGGCACGACCTGGGCATGGCATTTCAGATTGTCGACGATGTCCTCGATCTCACCGCCTCGGAAGATGTTCTGGGTAAGCCTGTGGCCAGCGATCTGCGCGAGGGCAAAGTCACGATGGCGGTGATCGACGCTCTGGAGCGCTGCACCGCTGAAGAGCGAATCAAGATTGAGACCGTTCTTCGCGACCGGGCGTTTAACGGCGTCACTCACTCGCAGATTATGGACATTCTGCAGCGTCACGGATCCCTGGATGCCGCAACCGCGCGCGCTGCGCGGTACGCCGAGTCTGCGCAGCAGGCAATTTGCGACTTCCCGGATTCCGAGATCAAGCGTGCGCTATTGTGGGCGCCTGATTTCGTGGTCGCGAGAGAAAAGTAAGTCAACACTCTTCGGCGCGCTCCCGCGATTAAGCTTTTCTTGCCTCGATCCCGTCAAGGGACAATCTCGCTTGTGGCAGACAACATCGGCGCCCCGATCTGGTAGATTGTTGGCTTGGCGCGAGTCTCCATGGCCACGGGGGCTAAGTTTTCTGCCATCGGCGGCAACCTCTAGAGTCGTTATGGCGACCAACACTCACCATAGTTCTCAGAGGATGCACCAATCCATTCGTGGCTTAACCACGTTACATATACAGCAGTACGAATCTGGCCAGGTTCCGCAAAACAAAACGAGGAGATCTCCCATGAAAAAGTTGATGGTTTGTCTGCTGGCAGTCACTTTCGCGATGAGCTTGACCGCCTTCGCGCAACAGGACAACAACAACATGTCGCAAACCCAAACCGATCAGATGGCGCCCAAGGCTCCGCTGATGACCCTCAAAGGCACCGTCAAAATGGAGGGTGACAAAACGGTATTCGTCAACGACAAAGACGGCAAGAGCTGGGATGTCATGAATCCCGAGGAATTGAAGGGTCACGAAGGACATCACGTGCAGCTCAGCGCGCACGTCTATGCCGACAAGGGTTCGATCCACGTCATGAGTGTGAAGATGCTCAAGGGCGGATCGATGAACAATGACTCCATGAGCAAGTAGTTCGACGCCACAAAACGGAACAGGACGACGGTTCCTTTTCTCGTTCTCAAGCCAGCCGAATCTCTACGATATCGACTGGCTTTTTCTTCGCGATCTGGACTTTGCTGCTGGCGGATCGGCACTTACTCGGGCTGGTCTTTCAAATCCTGACCCTCCTCCTGACGAATCCGCCCATGCAGACCAGTCCGGTGCCGATCAACGCAAGACTTCCCGGCTCTGGCACGGGACTGTACGCTGCGCCGGGAAGGCCCGTCAAAGTGCCGTTTCCAAGGTTGCCGTTGATTTCCATGAGACCATTCTGGTTGTAGCTTACAAAGTTGGTATTAACGTGCTCGGTAAAAATCCCGGTAAAATCCGCGTAGGTCCATTGACCCTTCTGATCGCTCTCTTCCCACCCGCTGAACATCGCGGTCAGAACGTCGGTTTTGGAGTTGAACGTTGAGTTGAACAAGCTTCCGTAGAGGTAAAGTGAATTTCCGCCTTTAATTACTTGATCCATCAGGACGCCGCTGGCAAAGTTGGTCGGGCTCGAGCTGCCGCCACAACAGTTCCAAACCTCAAACTCCATATTGTTGTAGCCAGTCGGCGTGCTCTGGTAGCTGTACCCATAAATGTAAGACTCAACTCCTGGGTACGCAACGGTCTGGGCGTAGCTGCCCGTACCGTTGAACCCAATTGAATTGGCAAGAGCGGGCATCGTGGACAGAAGGACGCCTAGGATAATCAGAAAACGATTCATGGTTTCTCCCCGGGAGGTTGGGGCTTTTGGCTGACAGCCCTGCAACTTCACAAAAGTCACGCACAAGCGTCATTACATACCTCCGGCTCGCTTCCTGCTATGGCTCCGACGAGTGGTTATTGAAGTAACAGCTTGTGCGAGTCGAGAAGCAGATACTTCGCCGGCCGGCGGTCGCTATTTCTCCGGTGGTAGATCTCCCAACGTTCGGCGCATGAAAGCCTCAATTGATGATAAAAAGAGACTTCAAAGATTCTGTATACTGAACCGTTTCCTGATATTCCTTATCCAATCGATTCTATGGATATGTTGCTAGTAATGGCGCGTCATGGATACGCCCTTATCTTTTGCCTGTTGTTGGCGGAAGCGATTGGCATGCCGTTCCCGGCCGCAATCGCGCTGGTGGCCGCGGGAGCCGCGGTGGCGGCACACGCCCTGTGGGGTCCGTACGTTGTTGCCGCGGCGCTCACGGCGTTGCTGCTTGGGGATACTGCACAATTCTGGCTTGGCCGATATATGGGGTGGGCGCTGCTGGGATTCCTGTGCCGCGTGTCGATCAATCCGGAGACCTGCATCCTGCGCTCTGCCGAATCGTTCTACAAGCGCGGGAAAATTACCTTGGTGGTTGCGAAGTTTATCCCCGGCGTAAATACCATGGCAGCTCCGCTGGCTGGAAGCATGAAGATGCGCTTCTCACAGTTTCTGCGTCTGGATTTCGCGGGTGCTTTGGTTTACTCGTCTACGTACCTGCTGGTGGGATATGTTTCGCGCGATTTTCTGGCCGCACTCTTGCGCGGATTTCATGCCGCGGGACTTGCCATGGAAGTTGTCGTCCTCGCCGCGCTGGCGGTATATGGAATTTACCGCATCGTGCAATATCGCAAGAACAAGGCTTACAGCATAGTGCCGCGGGTGCAGGTGGAAGAGTTGGCCCGACGGCTGGCGTCGCAAGATGGAAACAGGGTGCTGATTGTCGACGTCCGCAGCCACGGCTATTACGATTCTGGATCATCGAGGATCAAGAACTCGATCCGCATCGAGCCCAACAACATCGAGGAAGAGATCAAGAACCTTCCCAAGGACAGGGACATTTATCTTTACTGTACTTGAGCGCGCGAAGCGACGAGCGCCCGGGTGGCGCACATACTGCGGGAGAAAGGCTTCAACACGTTCGTGATTGTCGGCGGGTTAACGGCCTGGCGCAAAGCCGGCGAACCGATGGAATCGGTTCCCCCGAACGATCTAATAAAATTGCCGACGTTTAGTTAGCTCGTCGTGAGTCGATGGAAAACGCTATACGGGACACGATCGCATGGGAGCGGCAAGATTGAAAACGCAGGTCTCTCCCACGTCTTTCCGTCTTGGCCCACTGATGGAGAAATCGAAATTCTTCAGCCCTCTACTTCGCCGCCATTACCGACTTAACCTCAATCGTGTCTCCGTTAGCTGTTCCCTTCACCGTGGCTTGCTCCCAAGCCAACTTGTCGAGCTCATCCTTCTCGGTCTGGGTCGGCGTATCCAGGGTATAGACCTTGTCGCCGACAACCAAGGCGTACTTCGCCCCTTTCTTCACGCACGCACGAACACAAGTCGCAGGGTCAATGCCCTCCTGGTGCTTTGCGCCACACATGGCGTCGCTCACCTTCCCGGTAAACGTTTGTGTTCCCGCCATGGCAGGCAGAACTATCAATCCGGCGCTCACCACGATCGCTCCTAGCCAACCTTGCAAGCTCTGTAAATGAGACATAAATCCTCCTTGCTCTGAAAGTATTCTCCACCGCGTTATTTGGATGCAACTACCAGAGAAATCTATACTGCTTTTTATGGCCGCAAACCAGGAAATTGAGATCAAGTTTCGCGTCGCCGACCTGCAGGAACTCGCCCGCAAGCTGCGTAAAGCGGGCTTTCGCGTTGTGACAAAACGGACGCATGAGACGAACACGCTCTATGACCTGCCAGGTGAAGTTCTTCACGGACGCCAGCAGTTGCTGCGCCTCCGGAAATACGGCTCGGAGTGGACGCTGACGCATAAATCGAAGAAGAAAACTGGACGGCATAGCAGGCGCGAGGAGTTACAGACGGAGGTAAGCGACGGCGAGAAGATGGATCTGATTCTGCGGGCGCTGGGCTATGCACCGACGTTTCGCTACGAAAAGTTTCGCGCCGAGTGGACCGATGGAAAAGGCCAGGTTGTGGTGGATGAAACGCCCATCGGAAACTTCTGCGAGATCGAAGGGCTGCCGCGCTGGATTGACGCGACTGCGAAGAAGCTCACAGTAACGCCGGCGGATTACATCACCAAGAACTACGCCGGATTATTTTCAGAATGGAAGGCTCACACGAAAAGCCAAGCGAAAGAAATGACGTTTAAGGAAGTCAAGTAGAAACAATCCGGCTCTCACTCCGAATAGACATCCGCTTTCCTCGGGCGATTCCTTTACGCCCCGTGGCACTTCTTATATTTCTTCCCCGATCCACAAGGACAAGGATCGTTACGCCCCACTTTTTCCTCACCACGCACCACCTGCTGCACCGGCTGTACGTCGCCGGCTCCAGCCATCCGGGCCTGTTCCAGTTCCCGTCGCTTGCGGCGCATAAACGCTTCTTCCAAATCATCCGCTGAAGTCGCAACCAGTCGGGGAGGATGATGCCCGTTGCCACCACTGCCCTGCACCAGAGCTCTCGCTTCCGGGCCCCGCGCCGCTGCCGCCTCCAGGCCAGCATCCGGCGGGCGCTCGATAATCTGCATGAGATACAGATACCGAGCCGTATCTTCCTGGAAGCGCTGCAGCATGGCCTCGAACATGTCAAACGATTCTTTCTTGTACTCGACCAGCGGATCATGCTGGCCGTAACCGCGCAGGCCAATGCCTTCCTTCAGATGATCCATGCTGAGCAGGTGATCTTTCCACTGCGAGTCGAGCACGCTCAGCATAATCATGCGCTCGTGATGGCGCATCGCTTCCGGCCCGATCAGTTTTTCCTTCGCGTCGTACCGCTCTTTCAACTTCTCAAATATGGCGTCGCCCAGTTCTTGCCGGTTCAGTTCTTCCGGCTTCACGCCCTCGGCAATGAAATCCACTCCGAACCGCGTGAAGACTGCGTCTTTCAATCCCTTGATGTTCCAATCGTCAGCGTGACCTTTCGGCGGGCAATACTCGTCCATTAGATCGCCGAGAATCGCCGAAACGTAATCTTCAAGGATGAGATCTTTCTGATCCATCCCTTCGAGCAAACGCCGGCGCAAACCATACACGGCCTCGCGCTGCTTGTTCATCACGTCGTCATATTCGAGAAGATGCTTGCGGGATTCGAAGTGCTGGCCCTCTACCGCCTTCTGCGCCGTCTCGATCCGGCGACTGATCAACTTCGATTCAATCGGGACGCCTTCTTCCATGCCCAGCCGCTCCAGCAGTTTCGAAACCCATTCCTTGGCAAAGATGCGCATCAGGTCATCTTCGAGCGCCAGATAAAAGCGCGAGGAACCCGGGTCGCCCTGCCTTCCGGCGCGTCCACGAAGCTGATTGTCAATCCGGCGCGACTCGTGTCGTTCGGTGCCAAGAATATGTAACCCGCCAACGGCGATCACGTCATCGTGTTCCTTGTCCGTGTGGGCCTTGTAGCGGGTGAATGCATCCGTCCACTTGTCGGTGGGCACGGTGTACTCGTTGCCGTTGTAGTAAAAAATCGACGTGATACCGTCTTCCTGAGGACCTTCGATCTTGCCCTGGGCCACGCGCAGTTGCTGCGCGATTCCCTTCTTGACCAACTCCTGCTTGGCCATGAACTCAGGATTGCCGCCCAGCAAAATATCGGTGCCGCGCCCCGCCATGTTCGTGGCGATCGTGATCGCACCCTTTCTCCCGGCCTGCGCGACAATCTCAGCTTCGCGTTCGTGGAATTTGGCGTTCAAAACAACGTGGTTTTTGATGCCTTTCTTTTTCAGCAACTGGTCGATCCGCTCGGATTTTTCCACCGACGTGGTGCCCACCAGCACCGGCTGACCTTTCTCCGCCAACTTCTGAATCTCATCGGCAACCGAAAAGTATTTTTCTTTCTCCGTGCGGAACACCACGTCGGGATTTTCCAACCGCTGCATCTGCTTGTTCGTCGGAATGACGATGACGTCAAGCTTGTAAATATTGTCGAACTCCGTGGCTTCCGTTTCCGCCGTGCCCGTCATGCCAGAGAGCTTTTTGAACATGCGGAAATAATTCTGGAAGGTAATCGTCGCCAGCGTCTGATTCTCGCGCTCGATCTTGACGCCTTCCTTCGCTTCGATCGCCTGGTGCAACCCATCCGACCAACGGCGCCCCGGCATCATGCGTCCCGTAAATTCATCGACGATAATCACTTCGCCGTCTTTGATCACATATTCCACATCGCGGCGGTACAACGCATGGGCTTTGACTGCAGTCTCAACGTGATGCTTCAACGGCCAGTTTTCCGGGTCAGCGATATTGCCGATGCCGAGCAGTCCTTCGACCTTCGTCCAGCCTTCGTCGGTAACGGTGATATTGCGATGCTTCTCATCGACTACGAAGTCGCCGGTGAGTTCGGCGGCTTCGCCGGGAGGGCCCTCAATTTCCTCGCCCTTCTCCAGCTTCGGAATGATCCGATTCACCTTGTAGTATTTATCTGTCGACTCTTCACTCGCGCCTGAAATGATGAGCGGCGTTCGCGCTTCGTCGATCAGGATGGAATCCACTTCGTCGACAATCGCAAAATTATGTCCCCGCTGCACGCAATCTTTCAAATCGAATTTCATGTTGTCGCGCAGGTAGTCGAAGCCAAACTCGTTGTTGGTGCCGTAAGTAACATCAGCCGCGTAGGCAGCGCGCCGTTGCTCGTCATCCAGATCGTGGACGATCACACCCACGGTAAGACCAAGAAAACGGTAAAGCCTGCCCATCCATTCCGAGTCGCGCTTGGCTAGATAATCGTTGACCGTGACCACGTGAACGCCGCGTCCGCTGAGCGCGTTGAGATAGACCGGAAGCGTGGCCACCAGGGTTTTGCCTTCGCCCGTCTTCATTTCCGAAATCATGCCCTTGTGCTGTACCATTCCCCCGATCAACTGCACGTCGAAATGACGCATGTTCAGCACACGGCGCCCGGCCTCACGCACAACAGCAAAAGCTTCCACCAGGATTTCGTCCAGGACTTCCTGCAACGCTTCGTACTGCTCTTTCTCCAGCCGCTTGGCCTGATCGAAATCAACGTCCGTTTCCGCTTCGGAGTTCCCCTCCGCCGCGTGACTATTTTCGAGACGGCTCAACCCCTCGAGAATGCGCCGCCGGAACTCATCCGTTTTCCCACGCAGCTCATCATCGCTGAGCTTCCGCATCTCGGGCTCGAGCGCATTGATGGCTTGGACCCGGGGCCTCATACTCTTGACGACCCGCTCGTTCTTGGTCCCAAAAACCTTACCGATAAAAGTGTTTATCAAACTGTGAAATCCTCAGAGGGCGGGAACTGCCCTAGCGTAATCCATTTAGCCTAGCATATTTAGATGCAAAGTAAGGGCACTTGGAACCTCCGCGGGGAACGGCTCGGGAAAACTCCGTGAGTACACTGTGTTACCTTGGCCGTCTCAACTGACGGGCCCAGACTGACGCGTCTTAGTCCGTAAACGGCTTGCTTCCCGGAGACTGAGAGAGCAGCGCTTGACGCTTTTCGTGTATATTCCCCACGACCCATGCCCACTTTTTACGACCGTTTTCTTGAGTGCGAGGAGCGCTGGCCGGACAACGTCGCCCTCGAACTTCAACGCAATGATCAAATCGAAAGTTGCACTTACGCCGAGCTTCGCCGGATGGCCGAATCGGTTGGACGCTGGATCGATGAGAATAAATTCGCACGCGGGTCTCGCCTGGCCATCGTGGCCGATAACCATCCACGATGGGTGGCGGCGTATCTCGGAATCATAGCGGCAGGATGCACGGTCGTGCCGCTCGACACCGCGCTACACGCCGACCAATTGACCACTCTGTTGAAGGACAGCGGGACCTCCGTTCTTCTCTGCGATGCTAAACATGCCTCGTCCGCTCGCCAAGCCGTCTCGGATCTCCACATTGCGCTCGTACTGATGGACCCGGAGCGTATGCCTGATCGCACCACGAAAGATTCGTGGTCAACGGACCTGCCCACGATCTTCGAGAGTGGTCCCGGAAATTTTCAGCCGGCACACTCTGCCGCCGGTGACATCGCTTCCCTGCTCTACACTTCCGGAACCACTGCCGACCCCAAAGGCGTAATGCTCACCCACGCTAACTTTCTGGGCGAGGTGGAAGCCGTATTCAACTGGGTCGACCTTGGCCCGTCGGACGCGCTGCTCGGCGTCTTGCCCATGTTTCATGTCCTCGCGCAGATGGCCAATCTGCTCCTTCCATTAGTGAAAGGCTCTCGCGTCGTCTATCTGGAAACCTTGAATACAACTGAACTCCTGCGCGCATTGCGCGAGCGCAACATCACCGCA
The DNA here is from genome assembly GCA_035654555.1 of Candidatus Deferrimicrobiaceae bacterium. Taxonomy (GTDB): domain Bacteria; phylum Acidobacteriota; class Terriglobia; order Terriglobales; family Acidobacteriaceae; genus Sulfotelmatobacter. The sequence goes on along the minus strand of DASRWO010000356.1, from coordinate 12,673 downwards.
TTCGCCGTTGTGCCGCAGTTTTTTTACTTGATTCACCAACGCATCTTCGAGGAAATCCGCAAGCGCGGCATTCTAACGCAAAGAATGTTCGAGACTCTGGTGGCGCTCAATCGCAGTCTGCAGAAGATCGGCATCAATGCCGGAAAACTTTTCTTCGGCAAAATCCATGAAACCCTGGGTGCGAAGATGCGCTACTTGGTCACCGGAGGATCGCGTTTTGATCCCCAGATCGCAACCGATTTCCATGATCTCGGTATCGATGTATTGCAGGCGTATGGCCTGACTGAAACCACCGCAGCGGTCTTCGCTAATTCGCCTGGCGACAATGTGATCGGCTCCGTGGGCAAAGCCTTGAAGGGCGTGGAAGCCAAGATAGTTGAAGCGCAACCGCCAGAAGACGGTGATCCCTCTGCGGGCGAAATCGCCTTACGCGGCGCGGTTGTTATGAAGGGTTATTGGAACCGTCCCGATGCAACCGCAGCCGTGCTGCGCGATGGTTGGTTCTACACTGGCGATCTCGGTTATTTTGACCAGGACGGCAATTTATTCCTTACCGGCCGCAAGAAAGAAATCATCGTTCTCAGTAACGGCAAGAATATTTATCCCGAAGAGGTCGAGACGCACTATCTGAAGTCACCTTACATCAAGGAACTAGCGGTGATGGGACTGGAGGCAGGGCCCGGCGAAGTCGGGGACCGCCTGCACGCCGTAATCGTGCCCAACTTCGATGTACTGCGCCAGAAAAAGATTGTGAATGCGAAGGAAGTGATCCGCTACGATATCGAGAGCCTCTCGCAGCAGATCGCCTCGACCAAACGCATCGGCAGCTACGAGATCTGTCAAGACGATTTGCCCCGCACCACCACGCGCAAAATCAAGCGTTTCGAACTGGAGAGGCGAGCCAAGAAAAATGAAACGGGGAACCTTTCACAGGATTCCGAACTGCCAGCCGTACGTCCGCTCACCGAAGAAGAAACCGCGTGGCTGGATCAGCCCGCCGTGCAGCACGCGCTCCGCATCATTCGCGAAGCCGCTCGCACATCTCCGGACCTATTGCGCCCTGCTCATAATCTGGAACTCGATCTCGGATTTGATTCTATGCAGCGCGTCGAGTTGCTCAGCCAAATCGAAGAACAACTAGGCGGCAATGTCGACGAATCGCAACTCGCCGGAATCTACACAGTGCGTGATTTGGTCGATGCCGTTCTGCAGAGCGCGGCCAGTGGCGCCCGCGCTCCCGTAATCCACTCGGCCTTCGCTGGATGGAAAGCGATTCTGGCTGAGGAGCCCGATCCGGCGGAAGTCCGTCCCTTGGCCTTGCCACAACCGGCCAGCGCGACATTCTGGTACCTGGTTTCGCGCTTGATCCAAGTGTTCGCGCTGGACCGATTCAGCATGCATGTGCGCGGTCTAGATAAGCTGCCGAGAACCGGCGCATATTTGATTTGCTCCAATCATCAGAGCTATCTTGATGCGGCTATCCTGGCGAGCGTCCTTCCGCCTCCGGTTTTCGACAAAGTATTCGCCGTTGGCACCAGCGAGATCTTTGGCGAAGGATTCATGCGGCGCCTGGCGCATTCCATCCGTGTCGTGGTCGTCGACCCCGACGCGAATCTGATCCCTGCCATGCGCGCCGGTGCCTACGGTCTGCGACAAGGCCGCCCCCTCATCCTCTATCCGGAAGGCGAGCGCTCGATTGACGGCAGCCCGAAGATCTTCAAAAAGGGTGCGGCTATCCTGTCGATTCATATGCAATTGCCGATCGTGCCCGTGGCGATCGATGGATTTTACGAAGCATGGCCGAGGAATAAATCGTTCCAAGGTTTCAAGCCGCTGAAAATGGCCTTCGGCGATCCCATTCTTCCGCCGCCGGAGAGTAAAGCTTCCGAAGCAGCTTATGAAGAACTGACGGCAACACTGAAGGCGCGCGTGGTCGAGATGTGGGAAGGCCTTCGGAAAGAATATCCGCAACGGCATTGAGACATTCTTACTTCGCCCGCGGATGCGTTTGATCATAAACCTGCAACACATGTTTCATCGACAGCTGCGTATAACGCTGTGTGGTGGCGAGGCGTTCGTGGCCGAGTAATTCCTGAATGGCCCGCAGGTCAGCGCCCTCTTCCAGCATGTGCGTACCGAAAGCGTGCCGCAGCGTGTGTGGATGAACATCCGGTGAGAGGCCTTTAGCCACCGCAATCTTCTTGATAATGCGGCCCACGCTACGCGTGGTGAGCCGCCCGCCACGCCGATTGATGAGCAACGCAGTCGACTGCTTGCCGCTTGTCCCGATAACTTTTCGTCGTTCCGGCAAATACGCTGCGAGCGCCCTTTTTGCAGAACCACCAAACGGAACGTAGCGTTCTTTCTTCCCTTTGCCGCGAATCAAAATGGCCTCGGAACTCACGCTGATATGTTCCAAGTTGATCCCTGTAAGTTCCGAATTGCGGATGCCGCATCCATAAAGCAATTCCAGCATCAGCCGGTCACGTTCAGGAAAAGCCGCCACCTCCGGCATTTCTCCATCAATCACGAAGTTCATTTCTTCAATGGTGGGTACGCGTGGAAGCTTCTTTGCCAACTTCGGAGTCGACACCAGCTTCGCCGGATTCTGCTGCACTACACCTTCCCGCGCCAGCCAGCGATACAGCGAGCGCACCGCCGCCAGCGCACGTGCCACGGAAGTTTTGCTTAAACCCTTGTCATAAAGCTGCGAAAGAAATCCCCGCACGGCGATGTGGTCGATCTGTTTCCATCCGCGGAAAGCAGCGTAGGCAGCGAAGAAAGTTAGATCCTGTTTATAGGCCTTGATGGTGTGCGGCGAAGCGTTACGCTCCCGCAGATGACGCAGAAAATCGGCAACTGCTTTTGTGACTGCAGCCTTGCTCGGCGCGCTCGCACTAATTGTCATCTTTCTTTCGCCCTGGGGTGATGCTTCTGATAGACCGTCCTGAGCCGGTCGAGCGCGAGGTGCGTGTAAACCTGTGTCGTCGATATATCCGCATGGCCGAGGATGGTCTGCACAGTACGCAAATCTGCTCCATTCTCAACCATGTGCGTGGCGCACGAGTGCCGCAGCATGTGCGGAGAAGCCGCGCGCCCTGAGCCGGCCGAGGCCGCGCGCACCATCTGCCAAATCCGCTGTCGCGTTAGCCTGCGGCCTCCGCGAGCGATAAACACTAGAGGCGAATTGACTCTGGAAAATGAAGCGGACGACCCACTTCGCTTTCCCGCCGCCAAATCCGGACGCGCTTGCTTGAGATATTCACTCAGCGCATCCTGCGCCGATCTCCCCAGTGGCACCACTCGTTCCTTGTCCCCCTTCCCGCGCACAAGCATGTATCCGGCCTCGAGTTTCAGATCTTCCAACTTGGCGTTAACCATCTCGGAAACCCGGAGCGCTCCCGCATAAAAAACTTCCAGCATAGCCCGGTCGCGAATTGCCAGGGCCGTGGCCTGCTTGGCATTGCGCACCGGAAGCTGGCGCTTGAGCGGGGCGCCCAATGTCGATTCCATTTCGTCGCGCGCCAGCGCCTTAGGCAGAACTTTCCATTGTCTCGGCGACTCGATATCCAGGGTCGGGTCGTTCTCGATTTTCTTGTCTAATAAAAGATAGCGATAAAGATGGCGGAGCGCCGAGAGCTTTCGTCCCACGCTGCGGCCATCGACTTGATGAGAAAAAAGCTGCTGCAGAAAATCACGGACGTCGGTACGGCGCGCCGTCATGAGCCCGCGTTTATATTTTCCCTGGAATTCAGCGAACTGGCAGATGTCGGTCGCGTAAGCGCTCGTGGTAAGCGGCGCCAGTCCCTTTTCGATTCTCAAGTAATCGAGAAAACTAGAAAGCACGCGGGAGTTGGCATCCGAAGCCATGATCGGAACAATAAGTATGGACCATAAGTATGCTCGTTATCGGACGCTACTGAAAGTGACCAGCCGGGTGCCGGACGATCACTCCCTGAAGGCAAGGAGGATCATGCATTACGTCTGCGCTAACTCACGCAGTAGGTTCCTCGCGTACAAAGCGCCTTCCGGAGTCTCTTCGTGCTTGAAATACGCAAAGACGTCGCGCCCGGCAGCCGTGTGTTCACCGATTCGCGCTACCATCCCACGCCGCTCTTCCTCGGTATAATTTGGCTTGCGAAACCTGTAATAGACAAACGAGCCGGTAATCACATCGGGCGTAGTGCGTTCTTCCGTCTCGGCGATGCACAACGCAGCCCCGTGCGACTTCAACACTTCCCACGTCTCCTCGGTGAACCACGAATCATGACGGAATTCAAACGCCGAGGGTAATGCGCGCGGAACAATCGCCAGGAAATCCTTGAGCAGCGAGGCATCCGCCTTCAGGTTCGGGGGCAACTGAAAAAGAACGGGGCCAAGTTTTCCCGCGCTCGCTAAAGGCGCAATCGTCGCCAGGAAACGCGGCAGAAATTCTTCTGTTCCCTTCAAACGCTTGATGTGCGTAATTACCTGATGAGCTTTCACTCCGAAACGAAAGTGGGCGGGCGTTTGATCCATCCAGTTCTGGATCGTCGTTTCTTTCACCAGTTGCCGAAACGTGAAGTTCACTTCCACCGTATTGAGTTGCGCCGCGTAATGCTCGAGAAATTTCTTCTGCGCAAGCTTGGCAGGATAGAAATCGGGCTTCCATGTTGGATAAGCCCATCCGGACGTCCCGACAAAAAGTTGAGCCATTGTGAATTCTCGAAGAAAACTCGCAGGATTATACCTTCCGTGCGGCCTTGCGTGTCCGCGGCTTCGCGACCTTCTTCACCGCGCGGCGACGCGCTTTCTTTGGCGCTTCTTCTGCCTGAGCCGCAAGCGAGATCGGAGCCTCAGTTTCCCCAGCGGCGGAACCCGCAACCGCGGTGAGATCTGGAAGCCGCTGCTTCAACTTGAGCACCGGGGCAAACAAATCCCCCATCTTTTCCACGCGCGAAACAGTTTGCCGCGCTTCAAACACCATCCGGTTTGCATCTTTCTTTCTGAGCGCATGCTCCACTTCATCCCAACTCACGGGAGTCGAAACCGTGGGACGTTCTCGCGCCCGCAATGAGTACACCGCTACTGTAGTTTTATGTTCGTCATTCTGACTCCAGTCGACAAAGACCTTCCCCGCGCGAAGTGACTTTTTCATATCCGACACCACCATCTGGGGATGTTGCTGTTCCAGCAACTGTGCCAGGGCGTGCGCGAAAGTCTTCGTAAATTCGTACTTCGTGGGGGTATTCAGCGGCACATAAATCTGCAATCCCTTGGAGCCGGAAGTCTTGGGAAAACTCTGCAGCCCAAAATGATCGAAGATTTCCCGCAGCCATATTCCCACCTGACAACATTGCACAATGTTCGCCGGCGGACCAGGATCGAGATCGAACACCATCGTGGTCGGGCAAGTAATATCTTTCGCTAACGCCAGCGACGGATGCAACTCGATCGCCGCGAGATTTGCCAGCCACACCAGCGTGGGCAAATCATCCGCCAGAATGTAATGCACAGTGCGGTGATTTCCCTCGCTCCAGATCGGGGCCGTCTTCACCCAATCCGGACGGTGCTGCGGTGCATTCTTTTCGTAAAAAAATTCCGCATCCACCCCGTTGGGATAACGCTTGCGCGTGAGCGCCCGCCCCGTCAAGTGTGGCAGCATCGCGGGCGCAATCCGTACGTAGTAATCAATGACCTGCTGCTTGGTAAACCCCGTCGCTGGATAAAGAACTTTCTCCAGGTTCGACAGCTTGAGTTGCTTGCCTTGAACCTCAATCGTCGAATCCATCGCGCACGCTCCAGCAGGCATTGTGCATCAAACCGCGGCGAACGCAAAATACGGCCCTCTCCCTACCCTCAGGATTAAATGAACGCCCTCCCGGTTTGACAACCTCCCATCCTGCCACGTAATTTCGAAACTTCTACCCTTCATCACCGTCTAAAACATGATCCTTCCAGAGATGATCCGTCCAAACGTAATCGGTCCAAACATGGTCCACTCAAGAATGATCCGCCCAAGTACGTTCGATCGTCCGGAGTTTCGATGAAACTTACGCTCAGGTCCCTCGCTATCGTTTTCATCCTCACTGCGCTAGGCTGCGCTCAGGATGTTGCATCTTTTGAGAAGCGCATCAGAGTCAAGCAACTGCCAAATGGGCTGACCTTGCTCGTGTGCGAACGCCCGGAGGCGCCGGTATTCTCGTTCTTTACGCTCGTGGATGCCGGCTCCGCGCAGGATCCCATGCGCCAAACCGGTCTGGCCCACATGTTCGAGCACATGGCTTTCAAGGGCACGGACACGATCGGCAGTACCAACTACGCCGCCGAGAAAGTTGCGCTGGAGAAAGTCGAGGTCGCCTATGCCGCCTACACCGCCGAGCGAGATAAAGGCGTGGGCCGCGATGAAGCCAAGTTGAAGCAGCTGGAAAAAACCTGGAAAGACGCCATCGCTGAAGCCGACAAATACGTGGTGCCGAACCAGTTTGGCAAAATTGTCGAACAAAACGGCGGTCAGGATCTCAACGCTTTCACCGATTACGATGAGACTGGTTATCACTACTCGCTGCCTTCGAACCGCCTGGAGCTGTGGGCGTATCTCGAGTCCGAGCGTTTTCTGCACCCCGTGCTGCGCGAGTTTTATAAGGAGCGCAACGTCGTGATCGAGGAGCGCCGCCTGCGAACCGATAGCAATCCCATCGGCCGCTTGCTCGAACAATTTGATGCCGCGGCCTTCGAAGCTCATCCCTATCACCGGCCAACCGTCGGTTGGATGTCAGACCTGAACTATTTTTCCGCCACTGACGCGAAGAAATTCTTCGACAAATATTACGTGCCCGCGAACATGGTCGTCGCTGTGGCTGGCGATGTCAAAGCCGAACAGGTCATGCCGATTCTCGAGAAATATTTCAGCCATCTGCCCATGAGCCAGAAGCCGGACGAAGCTACCACCATCGAGCCTCCGCAAAATTCCGAGCGCAAGGTCGAACTGATGGAGCAAAGCCAGCCCCTATACCTTGAGGGCTATCACCGGCCTGACTACAGAAGCAAAGACGATGCGGTGTATGAGGCAATCGCCGATTTGATGTCGGAAGGCCGGACCTCCCGCCTCTACCGCGCTCTGGTTCGCGATAAAAAGATCGCGTCGTTCTCCGCCGGGTTCAGCGGGCTCCCCGGGACAAAATATCCGCACCTTTTCGCTTTCTACGCTTTCCCGCTTCCTGGGCACACTCCGCAGGAAGTAGCTGACGCTATTCACGTGGAGATCGATCGTCTGAAAAAAGAAGACATCAGCGACGATGAGTTGAAGATGATCAAGACTCGCAGTAAAGCAAACCTGATCCGTAGCCTGGGCGACAACGAAGGACTCGCAACTCAGCTAGCCACGTACCAGACTCGCTATGGCGACTGGCGGGAACTCTTCCGCTCAGTAGACCGCATCGACAAAGTAACTAAGGCCGACATTCGCCGCGTGGCCAACGAAACCTTCAATGACACGAATCGCACCGTGGGCGTGATCGAGACTACAAAAGGAACCGGACACGGCAGCAATCAAAGTTCGGCGGATCCAGCTTCGCAAGAATCAGGATCGCCGGATCAGGGGGGTGCGCAATGACAACAACAACGCGCACCATTCTTTGCTTGACCGTCATCATTGCCGCGGTGGCGTTGATGGCGATCCCACAGGCCGCTGCGCAGGCAACGACCTGGCAGCAAATCCCGATCCCTGCTCTCCCGCCTTTTCATCCGCCGCAGCCCAAACGTATTCAACTTTCCAATGGCATGGTGATCTTCCTGCAGGAGGATCACGAGCTGCCGCTGATCAGCGGCAGCGCTCGGATTCGCGGCGGCTCGAGCAGCGAGCCAGTCGCCAAAGTTGGACTTGTTGACATGTTTGGTGAAGTCTGGCGTACCGGCGGGACGAAGACGCAAACCGGAGATCAACTCGACGACTTTCTGGAAATACGCGCCGCCAAAGTTGAGACCAGCGGTGGCCCCGATTCAACCAGCATCAGCCTGTCCTGTCTGAAAGGCGATTTCGACGACGTCTTCAAAATCTTCGTCCATGTGTTGCGGAATCCGGAGTTTCGTGCCGACAAGCTCGACATAGCAAAAAAGCAAGCTGAGGACAGCATCTCGCGGCGCAACGATGAAATCGGAGAAATCGCCGCGCGCGAATCCGCCAAACTGGCCTATGGGGCCGACAATCCTTATGCGCGCGAGCCCGAATATTCCACTATCGCCGCCATTACTCGCCAGGATCTCATCGACTGGCACCAAACCCATGTTCATCCCAATCACATCATCCTGGGATTAAGCGGTGACTTCGATGCCGCCGCAATGGAAACCAAGCTGCGCGCGGCTTTTGAGTCATGGCCCAAAGGCGCCGATCTTCCGAAGAATGAAATCAAATTCCATCCTTCCGCGCCCGGCTACTACCTTGTCCCGAAAGAAGATGTAAATCAAAGCACCATCCGTATGGTGGGGTTAGGTACCACACGCAACAATCCGGACTATTATGCCATCGCCGTTTTCAACGAAGCATTCGGCGGCGGATTCTCATCGCGCCTGTTTAACGACATTCGTACCAAGCGCGGCCTGGCCTATAACGTTGGCGGTGGCATTGGCACAAACTTCGGCCATCCCGGCATCATGCAATTCGTCGCGGGGACCAAGAGTCAAAGCACAATCGAGTCAATCCAGGCGCTCGACGAAGACATCGAGAATCTGACCAAGGACCCCATCACAGAGCGGGAAATCAAGAATGCGAAAGACGCTATCCTCAACGCCTTCGTTTTTCGCCTCGATTCTCCCGATAAGGTTCTCGCCGAACGCATGACCTATGAATTCTACGGATATCCCGCCGATTGGCTGGACAAATATCCCGCGGAGATTCAAAAGGTGAATGCCGCAGACGTGAACCGTGTCGCCGCTAAGTACGTGCACCGCGATCAACTGGCGGTGCTGGTGGTCGGCAACACAAAAGAGTTCGACAAGCCTCTTTCCTCGCTCGGCCCGGTGAAGACCATCGACATCAGCATTCCTCCGCCTCCGGGAGCGCAAAAAGAAAATGCCGAGGAAGAAAATTCCAACCCGACTGTGTCAAACGTAGAAGGCAAAACCCTCGCGGCAAAAGTCGTGGCCGCGATGGGCGGTGAGGCCAAACTGTCGGCAATCAAAGCTGTAAAGGCAAGCATGACTCTCACCCAAAAGACCCCGCAGGGCGACTTCCCTATGCAGATGGAAAGCGTCATTGTTTATCCCGATCACCTGCACGCCGAAATGCAAACTCCTGACGGGGCCATCAATGTCGTCGTCACACCCGACGCTGCCTTCATGGACCTGCCCAACGGTCAAGTGCAAAATTGGCCGGAGGCAAGGAAAGCGGAAACCCTGGAACAGATCAAACGCGATCCAATTTTCATCGCCGCGCACTCGAAAGATCCAAACGTATTCTTTCGCGCCGATGGAACTGAAAAAGTGGGGGACACGGATGCTCGCATCGTGGATGTAAATGCCGCCGGCGCCGCGATCCGCTGGTGGGTCGATCCCCAGAATGGCCGCATCCTCAAGGAGACATATCGAACCATCGGCCCGCACGGCCCCGTCCAAGGCGAGACTGAAATGGACGATTGGAAGCCGGTGAACGGCATCAATCTCCCCTTGTTGCGCCATAACAAACAGAATGGTCAGGACTCCAGCACGTCCGAGTACAAGACGATCGAGTTGAATCCCGCGGTCGACCCTAAACTGTTTGAGAAGCCGGCCGAAAAACCTCCAGCCCAGCCTTAAGCTAGCTCAGTCAAAAACCCGGTTGAGAGAAAGGCGCTGCGCGGGTCGAAATTCAGCCTGGGCCGCGGGCCCATCCCAATTCTGTCCGCAATATGAGTTGACTCCTAGCACATAGTCTTCGCACCCACATAGCCATCTCCTCGTCTTTTAAAAGCGCGATGCATCTACGAACCAAATGGTAAAAGAAATTTTGTCAACATTCGACACAGCAGTCTGCAAACCTCCAGCAAGTCTGCAGCCCTCTGCAATCTGTCGAAATTCCGGAAGTCCTGCCAGCATCGGTTAATGAAAACGTGGCTACTCTCCCTTTTAATGCTCTCATTCGCATCGCAATGTTTAGCAGCGAACATTGCCATCACCACTCGCACTTTGCCTAACGGTACCGTCCACACGGCTTATTCTGAGGTCATCAATGTTAGCGGCGGCTGCTCTCCCTACAAATGGGCGATCTCTGGAGAGCTGCCCGCCGGCGTTGCGGCTAAAGCGTCCAGCACAACCAAAGCTCTCGATCTCTCTGGAGATCCCTCCAAAGCAGCCACCTACTCCTTCACCGTGAAGGTTACCGGGTGCGGAGGGGGGACGTCTGAGGAGTCGTACAAAGTCGCTGTCCAGGCCACGGCGGAACATGTAGTTGATCTGAGCTGGAAGGCCTCGACGTCAAGCGACGTCTCTGGATACAACATCTACCGCGGTTCAACCGCAACCACCATGACGAAAGTCAACGCGAGCCCGATTGCTTCGACCGCTTACACCGATTCAAGCGTCGCCAACGGCAGCACGTATTACTATGCAACGACAGCAGTCGATACCGAAGGCAAGGAAAGTAGCAAAACCCCCGCAGTCAAAGCAGTTATCCCCTAGCCTTTGCGCGAGGCTGGCGTTCTTGCCGGGAAATTCGTCGTCGACGGTCAAACCAGGTGTCGAGGGCGCTGTAGATCTCCGCTGTGTGTCGCAGCATACAGTTAGCCCTCGATCGCGTCAACTCGAAATGGGCGTCGGTCCGCTAAAGGCGCCTTTCCTCTATTCGTGCAGCCTCCGTTTTTTTATTACTTTTCCAGGAATCGCTTTTCCACGCACCGCCTCGTGTTTATGCCGGAACGCGGGTCTGAGCACGATTACGCCACCCTCGAACACGCGCGAGGCCAACTAAAGCTAAACCGTCTCACAATCGATTATGCTTAATCCCACGCCCCGTACGCTCCAGGCCAGATGGTATCCTGCTCACGCGCAATCGAAAACCTGTCAACAGGAAGTTTGGGGCCATTGAATGACTTTTCCTTGTGATTGACGGCTCCTCCTGACCGAAGATGTGGGTCTCGCGCAGGAGCTCTGGAGGCTAACCATGCAGAAAAAGGCGTTAGGGTTCGTTGCAGTTCTGTTGCTTTTTACGTTCGGCTGCGCACGCGGCCGTGGTACGCCAGAGCAAACCCTCCGGGTCGCCATGATCCCTACCACCGATCCGGGAAAGATCGTGCGTGAAAGCCAGCCACTCGTTAAATATCTCGAGAAAGAGACCGGTTCTCGAATCGAACTGATCGTCCCCACAAACTATGCGGCGGTGGTGGAGGCTATCGCTAATGAAACGGTGGATATCGCCTATCTCGGCGGCTTTACCTTTGTGCAAGCGTCCCGGCGCGCCGGTGTGCTTCCTCTAGTGCAGCGTGAGCGCGATCAGAACTTTCACAGCGTGTTCATCACTCAAACCAAATCGGGCATTAACACGCTGGCTGATTTGAAGGGACACTCGTTCGCTTTCGGAGACGTGAACTCGACCTCCGGACATCTCATGCCTGCTTACTACATGCGTGCCGCCAATGTCGATCAAGGTCTAATCGCCAAGGTCCTCTACACCGGTGGGCATGACGCAACAGCCCTGGCGGTCGCCAACGGCAAAGTAGATGCAGGTGCTATGGATGAACTAGTATTCGGCAACATGATGAAGTCGGGAAAAATCACGGCGGAGCAAGTAAGGGTTTTTTATACTACGCCCCCTTTCTTCGATTATGTATGGGCCGCGCGCAAAGGCCTCGATCCGAAGCTGAGCCAAAGTTTTGCCGACGCTTTGCTGAAGCTCGATGCATCGAACCCAGAGAATAAAGTCTTGCTTGATATGCTGAACGCCAACAAATATGTACGCGCTGAGGACTCGAGTTACGACAGATTGCGCCAGGCAGCCCACGACGAAGGTCTTTTAAAGTGATCTATTCGCTCAATAGCGTGGGCAAATTCTTCTTGCAACGCCGCGTGCAGATCCAAGCGCTCGAAGGCGTGACGCTGCAAGTAAATCCGGGCGAGCAGATCGCCCTCCTTGGTCAGTCCGGTGCAGGAAAGACAACATTATTTCGGTTGCTGAATGGGACGTTGCGGCCAAGCGCCGGCTCGGTGTTCTTTGACGGAAAGGATACCGCATCATTCAGCGGCAGCGGGCTGAGAGCTATGCGCAGGCGAGTGGGTACGATTTATCAGCAACACAACCTCGTTCCTTCACTGACCGCCCTGCAGAATACACTCTGCGGCGCGCTGGGACGAATGTCTCTCTTGAGCACATTCCGCGGCATCCTTCAGCCCAACAAATCGTACTCGGAACTCGCGCTGCATGCCCTGGAGCTGGTTGGTCTTGCAGACAAAACCACCGCGCGCGCCGACGAACTTTCAGGCGGCCAGCAGCAGCGTTTGGCGGCTGCGCGTGTCCTGATGCAGTCGCCAGACGTCATCCTGGCTGATGAGCCTACGGCGTCGCTCGATCCCGAGTTGGCGGAAACGATGACTTCGCTGCTTGCTGGACTGGCGCGAGACAGGCACAAGACCTTGATCATGGCGGTCCACAGAGTGGACCTGGCCACGCGATACTTTCCGCGCGTGGTTGGGCTGCGTGCGGGCAGCCTTTCTTTTGATGTGCCTC
>DASRWO010000355.1:0-3176 GCA_035654555.1 Candidatus Deferrimicrobiaceae bacterium | reverse complement strand
TTACCACCGCACAAGGGGCGATGGTCGGCTCAGTCGTGGGCAGCGGGTTTGGCAGCACTCTATCGTCTGCCAGAATCACAGCCCGCTCAATCAAGTTCTGAAGTTCCCGTATATTACCCGGCCAATTGTAGGACGTGAACGCCTCCATCGTCTGAGCTGAGATGTAATCGACCTTCTTGCCCATGCGCTGGCTAAAGATTTCTACAAAGTGGGTTACGAGTTCGGGGATGTCTTCTTGCCGCGTCCGCAGCGGCGGCAGAGCGATCGGGAAAACGTTCAGGCGATAGTACAGATCACTACGGAACTCGTTCCGCGACACCATTTCCAATAGATTTCGGTTCGTGGCTGCAACCAACCGAACATCCACTTTGTGGGTACGCCCGCTACCCAAGCGCTCAAACTCTTGCTCTTGCAATACCCGTAAAAGCTTAGGCTGCAAAGATAGCGGGATGTCACCGACTTCGTCTAGAAACAAGGTACCCGTATCAGCCATTTCGAAACGTCCAATCTTCTGTGCTATTGCTCCGGTAAAGGCACCCTTCTCATGACCGAACAACTCGCTCTCCAGCAAATCGAAGGGAATGGCGGCGCAGTTGAGCTTGATGAAAGGGCGTCCTCTGCGTGAACTAACATTGTGTACCGCATGGGCGATCAGTTCTTTCCCGGTTCCCGTCTCTCCCTGAATGAGTAACGTAGAATCCGTAGGTGCGACTCGCTCCACTAGCTCAAGTACTGTCCACAGAGCAGCACTCTTTCCTACGATTTCATCGAATCGGCGTCCACGCCGATCCTGGTCAGCCAACATAGGCATCGTCATGCTGTCTCCATGATCCCGGTGGCGCGACCGCCATTCCGTATCCAGTTGGAATGGATGGGATTCTTTTGTGATTGCAATTGTTAAGCAAGGGAGGTTGGCGCTCATGGTCACTAGGTCCTTTCGTTGTCTCAAACCGCTACTTTCCGCGTCTTACTCTAGTAATCCATTCGCGGATGTAGGGCGGGCAATTCTTGAGCTCGATACCATCCGTTTCACAGCTCTCGAGAAACTTGACAGCGTCAAGATCTACCAAGGTCAGATCTTTCAAATCCAAGACTATTTTCCGAGTTTCAGTCTCGGAGCTGAAAAGTGTTTTAAACTCCGCCACATGCTCCGCGTTCATTCGACCAGTCAACGCGAAGATCACTTGTCCGTTCGATGATCTCTGAATCTTCAGCATCCGTCCTCTCACAAGAATCAAACATTCAAAGCTCAGGCAACTTTGCTCAGAAGCTCGAAATGCTCCGAGAGATTCGGGTAAGTGATCGCGCGTACACGGTGCCGAACTGATCGCTTCTGATTCGCTGCAGTGTCCGTTTAATCCTGATCAAGGGGGGCGGGATTTCGCCATACGATTGCCAGCGCCATATCTCGCTCCTGTTGATACACCTTAAGATCGTCGCTCGACCTTGACTTATTACAGGGCAATCCCGCAGCCAACTCCAACTAGCTGCAAAATCGAGACTTAACGAAATAGGAAATGGCGAAATGTCGCCAAATGGTGAGATTCTGTACAATCTTTCCGAGGGGTTTGAGATGAAGTCGCTAGGCGCTTCGAGTGTGATCTTCGGCTTTGAAGCGATTCTTGTTGATCTTCAGTGAGCGAATCTTCGACTCCAGAGTCGATCGTGGCATACCCAGTCTCGCAGCCGCGCCTGAAGGTCCGAACACCTGTCCTCCGCAGTCTCTGAGCGCAGCCTCGATCGTCTCTTTCTCCTGAAGGGCAAGCTTTTCCGCGAGGTCAAGGTAGCTTTTCGACTCGGTTGCTATAGGCTGACGCGTAAGCCAATTTTCATCGACTGAGAAATTTTCTGTTTCGCACACGATTACGGATCGTTCGATAATATTCTGCAACTCGCGAATATTACCCGGCCAGGGATACGACTGAAACAAGTCCAAGGTTTTTTTATTCACTCCCCGTATGCTCTTTCCCGCTTTCCTGGCGTAGCGGTCAATGAAGTACTCAACCAGCAGCGGAATGTCTTCTCGTCGTTCTCTCAGGGGAGGCATCTCAATCGGGAAAACGTTTAGCCGATAAAACAAGTCGGATCGAAAAGTCCCTGCGGCAATAGCTGCGCTTAAATCACGGTTCGTTGCGGCTATAACGCGAACGTCAGTGGTCAGAATTCGATTGCCACCCACGCGTTCGAACTGCCGCTCCTGAAGTACTCGGAGCAATGTAACCTGGGTCTCTGCGGGGAGGTCGCCCACCTCGTCGAGAAAAATCGTACCGGAATGTGCCAGCTCAAAGCGGCCTAGGCGGCGCTGCAGCGCGCCAGTGAAGGCGCCTTTCTCGTGGCCAAATAGCTCCGACGCGATCAAGGAGGAGGGAATCGCGGCACAGTTTACGCTAATAAACGCCTGGCTTGAACGTTGCGAGTGCTTGTGTATGGCGCGAGCAATCAATTCTTTTCCGGTGCCGGTTTCCCCGGTGATCAGCACCGTCGAATCGGTGGGTGCCACTTTCAAAATGCTCGAGAGCACGTTTTGCAAGGCTGGAGAAGCGCCCACAATTTCCTCAAACATGAATGCCTGATCGATTTGCTCCCTCAGCGCCAGGTTTTCGTCACGCATCCTCTCCTCGGCCCGCTTGCGATCGTCGATATCCGTGGCAGTCGCATACCAGCGAATAATCTTCCCCTGATCGTCGCGCAGAGGATTGTACCGAACAAGGAACCAGCGATATTGACCATCTTTTCCACGCAGTCGCTGCTCATTTTCAAAAGGCACATCACCCGCAAGCGCCTTTAGGCGGTCCTCGCGCAGCCTTTCCACATCCTCGGGGTGCTTCGGTTCGTGGGCGCTGTCTCTCTGCGTGTCTTCCGCAGTCACACCGGTGTAATCGACGGCCGTCTGATTTACATGGACGAGTCTCCCATCCGGGTTCAAGACGGCAACAAAAGTGGGGATTGCGTCGATCATCATCCGAAGCTCTGTTTCCTCCGCCTTGATTTGCTCAAACGCAGTCTGCAGAGCTGCGCTCGCTTCGTGCTGCGCGGTGACATCCACGTCGGTACCAACGTATTCGATAACATTTCCGGCTTCATCGAGGACCGGGTGTCCGATCGTGTGGATGTGCTTTACCGTGCCATCCGGCGGCACGATCCTGTAATCTATCGCAAAATCAGCTTTCTCGCGG
>DASRWO010000354.1:0-15234 GCA_035654555.1 Candidatus Deferrimicrobiaceae bacterium | reverse complement strand
GCCCAGCTACCTCGAAAACTGGGCGCAGCGTCATCCGCGTTTGCTCCAACTTTGTGAAGGAGCGGATTCATATCTGGGACAATGTCCGGGCGTTCGTGCTCTTGCGGATCATGTGTTGTTGCGCTTCCAGCGTGAGGCAACGACTTCGGGTAATAGTTGAGCAATGAGCACTCTGGTTTCCATAGGAACTCCCGGCGATTCGGTCGCCTTGGCGACGCACCAGATCCACGCGTTGCCCGTGGTGGTAATCTTCCCGCACAATCAGTGCAACTGCCGCTGTGTGATGTGCGACATCTGGAGGATTCGCGAGACGAAACAGATCACGCCCACGGACCTCGAACAGCAATTGAGTTCATTCCGTAAGCTTGGGGTCCGCTGGGTAGTCTTTTCTGGCGGTGAGCCACAACTGAATGAGAAATGTAGTTGGCTGGCGCGAATGCTTCGCTCGACGCGAAGTCGCGTGACCCTGCTGACCGCCGGACTCTTGTTGAAGTCTCAAGCCTTGGTTGTCGCCGACAGCGTTGACGATGTAATCGTGTCGCTGGATGGCCCTTCTGCAATCCACAACAGTATTCGACGCATCCCCGGTGCATTCGAGCAAATGGCGGAGGGTATCAGAGCATTAAAGCAGCTTCGGCCTGATATGCCAGTGCGAGGGCGCTGTACAGTACAAAAACCAAATCATAGATCTCTGCGCGCGGTCGTCCAGTCCGCGAGAGAGATTGGATTGAGTTCGATTTCCTTCCTCGCGGCCGACCTGACTTCCAGTGCCTTCAACCGCCCCCAGGGTTGGCCGCCGGATCGGCTCGACCGGGTCGCCATGGTTGCCGAGGAAGTTGACGCGCTGGAGGTAGAAGTCGAAGGGTTGATCGACGAACAGCAAGGAGAACTGGATTCGGGATTTGTGGTTGAAACCGCCGGCAAATTACGGCGCATTGTCCAACATTTCCGCGCTCATCTCCAGCAGGCCGAGAATGTGGCGCCGCGTTGTAATGCGCCGTGGGTTTCAGCTGTGATCGAGGCATCCGGTGATGTTCGCCCCTGCTTTTTCCACCCTGTGTTTGGAAATATTCACCGTCACGCTTTACCAGAAATCGTGAATAGTCCGGAGGCCCTACACTTTCGGGCAAGCCTGGATGTTGCGAGTAATCCGATCTGTCGAAACTGCGTGTGTTCGTTGTACATTGCGCCTCAAGACGAATCCACGATGCCATAGGAAGCTCTAGAATCGACCCCCGCCGATCTACTATTTGAAGGTGAAGTCCAGTGTTTTGCTTTCACCTGAGCCTACTGTAATTTTTTGGTTTAAGGTGCCCAACTTCTCTTGCCACGCCGTGATCGTGTAAGTGCCCGGCGGCAAATCCTTCAGAACGAAGCTACCTTTCTTGTCGGTCACAATGAAATATGGATGTTTGAAAACTGCGATATAACCTTTCATCCAGGGATGTATGTTGCACTTCACCGGGATCGCAATCTCCTCGCGCGCGAATGTCTGTTCGAGCCGCATTCCATGAGGCTGAGTCATGTTCCACTCCCGATTGTTATTTGGGCTGGGATGGATATTGTGAGTTGTGTCATCGCTGTTGATCACGTCGAGCTTCTGGTTGGCTTGCATGGCCAGCACATGCGGCTTGTATTGGCAGCCTTTCTGCTCAAACACGGCCGGTTGCTGTGGAGGTTGAAAGGTGCTGGAACCTAAGCCGTCGGAGACGTAGATGACGACGTTAGCCAGGCCACCATTGTCGCCAACTACGATGTCTTCCGTAGTGGCAGGTGTTGGATGTGCATTGGCACACCTTGGATCTGCCGACATGTCGATGCGCGAAGGTTTGGGCGCGGTGCCGGTGAACTTCACGACACCCGTTAACGAAGCGGAGGCATCTGCGGGGTCCGCCATACCAATCGATACCCAACCTGACATGGACAATGCAAGGAGAGTCATCGCCGGAGTCAATAGATAGTATCTATTTCTCATCTATCACTCACTTTCTTGATCTCGCAAGTTGCGAGCACTAATGTGATTTAGGGCTGTTCAAGGTGCGGACATAGTGCACTACATCCCACCTCTGATCATCACTCAACGCGTCAGCAAACGAGGGCATCGGAGTACCGTCGAGCCCCGTGGTCAAGTCTCGAAACATGTCCCGATTAGATTCCCCGCACTTGAAGTGTGTTCCGCTGGTAAGGTCGAACGGTACGATCGGATAGCCCTTGCTGTCAGTCAGCGAGGCGGCGGACGGGCCATGGCCCCGCCCGTCCTTGCCGTGACACTGCGAGCAACCGATGCTCTCGAAGACCTCCGCGCCACGCTTCACGCTGTCCGGGGAAGAGGGCGGCTCCGGCGGTATCGGTACCGGCTTGTCTGGCTTTTCTTCCTGGAACGCTGAAGAGAAAGTTTTTATGTACGCCACCAAATCGGCACGCTCCTGGCGGAGCAGTGGCGCCCACGACGGCATACCGCTGGCGTGAACACCACGGCTGATTGTGTCATAGAGGTCGCTATCCAGAGGCAGGCTCCCGCTCGGCGTGGACCGGCATTTGAATACGGCTTTCGTGAAGTCCCGGGGTTTCGGATCGAGATACGGTGCGCTTTCTCCTCTTCCGTCCCCTTCTTGACCGTGGCAGAAAATGCAGTAGCGCTGGTAGAGTGCCTTTCCGGGCTTGGCGTGCCCGACCAGCTTGCCGATGTGGCTCTCCTGTGCGACACCGGTCACACTCCACAACATAGAAACGAGGATGACGACATTGCTTGCCAACCTGATTTTCTTGCGCACGGAGCGTCCTCCTCAGAAATCGAAATCGAAACCCATCAGAAGGCTGTCGCGGATGTCGTCTTTGCCGGAGAGAGGCGCAGCCCCAGCGTTGGTGATGCGGGAATATTCTTGTGTCCAGGCAAGGCCGGCTCGCGGGTTCATGATCGGATACCAGCGATATCCTACAGTCCAGGTATCGAGGTTCCCCGAGTTGCCGCGAATAGTCGGATTTGCTTCCTGAGACATCCGAATCAACTCGTATCTCCCGGTGAAGATTAGCCGGGGGTTGGGATTGTAGTGCCCCTCGACAAATCCGCCGTTCCATGCCGGACCCACTGCCCCCGCAGGCAGCCTCGAGGGCTGGTTCGCCGGGACAGCATTGCCCAGAAATACATTGTCGTGTCCATGTAGATAAAAGGTGTAGAAATCGAACTTGCTGCTAACGTACCAATGTCCGTATGCGCCAGCCCGATAAAAGCTGCGGTTTCCCTTGCCCGTGCCAGGGATGGGATTCCCTCCGCTGGTCTGGAAGAAAGTCGGGGATTCACCTACATAATCGTAGACCCCAAACTGTTGCCTGCCCAATACAGGCACTTCGAAAGCCTGGTCGAAATTCAGGTAGACATTGTAAGTTTGATTGGAGGGCAATCCTGTCTGGCCGTTGTTGCTGCTGACCACGGCGACTGAATATCGAGTGTAATCATTGTCGGAACGTCCCAGCAGTTCAACCCCGAGTTGAGTATTGCCAATGCCTGTGAAGAAATTATTGTCACCTAGCGGCGTAAAGAAGTAGTTGTAGTAGACGCCTCCGGTGTTACTAAGCGTGAGAATACGCTCCTGGGAGATGGGTTCATCCAGTTCAAACTTTCCCAGCTTGAGATTTAGCCAATGCGATCTGGCGAGGTTGTCCAAGCGTGCCCAGGCTTGTGACAATGAAACGCCGCCGTTGCTTCCTATGAACGGTTGGACAAACATCGAAATGTTGTTGTAAAGCGTACCCGCGGCTATCAGGTCAACCCCCGACAGGTCGAAGCCTGACGAAGACACGGTAGATTCCACTTGGCCAGCGCTCGCGTTCCCCGCTACTAAGTCGACAGCCTGGCGGTCATTGCTCTCACGGTGCCATTGCGGCGTCGTGCGAAGCATGATCGGCCAGTAGGCGGGCTCCTGATAGATGGGAGCGTCACGACCGTTGCCCAGCTGATATCCGTTGTCTTTGAAGGTCTGACCAAAATTGTTGAGCATGGGCCACGCCTCGTGACAAGCCGAGCACGGCAGACCGTACTTGCGAGCGAAGGCGGGAATAGCATAGGAGGGCTGTACCATCGCGAAAAGAATTCCGACAGCCCACAGGCGCATGCCGATCTTTTTCAAAGTAACCATTCCCGATTCTTCCTTCCTGACTGCGTTTCACTCAGCTAGACCCTGCCAGAAAGGGCGCAGTCTCCTGAGGAACAAACTTGTAGCCAACCCCATAAACCGTCCGGATGAGCACGGGACGGTCAGGAGTGCTCTCGATCTTCTGCCGCAGTTTCGCGATGCAATTGTCGACGGTGCGGGAACTAGAGCGCTTACGTTTTGGCCAGACGGCGCTGATTAGCCTCTGGCGCGAAACGACAACTTCCGGTCTGGAAACCAGGAACTTCAGCACTTTGAACTCCTGGAGGGTTATATCAACGGGCTGAGAGGCGCGACGGATCTCCATTTTCCTGAAATCCAGGGAGATCTCGCCGAACTGCACCTGACTAATTTTCCTGACATGAAAATCGGTCACGTCTCTTTCCACCGTTGCGTTCAAAATCAACGTCGCGGCATAAGTTAACGGCCCAGACCGGCGGACTTGTCATAAAGCTGTCACATTCTTGTTAAATCTGTGCAACTGACATGACTGTCTGTGTGGTCGTTGGCTGCACCTGGCCACTTGCTTCGGACTATTTTGTGAACCTTCCCTAATCGACGACCGAGTCAATTGAGGGCAGTTCCCCCAGACATGTTTCGTCAGCGCGGCCCGACACTGGTCACCAGCGGGGATGGTGAAAAACACCGTGATCGCGCCGCGCCCTCGCCTTATCACCTCGCGCACTCCGTACCGCCGTGCTTGGTGGTTCGCTCCGTGGTGTGGGACCTCCGCGGATTTTTACGAGTTCTTAGAGAGCTGCTGGAAGTGAAGAATATTTTCTGGTTGGAATAGCAATCTGCGTGTCTAGCTCTCTGGAGTTCTATCAGAAAGAAAATAGACATTTCTTTTACATTTCTGTGACACAGAACAAGGTCGCCCTCGACTAAAAATATGCTGATGATCTGTCACAAAATCCGGGGTTGGGGATGCAATGAACCTGCACGCTCGCTTCCTTCGTCCAATCACGGTGAGCCCAAGCTGGGCCTGAGGCGTTCGCAAAGATTCCACGCCAATTCGCAGAGGTACAAACGCCGCAACCGCAGCATGAAGCGTCCGTATGCGCATTCAGATGCACGTGGCTTCGGCGCCAACCGGCATTGACCGAGGAGAAGGCATTTCTGAAGATTTCCGCTCCCGAATCATGAAGCGAACTGCCCAGGCCGGTGCTTTTCGACGAGTCGCGCGTACTCGACTCCCCACCAAGTGGGGAGTTTTCGAAGCGCTCGGATTCCAGCGGGAGGTTCACAACGGCAACTCGCGCATTGAGACTGCTGTAGCCCTCGTTTTGGGCGAGAAGGCCGGCAATGCGCCGCTCCTGCGTATTCATTCGCAGTGCCTTACCGGGGACGTGTTGGGTTCCCTACGTTGCGACTGCGGAGACCAACTGGAACTGGCAATGCGTGCGATCGCTCGCGAAAGATGCGGGCTGCTGATCTACGAGCACCAGGAGGGGCGAGGGATCGGATTGATGGCGAAATTACAAGCGTACAGCCTACAGGACGAAGGGCTCGATACCGTTGAAGCAAATCACGCACTGGGCTTCAACACTGATTACCGAGATTTCGCCTTGCCTGTCGCGATCTTGCGTGATCTCGACATCACTCGCGTCCGCCTTCTCTCCAACAACCCTGAGAAGTATCGCGCCTTGATCGATGCCGGTATCGACGTTGTCGAGCAAGTCCCGTGCGAAGTTGCGCCGAACCCTCACTCCTTTGCATACCTCCAGGCCAAGAAAGAAAAGATGGGGCACGCGCTAAACGCCGGACGGCGCGAAAGCATGGAGTCTATAAAGCACATACGCGCCGCAGCGCTCGACCGACAGGACGACAACAGTTGTGATCTAACGCGTGAAGAGTCCGCCTTCGCGAAAGTAGCGGCCGCCATTCGCGAGCTCAGATCCGGGCGCATGATCGTCGTCGTCGACGATGAAGATCGCGAAAATGAAGGGGACTTGGTGATGGCGGCGGAAATGATCACGCCGGAGGCCATCAACTTCATGGCAACGCACGGACGCGGACTCGTCTGCCTAGCGATGACGGGTGACAGGCTCGACGAATTAAAGCTCGCACCAATGACGCAGAATAACACTGCGTTATGCGGGACAGGCTTCACGGTCTCAATCGACGCGAAGGGACGGGGCGTAACAACGGGTGTTTCGGCGTGTGACCGCGCGCAAACAATTCGGGCCGCCATCGATGCAAGCTCCGATCCTGACGACTTCGCACGGCCGGGACACGTTTTCCCGCTCCGTAGCCGAGCTGGCGGAGTCCTAGAGCGACGAGGCCACACGGAGGCGGCGGTCGATCTAGCGCGCCTCGCAGGATTACACGCATCCGGGGTTATTTGCGAAATTCTCAAGGAGGACGGCACCATGGCACGGCTGCCCGACCTCATGCATTTTTGCAAGATGCACGAACTCAAAATGGTCTCAGTCGACGACCTAGAGCGTTATCGATTGGCATTTGATGTTGGAATACAACAAGACCATAAAGTGAGCGAGAGGCGCGAATCTTTCCCTCTCGAGTGAGAATAGTGTTGGTTCAGAAGATGGAGCGTTCCGAGCGCCGTCTCTTCTACTCCTCCAAGATAAGACAATCCTTGTCAAGCTAGGTAGCCGCCGTCCGCAGCCAACTTATTCCTTCGGTGGCTCCGCCAAAAGTGATGCCGTGGAGGATTTCAGCAATGATCTCCGCGGTTTGGCAGACCGTCATTCCGGAGCGATTGAAGAACAAATTGCCGTCCGCAAACGCGACGTTGCCCTTTCGTGCCGCTCGAAGGTCTCGCCACCACGGATATCGTTCCAACACACTCTGTTCCTGTAGACTGCGCTGCAAATTGAATCCGCACGGCGCCACAATCAGGTACTCTGGATCGGCATCCTGAAGCTGCTGGGAAGCAATGGCAGTCGAGTACTCGCCTTTTTTCCCCAGAATGAGTTCGCCGTTTGCGATTTCAACCAGCTCCGGGCCCCAGTTCCCCATCGCGAATATCGGATCCGTCCATTCCAGCATGACGACGGTTGGCCGCCGAAAGGGCGCGGCCTTCTCTCGGACCGCTTCCAAGCGCTCGCGTTCGCGACGGGCAACCGCCTTGCCCCGCTCCTCCATGCCGAGCGCTTGCGCAATCCGCAGAATGCCTTGGAGGGTCTCCTTCAGAGACGAGGCGGAGAGTGCCACTTGACTTGCCGCCGGCAGGCAGGTGCCACTTCGCTCGATGTCACCGGGAGTGACGGCGCACACTTCGCAATGCGATTGTGTAATGAGCAGATCGGGAAGCAACTCTCGAATTAATTGCCCGTTTATCTGATACAGCGGTTCGCCGGCCCGGAGCCTGCGCCGAACCTCCTTGTCGATTTCCCCGCTGGAAACGGACACATCAAACGCGGGACTGGTGCAAGGCGGAAGTCGCCTCACCCAATCCGGGTTATCGCACTCATGCGACCTTCCTACGAGCATTTCACCAGCGCCCAAGGCACAGACAATTTCTGTGGCGCTCGCCAGCATAGAAACAATGCGCACGTTATGCAGCCTGTGGTGTTGGCCGGCACAGGCGGTTGAGCACTGCGTAACCGCCGAATATCGCGACAGTGTAGAACGCATCGCCCAAGGCCTGATTCCTGTAGAACGGAATGCCAGCTAGATAGCATTCCGAAAGACCAGCCGTCGTGTGCGGATACAGTTGGCCGGTAGCCCAGACCATGAAATTGGTGATCAGGAAGAACGACAGACTGGAAGCGATGGCCGCTGCGGCGATTGCACCTGCATCATCTCGGTTACGAATCAGCGTGCCCAGCAGCACCGGAATCAGAGCCGCCCCATAGACGTAATAAAAGCCGGAGTAGAAGCCGAGAACAGCGTCACTTAGAACGAGCGCCAATAGAGTCGCCAGTACGCCTATGCTAGCTTTTCGGGCTTGACTTCCCGCAAATAGCCCGATGGCCGTCATCGGAGTGAAGTTCCAGGGATGAGGAACCAGCCTTGCACAGGCGCCAAGAATTACTATCCCTATCCACAAGCGTTTTGGAATTTCCATTGCTGATTCTCCATTTTATGGCAGTCACCGCGCCTCGATCGGAGTCAAACCTTAAATTATCTTTCTCGTTCTGCGCAGCAGCAGAATGTACCAACACCACGGCGATCAAACCAACCATAGTCGTCCATGTGGCGAAGGATCATGTCAATAAGTTGTAAAAGATTCTTTTGCGAAAGACGGCACCCTGAAACTCGCTCCAAACAATAATCTGCACCGGACTGCGATTCGTATTTTGGCGACTAACTAGGGCCCATGGCAGGCGGGTCCACTTAATTTGCCACTGGAAAGTGTGTTTGAGGCTCCCAACGGCAAACTCCTCGCAATCAGTGGCGGTAAAGTCTGGGCCTTTACTGCGGATGGGAAGCAGCGTGAACTGTTCACAGATTTAGGCGGTGTGTAAGTGTTCTGAAACGGGCCAAGAGATGGCACCTGCTATCGGATGAAATAAAGCCCTTGCCAGTGCGTCACCAGGTGGGCGTGGCTCTCACTCCCGAGGAAAAGCTGGGTCTGCAAACTGCCGCAGCAAAGAACCCGGACTGGGAAAATGCACGTCTCGCCATGACTCTAGCTCTGAACACCACCATGCGCGCTTGCGAAGTAAAAGGGCTGCAATGGAAGGGACCTTGATTTCTTGGAGCGGACGATCACTGTCCGTCAGAGCAAAACCGATGCTGGCAAGAGAGTAATTCCTCTGAATGACGATGCCTGGGAAGCCATTCTAGAGCTCTATCACCGAGCCCAAAACTTGCTGCGTCCGAGCACAATCACTACGTCTTCACAGCGTGTGAGAACGGCCACATTGACCCTAGTGTTCCGCAGAAGAGTTGGCGATCAGCGTGGAGGTCTCTGAGGAAGGAGGCAGGCTTGGCGCACTTGCGATTTCACGATCTCCGTCACCGCGCGATTACCGAACTGGCCGAGTCAGAGGCAAGCGAGCAAACAATCATGTCGGTTGCTGGACATGTATCTCGACAAGTGCTTGAGCACTGCTCGCACATCAGGCTTGAGGCGAAACGCCGAGCCGTAGAAGCGCTGTGGCGGGAGGACAAATCAAGCAGTCATGGCACAAACCACGTCACAAACGAGGTAACCGAGGATATAGTCGAACGTGCAACTCAAACAAAAAAATGGTCGGGGAGAGAGGATTTGAACCTCCGACCCCCTGGTCCCGAACCAGGTGCTCTACCAGGCTGAGCCACTCCCCGACGAGGCTGCGAATGCAAATAGAAAAGCCCTGCCATTCGCGCTTTGACTTTTCGACAGGCATAGGAATTATAACATCGTCAACTTGGCAGGTTGGTCTCTCCGGGTCAATCGGTCTTTCGCGTTACACTGGTGCGGCAGCGAGATCTGAAAGAATGCGACGGAAATAATTGCGCACCATTGACGAATCATGATGGTTCTCTGCGCTCATCGCCTATATACGCCGCGGGAGGAGCTTGTAAATCCTCTATTGTTTATTGAAGACGGCGTTATCGCCAGTATTTCCTCGAGAGCTGAGCAAGAGATTCCGAACGCGGCAACCGTCATTGATTTTACGCGCGATTATCCGCATGCCATCCTGGCGCCGGGTTTTGTCGACATTCATATGCACGGAGGCGCGGGAATTGACGTCATGCAAGCGGGCCTCACCGAGCTGCCACGTCTGAATCGATTTCTGACGACGCACGGCGTTACCGGCTACTTTCCCACGACTGTCGCGGCGCCGCTCGACCAAACCTACATCGCTCTGGGACGAATCGCGGACGCGATCGAGACCGCTCAGAATTCTCGTACTCATGATGGCGGCGTTGTTCAGGCACTTCCGCTCGGCATTCATCTGGAAGGACCGTTTCTGAGTCATAGGCGCCGCGGAGTGCACCCTACGGAAAATCTGGTTGAGCCCACACTCCAGATATTTGACCGCCTTTGGCAAGCAGCGCGCGGCCATGTGCGCATGATGACAATCGCACCCGAGCTTCCTGGAGCGATCGAGGTAATTGCGGAAGCGGCGCGCCGCAAGGTCTGTGTGAGCATTGGCCACTCCGATGCCAACCTGGAAACCGCACAGGCTGCGGTGAAGGCCGGTGCGCGGCATGCCACACACACTTTCAATGCGATGCGTCCACTCGATCATCGGGAACCGGGCATTCTTGGAGAAGTGTTGACCAGCGAGCAAGTGACCGCCGACATCATTGTGGACGGAATTCACGTCGCGCCAGAAGTGGTAAAGCTTTTCCTGAAGGCCAAGGGCGTCGAACGAGCAGTGCTAATTACCGACGCAACCTCCGCGACGGGCATGCCCGATGGCACCTACCAACTCGGTCCTATAAAAGTCGAGGTCAAAAATGGCCGCTGCACAGTTGCCGGGGAAGCGGGTGACAAGCTTGCTGGGAGTGTGCTCACCATGGATAGGGCCGTGCGGAGCGTTAAACAATTCGCTGGTTGGAGTTTGCAAGATTCGGTCCGGGCCGCAACTCTGAACCCTACAACCGCGACAGGCCTCGCACATCATGGAAGAATCGCTGCTGGCGTGGAAGCCAATCTTTTAGTGCTCAGTCCTGAGGGAGAAGTGAGAAGAACGATCGTGCGCGGAGTGGCGTCTTAGTTAGGTTTCCGTTCTTTCGCTTCGGCCATGTAACGCAACAGCAGCGCCTCATCTGCGCGGGTAAGCTGATCGAGAAACGAAGTATCCATGTTGCCGTCTTCGACCGTCTTCGACGCGTTCGACTGGCGAAGCTTGTCGCCGAGTTCAGGCTCATTGCTCATCACCTGAGTATAGAACCAGAGAAAGTGGCGCATCTGGTCGAGCGACTTGCATAAAACCTGGATGGCTTCCGTTTCAGGAAGTGCGCTCAATGCTTCCATCAATTCCGGATCGCTGGGCGCCTGCATGGCAGCACAATTCAGCTCGCGCTGAATCACGCGCAGATCTTCGGTAACTCGTATCATTCGGGTATGAAGGTCGTCCATCTGTGGATCGGTTCCCGTGGCCATCGTGTCGGATGTAACATCTCATCGCGAGGGTTGAGCGGATAGATGTCCCACGATCATGCGCTTTCGTAATTCAAGCAATTACTTTGGTCTGGCGACCGATACCCACCGTACCGGTGACGCTGAAGTCTGCGACTGGCAAGGGTTTTAGCGGATCAGCGCATCAACTTACAACGCGGCGACAATCATTCACGCCCGGGCTCGGTTCGTCTCGCAGCCAATGGTACACTCGCCACCTGCTCCAACGTCACCAGCGCAAGCACCGTGAAGCGCGGGCCCACGCACAACTGTTGTCCGATGACTATAGGTTTGTGATACAAACGCGCCATGCCGGAACTTGCTTCAGGCCCCTCACGGATTCCTCGCCGCAATTTAGTCCGCGCAATTGGCCGCTGGAGCCTGGTAGCGTTGGTCGTGAACTCCATTATCGGCAGCGGTATCTTCGGGCTTCCTTCTACCGTGGCCGACATCATCGGTAAATACAGCCCATTTGCCGTGCTGGCAGCGGGGGCCGGAATGGGCATCATCATGGGGTGCTTCGCGGAAGTTTCGTCGCGCTTTCAGGAAGCAGGCGGTCCATACCTCTATGCTCGTGTCGCCTTTGGACGTCTCATGGGAATTCAAACCGCCTGGATGCTCTGGCTGGGACAAGTGGCCGCGCCCGCCGCCAACGCCAACTTATTTGTCATCTATCTCGGTCAGTTCTGGCCACATGCGAAAGATCCCATACCCCGCGCTTTTATCCTCACCGCCTTGGTCGGTTTTCTGACCGTCATTAACATTCGCGGCGTGCGCGCCGGAGCGCAGGTCAGC
Organism: Candidatus Deferrimicrobiaceae bacterium; assembly: GCA_035654555.1. Taxonomy (GTDB): domain Bacteria; phylum Acidobacteriota; class Terriglobia; order Terriglobales; family Acidobacteriaceae; genus Sulfotelmatobacter. The sequence continues at coordinate 3,264 of DASRWO010000354.1, read as the reverse complement.
AATCTATTTACCGCGGCCAAACTCATACCGCTCTTTGCCGTGATCTTCCTGGGCCTGCTCGTGCTTCGTAATCAGCACTGGCACATTGCTACAGTGTCGACCGGCGCTTCAATCAGTACCGGCCAATGGATGAAAGCGGTGCTGCTTCTGATCTTCGCTTACGGAGGATTCGAGACCGCGCTCGCGCCCATGAGCGAAGCAAACAATCCCCGTCGCGACGCTCCGTTCGCGCTCTTTGCCGCCTTGTTGCTTTGCACCGTGATCTATGCGCTCATTCAGTGGGTGGTCGTTGGCGTTCTGCCTAACTCCATGCACAGCCCACGTCCTCTGGCCGACGTCGCGCGCCTTGCGATCGGTCCGGTAGGCGCGGCACTGGTTGCCGTCGGCGCTCTGATCTCTTTCTACGGATATCTCAGCGCAAAAATTCTCGCCATGCCGCGCGTCCTCTTCGCCCAAGCCGAGCAAGGGGATTTCCCCAAAGCCTTTGCTACCCTGCATCGCCGCTTTCACACCCCGTATCTCTCGATCCTCGTTTTTGCGGCCTTGGTGTGGGGATTCGCGCTGATCGGCGAATTCAGCTGGAATGTAACGCTCTCCGCGGTCGCGCGGCTTTTGTACTACGCTGTGGGCTGCGCGGCGCTGCCCGTACTTCGGCGCCGGCAACCAGGAGGAGCGATGTTCAAATTGCCGGCGGGAAATTTCTTCGCCGCACTCGGCATCATCCTGTGCGTCATTCTGGTCACGCGCGTGGACTTCGGGCAGTCCTTGATTGTGATTGCAACCATCGCGCTGGCGCTGGTGAACTGGGCGATGGTTCGAAACCGAAACGAGACCGCCTCGGCGCCTTAGAGATACAGTTGCCTTATACCTCCGCCACAGCGGATTGTTCCAAATCAAGCAGAGCTTTTTTGCGAGCCACGCCCCAACGATACCCACTAATATTGCCATCCTCGCGAACCACGCGATGGCACGGAATTGCCACCGCAACCGGATTTGTGGCACAGGCGCGCGCCACGGCTCGGCTGGCGCTGGGTTGGCCAATCGCTTTCGCCACTTCTCCGTAAGATCGCGTTGCCCCGAACGGGATCGACTGCAGATATGTCCAGACCCGTCGCTGAAACGCTGTGGCGCGAATATCCAAAGGCAGCGTTGCATCCAATTCCCGGCCCGTCATCTTTGAGAGCAACGCGGCTATCCAAGTTTGCAATCCACCTTCATCCGGCTTGCGTACAGCAAAAGGAAACTCGCGCTTCAAACCTTCGATCAACTCCCCATCCGATAGCGCGAACTGGATCGAACACACTCCGCGGTCGGTGGCCGCAATCAACATTCGTCCCAGTGGCGAATTGGCACAGGCGTAACGAATCGTTGCAGCGATGGCGCCGCGGCGATACTTGTCAGGCGTCATGCCGAGCTGCGACGCGGTCTTTTCATAGAGACGACTGCTGGAACCATAACCCGCGTCGTACATGGCGCGGGTTACATTGTCGCCCGATTGCAGATTGCGTTTAAGCTGGCGCATCCTGCAGGAATCTGCGTATTCGCGCGGCGTGATCCCGAGCGCCGCCTTGAACCGCCGCTGCAAGTGGAACGGACTCAAGCGGAACACCTTACCCAGACGAGCGAGCGTGACCGACTCATCCAGATGCTGTTCGATGTAACGGCAAATTTCTTTCGCGACATCGGATTGCGGATTGCCACTGAACGATCTCGGACGGCAACGCAGGCATGCGCGAAAACCGGCTTTTTCCGCGTGTTCTGGACGCGAGAAGAATGTCACATTCTCGCGTCGCGGACGACGTGCCGCACACGATGGCCGGCAGTAGACACCCGTTGTGGCGACGGCGAAGACAAATTTTCCATCGAATTTTGGATCGCGTGCGATCACGGCTTCCCAGGGCTCGTCGTCAACTAGCGATGTGCCGGTCCTTTTCTTCGCATTGGGCTGCGCGATTCGCATTGGGCTTTCAATCTTCTCACCGAGTATGCCACTGAGACTGATGCAAGAGGAAGTTGCGTTGGTCGAAGTCATAATGAAAACAGCTTATGAGGAAGACTGGCTAACGGACTATCCGAATCTTGCGGGCAAAGTGAAAAAGTCTTTCTGTGTCGTGATTTGCACCAGTCAGACGAAAGGACTAAAGTGCCCGTGAGCTTTTTACGCTCATTACAGATTGGGGAAATCTATGCGCAGTATTCGTTTCTCGGCGGTCGGAGTTTTTGTAGCTGTACTATTTAGCGCTGGCTTGGCTCAGAATGTGGCGCAACACCTGTTGAGCCCCGAAGAACTCAAGAAAGCGGTGCCAGCAGAATTCTTCTTCGCCGGGCAAAAAGCACCGACGCAACTTAGAAATGCGACTGGGTTTGAAACAGCGGCTGGCAAATTCACGTTCGCCGCTCTGGTGGATGCTTCGGGATACTCCACCGCGATTCAGCAGAAATATCAAGGCATGCTAATCACTGAGTCTAAATTGAATATTGGAGGCTCCGAATTGCTGCCAGGAGCTTATGGCTTTGGTTTTGCGGCTGATAAGTTCGTCGTGATGAATGTAGCCAACGAAGACAAGCTCGACGTGCCTTACCAGACAAACGCGGCATTGAAGCGACCCGTGCCGCTAAAGTTGGCGGAAGATGGATCAGCCTACAAGTTGTATGCGGGGAAAAAGTGGGTTGCTGTGAAGCCGGGGAAATAGCATTTTCTAATCTCGTGAGACCGACATGTAGACAGTTTGTTGGCAGCAGACACAATTTTCTTACTCACCAAATTACGCCGCTTTAAAGCTTTGGCATCATCATGCCGATGACCTAGACAAGTGGTCGTGGGGCAACTTCTCGCCGCAAACTGCAAACAACCGGAGGAGCCGTGTCAATCAGCTCGATTTCTGCCGCAGGTCTCAGCCAGGATGTGCTCGCGTCCGGCAACTCTGTTCAGCAACAGGCCTTGCAGAGCCTGCAACAAAGCCTGGAGTCAGGGGATGTGAATGGGGCGCAGTCGGCCTTTCAAACTCTGCAAGCGCTCTTTCAGAACTCCGCGACCACTACCGGAAGTACGTTGTCGAGCAATTCTCAACTCTCGACCGACCTATCGGCCCTTGGCAGCGCGTTGAACTCGGGCGATGTGTCTTCGGCGCAATCGGCGTTCGCCACGGTTCTTGGCGATTTGAAAACCTCGGCCTCGGCGGCGCAAGTCAATGAGGCTACCGCCGCGTCGCAAAGCCTTCAACTGGTCGAAGGACTTCTTTCCACGTTGAATCCGGATACTAC
>DASRWO010000353.1:0-5005 GCA_035654555.1 Candidatus Deferrimicrobiaceae bacterium | reverse complement strand
TCGCGCCCAGGTGGAGTCGGAGGCGATGGCGGTGGAGAAAGTTTCCATCACGCGTTTCCTCAGCTATGCCCATGCCAAGGACGTAATGATCACGGTGAAGAAATTCCTCTCGCAGCGCGGTGACGTGGTTGCGGATGAACGTACTAACGCCATCATCGTGAACGATATTCCGAAAGTGATACCAATCATCGACCGCTTGCTGACGCAACTTGACCGCAAAACACAGGAAGTGGAAATCGAAGCACGCGTAGTGGCGGCAACCCGGACGTTCGCCCGCGACATTGGCACGCAGCTCGGTTTCGGCTGGGGCGATGGCCACAGCGCGATTGGCGGCGCCTCGGCAGTGGGAAGTTCGCCAACCACGGTCGGCAACTTGACGCCAGGCTACATCACAGTGCCCGGCACCGGCGGCGGTTCGACAGGGGGATCGACGATTCCGTTGTTCTCCAATCTGGCTTCGACTGCACCCACCAGCGGCTTGACGTTCCTGAACGCCAGCAACACAGTGCGAATCGACGCCGTACTTTCGATGGCCGAATCGCGCGGTTTGTTGAAGGTTCTGTCGCGGCCGCGGGTAGTTACGCAAAACAATATCCAGGCTCTGGTGAAACAGGGCGTGCAGGTACCGATCGTGACTCAGGCGCAGTTGGGCGGTCCACCGACGGTGACCTACGTCAGCGCCTTCCTGCGGTTGACGGTGACGCCACAAATTACCTCAGAGAATACGATTTTCCTGAATATCGATGTGGAGAACACCACGCCGAACTTCGGTACGGAAGTGCAGGGTAACCCCGAATTGATTACACAACAGGCGACGACGCAGGTGCTGGTGACCGATGGCGGCACGGTGGTGATCGGTGGCGTGATCCAGACACAGAATTCGATCAACATCACGCAGGTACCGTTGCTCGGCAACATTCCGGTTCTGGGCAACCTGTTCAAACATACGCAGGTCCAAACGCAGAATCAGGAATTGATCTTCTTCATCACGCCGCGAATTATCCAGACGTAGCAGCGCCAGGTTGAAGATTGAAAGCCGCCGGCCTGAAGAACCTGTCAGGCCGGCGGCTTTGTTTTTGGGCAGTTGAGTTCTCAGTTTCAGAGAACTGAGAACTTCCTACTTCTGCCTGTTAAACTCAGCAGGCATGAATTTCCTCCTTCGCCAGAAAAAACTGCGGGAGCATCTAGCCACAACGCGGTTCGACGCCTTGTTAATCAACCATCTTCCTAACATTCGATACCTTTGCGGCTTTACAGGCAGCGCTGGATTCTTGCTGCTGGAGGAATCTGGCAGCGTGTTCTTCACGGACGTTCGCTATGACACGCAGGGTCGTGAGGAGGTGAAGGGCGCGAAAGTCGTGATCGCCAAAAAGGCAGTGTTGAGCGCAGTGGCGGAGTGGATTGGTTCCCGCGGACGGCGATCGAAGGGATGGAGCATCGGCATTGAATCTGAACACATGACCGTAGCGGAAAAAAGAAGGCTCACGGATTTACTGCCGAGGGGGCGGAGGCTTCAGGATGCGTCTGCCGTTGTGGAACGAGCGCGGATGGTGAAGGATGCCGACGAGTTAAAGAGGATTCGCGCGGCGGTTCAGCTGGGTGCAAACTTGTTCGACCACGCTCTTAAAGTGTTGCGCCCGGGAGTAAAAGAAACTGATGTAGCGGCGGAGTTGGAGTACGCGGCGCGGCAAGCGGGAGCAGAGGAGATGTCGTTTCCTACGATTATTGCTTCCGGGGCAAGGTCAGCTTTGCCTCATGGCCGAGCTTCAGAGCAACTGATCGCCGGCGGGGGATTCGTAGTGTGCGATTTCGGTGTTATACTCGGGGGTTATTGCTCGGACCAGACCCGCACTGTATGGGCGATGGCTGCCTCCGGCGTGGCCCCAAAAGAAGCGCGCGTCGCGTACGAATCGGTGAGAGAAGCGCAGCAGGCGGCGATTGCGGCTGTGCGGCCCGGAATTCACGTAGCTGAGGTGGACGAGGCTGCGCGTAAAGTGTTACGCAAGGCCGGGTTGGGCCGCTACTTCACGCATTCCACCGGGCACGGGGTTGGCCTGGAGATTCATGAACCGCCGCGGATCGCTGCCGGGCAGGAAGAAATACTGCGGCCCGGTATGGTTATTACGATTGAGCCGGGAGTATACTTCCCCGGCAAATGGGGCGTGAGGATCGAGGACATGCTGGCAGTAAGCGAGACTGGATGCGAAGTGCTGACGCCCACGAGTAAAGATTTCCTGGTGGTTTAGGTCTTCTTAGGATTGAAGCGGCGTCTGATGCCAGACGCCTGGCTGTTCTCGGAACAGTGAACAGTCCTACCTTTTATACGAATGAATCAAAAAGAGCTGAAAGAACTCATTGAGTTCTTAATAGAAAAAGACATCGCGGAGTTCGAACTGGAACGCGGCGATGTCAAAGTGAAGATCAAGCGGGCCGGCGAGCACACCGTGGTGCATGCGCGTACGGAAATGCCTTACGTGGCCTTGCCTCTGGCTCAACCCGGCCAGGCCCCTGTTGCGCCTCCCGCCGTTGCCCCTCCGGTCGCTGCCAGCGAGCCGGTTGCGGAAGAAAATCTTCACATGGTGAAGTCTCCGATTGTAGGGACGTTCTACGAAGCGCCGTCGCCGGGTGCGCCGCCTTTCGTTAAAGTTGGGGATACAGTGGAAGTGGGACAGGTGCTGTGCATTGTCGAAGCCATGAAATTGTTGAATGAGATCGAGTCGGACGTGGCTGGCGAAATCGTGAAGAAAATGGGAAGCAACGGGCAGCCGATCGAGTACGGGCAGGAATTGTTCGCTATTCGGGCGAAGAAGTGAAATGTTTCGAAAACCAAAGGGCGCGCACTTCGCGCGCTTTTTTGCGTCTGAGGAGGCGCAATAAAAAGGCCGGCCCGCGCCAGGCGGATAGCCTCATATTTTTGACTTAGGCAACTATCCTACATTTTGATTTCAATGTTTAAGAAGATCTTGATTGCGAACCGAGGTGAGATTGCACTGCGCGTCATTTGCGCGTGCAAGGAACTGGGCATCCGCACGGTTGCCATTTACAGCGAGGCGGACAGGCATTCCTTGCCTGTGCGTTTTGCCGACGAAGCCATCTGCATTGGGCCGCCGCAACTGGCGCTGAGCTACCTGAATATTCCTGCAGTCATCAGTGCGGCGGAGATTGCGAACGTAGACGCGATCCACCCCGGCTATGGATTGCTGGCTGAAAATGCCAACTTTGCGGAGGTCTGCGAAACCAGCGGGATCAAGTTCATCGGTCCGCGGCCGGAAGTGACACGGCTGATGGGAGAAAAGGAGAAAGCACGCTCGGCGATGAAGCGCGCCGGCGTGCCGATTCTGCCGGGGTCAGATGGAATTATTGCGTCGGATGGAGAGGCGATCGAGTGGGCGCGGCAGGTTGGATTTCCGGTGATCGTGAAGGCATCAGCGGGCGGCGGCGGGCGCGGCATGCGCATTGTGCGCAACGAAGAAGAGCTGCCGGGTTTATTCAAGGCGGCGCAATCGGAGGCCGCAGGGGCGTTCGGCAATGGCGATCTTTACATGGAGAAATATGTGGAGCATCCGCGGCACATCGAGTTTCAGGTGCTGGCGGATGAGCACGGCAATGTGGTGAGCCTGGGAGAAAGAGAATGCTCGATTCAGCGCCGGCATCAGAAATTGCTGGAAGAGTCTCCGTCGACCCAGGTGACGGGCGAATTGCGAGATCAGATTGGGGCGGTTTTGTGCCGATCGTTGACCGACATCGGATACACAAATGCTGGAACGATCGAGTTCTTGATGGACCAGGACCGGCGGCTGCATTTCATTGAAATGAATACCCGTATTCAAGTCGAGCATCCCGTGACAGAGATGGTGACGGATGTAGATCTGGTGAAGAGCCAGATTATGATTGCGGCGGGCGCTCACATGCGGGATGTGCTGCAAGGGCCGATTGTGCACCGTGGACATGCGATTGAGTGCAGGATCAATGCCGAGCATCCGGAGAAGTTCACGCCCTCGGCGGGGAAGATTACAACGTTTAATCCGCCCGGAGGAACCGGGGTGCGCGTGGATACGGCAGCTTATACGGAAGGGACGATCCCGCCCTATTATGACTCGCTGATCGCCAAGTTGATCGTGCGCGGCAAAGACCGTAGCGAAGCGATCTCGCGCATGTCGCGGGCGCTGGAGATGTTTATCGTTGAGGGCGTGTATACGACAATTCCGCTGCACCGGAAGATTCTGGCAGACCCGGACTTTCGGGCGGGGAAGTTTGATACGGGGTTTATTGAGAGGTTCTTGGCGAAGAATAAGAAGGACTCGGCTGCGTGATTTCTGTTCCTCGTCTTTACGCCATTTTGGATGCATCGTGCTTTTTGAGAACGGAAGATTTGGGAGCGTGTGCGGAGGAACTTGTAGCGGCGGGATGTGGTCTACTGCAATACCGCAATAAGAATGGAGACGCGCGTTTGATGCTGGAGCAGTCGCGCGAACTGAAGAAACGTGTCGGCGACGCCGCCAAGCTGATCATGAATGACCGCGCGGATTTAGGCCTGGATGCGGAATTCGACGGCGTTCACGTGGGGCAGGACGATCTCTTGCCGGAATCGGTGCGAAGGATTATTGGACCTGATCGCTGGCTTGGAGTTTCCACGCACAATCCTGAGCAAATGGAGGAAGCCGACAGGACTTCGGCGGATTATCTCGCCATTGGTCCCGTTTTTTCTACTTCGAGCAAGGAGAACCCTGACCCTGTGGTGGGTCTCGAAGGAATCCGCCAGGCTCGGTTGTTGACGCGAAAGCCGCTGGTCGCCATTGGAGGGATCACGCGTGCGAATGCGGCTTCTGTGATTGAAGCCGGGGCTGATTCGGTGGCGGTGATATCGGATTTGATACGGGAGTCACGAAAATCAGCAGAGGAATTTTTTCGCATCTTGAGGTAAAGTCATTGGGCTATTGGAACTGCCGGTAGGGCTGAAGCTTGGCTTACGCGCCACGCCGGTTATGCGGGAGATCCTTCGCTT
>DASRWO010000352.1:0-10517 GCA_035654555.1 Candidatus Deferrimicrobiaceae bacterium | reverse complement strand
GGCACTGATCTTCCGCATCGCGTCTTCAAAGCGCTCTTCTCTCAACCGGAAATATTCCCAGACTGCTCCAATCCAATAAATCCCGAGCAGAACGAAGGCCAAAAGGAATCCTCCGTGAATATTTACCCAAAGGATCATCAGTAGTGGAAGGAACCACAGATATCGACCATTGTCCCGGGCATTGGCAACGGGATCGTGATTTTGCCCGGCTGAGGAGTCCAAGACACAGAACCATGCAATCGTAAACAGCCAACTCACCACATGCGGACGCGCAAAAAAATGGATCATCGAAGCGGAAGCTGACAGCAGCACCAGGACCAGGGCTACGGGAAAGCTCGTGCCCCGGCGTAGAAGCAAACGAAACGTCCACGAAAAAGCTAGGGCGATAATCGAGGCCGTGAAGAAGATCACCCCATTCAGGCCAGCGACCTGGTCCAGCCAGCCAACGAGCATGTCGTAGAGCCACTCCCATGCGAACCAGGGCCGGCCCGCCATGGTCGAAGAAAATGGGTCGACACGCGGAATGGCGTGGGTCGTCAGAATCAACTGGCCGGTGCGGATATGCCAGCCGATTCCAGCGTCCCCCAGCAGTCGGATCGCAAGGGCGGTGTACACGAACAGGCCCAGTAGAGCGACGAAAATTAAATCTCCTGTCGAGGGAATAATCCATTGCATCCAAGCGGGATGGAGAATTTCTTTTGTAGAACTTATGGAGCCAACGGTCATCGGGCTGAATCTTATAGAGTGACGCAATGAACGGCAAGAGTACACACCGGGTAGTGATTGTGGGATCAGGCTTCGGAGGCCTGAACGCCGCGAAGGACCTTGCCGGCACGAACGTGAAAATCACACTGATCGATAAGAATAATCATCACACGTTCCAGCCTCTGCTCTATCAGGTGGCGACGGCAGGGCTTTCCCCGGGAGAAATTGCGGAGCCTATCCGATCGATTCTGCGGAAGGACAAGAACGTTGAAGTGCTGATGATGGAAGTGACGGGATTCGACCTGGAGCGGAAGGTGGTGCAGACGGCCGATCAGGAAATTTCCTACGATTCCTTGATCGTAGCTGCCGGCGCGAGCCACGCCTACTTTGGCCACGACGAATGGAGAACTCTCGCGCCCGGACTTAAGACGATCGAGGATGCGCTGGAAATTCGGCGGCGCGTTCTGCTGGCCTTTGAATTAGCCGAGCGGCAGGCTGCGGCAGGCGAAGCGGTTGAGCCGCTGAATTTTGTAGTGGTCGGAGCCGGGCCGACTGGTGTGGAACTTGCGGGAACGTTGGCGGAGATTTGCCGGCACTCGCTGGCTCATGATTTCCGCTTGATCGATCCACAGCGGACGCGTATTCATCTCCTCGAGGGCGGGCCGAACGTGCTGCCGTCTTATCCGGAAGATCTATCGCGCAGCGCTCTGGAACAACTGCAGCGTCTCGGCGTGGAAGTGCAGACTTCCGCGATGGTCACGCAGATTGAACCGGGAGCGATTTACATCGGCGAGACGCGGATGGACGCTGCGGTTATTTTATGGGCCGCGGGTGTAGCGGCCTCCTCTTTAGGCGCGAAATTAGGAGTTCCGGTGGATCGCGCCGGACGAGTGCTGGTCCAGCCTGATCTCAGCGTTCCCGGTCATCCAGAAGTCTTTGTCATCGGCGATTTGGCCTCACTCAAGGACGAGACCGGAAAATTGCTGCCCGGAGTCGCGCCAGTAGCTATTATGGAAGGCCGTTACGTAGCTAAACTGATTCGCCGCGAAGTGGAAGCGCGTGCAACCGAAAATGGCCAACTTGCGCCCCGCAAGCCCTTTCATTATTTTGACAAGGGCAGCCTGGCCACGATCGGGCGCGCGGCCGCTGTAGCGGAGTTTGGCAAGATCCATATCTCTGGACACATTGCGTGGCTGGCTTGGCTGTTGGTCCATATTCTCTTCTTAATTGGTTTCCAAAACCGAGTGCTGGTTCTTACCCAGTGGGCATGGTCGTATTTCACATACGAACGTGGCGCCCGGCTCATTACCGGCGGAACGAATCTTCCCGGGTGGGTTGGTTTGTCGTCAGGTCATGATGCGATCGAACACGAGCAAGAAATTCCTGCCGGCAGCCGCAAATAGGAGTAAGAATATTCCTGAGGGCAGTCAGCGGCTCATGAAAAGTATTGCGCGAATTCTTCTCGGTCTCGCGGCAGTTCTTGTTCTTGGCTCCATTTCCTGCGCCGAAGTTCTCAAGATTGTGATCGATGACACGGTTCAGCCCATCACTCAGGAATATATCTCGCGCGCCATCGACGAAGCGAAACGGCGCAACGATCAAGCCGTATTGATCGAGCTCAATACCCCTGGGGGGCTGGTCGACTCGACCCGGAGGATCATCGAGAATATAACGTCGTCACAAGTTCCAGTGATTGTTTACGTCGCCCCCAGCGGCAGCCGCGCGGGTTCGGCCGGAATCTTCATTCTCGAGGCTGCCGACGTCGCAGCCATGGCTCCGGGAACTAACGCGGGAGCGGCGCATCCCGTTTTGATTGGCCCGTTCGCGCCGAAGGTCGACGACGAGATGAAACGCAAAATCGAGAACGATACCGCGGCGCTTATGCGTTCGGTCGCCTCGAAACGCGGACGCAATGTTGAGGCCGCGGAAAGTGCCGTGCTCGAATCCAAATCGTTTACTGAGCAGGAAGCTCTATCGCAGCACCTGATCGACTACGTGGCTTCGAGCGAGGACGATCTTTTCCGCCAGATGGACGGGCGAAATTTTAAGCGCTTCAATGGACAGGAAGTCACGCTCAAGCTTTCAGGGCAAACCATCGTACCCTTTGGCATGACACTGAAGGAACGCATCCTCGATTATTTGATGGATCCCAATGTTTCTTTCATCCTGCTGGCGATTGGAGCGCTCGCGCTTTATGCTGAGTTCAATCATCCCGGGGCGGTAATTCCCGGAACGGTGGGCGTTGTTTTCATTTTGCTCGCGGCCTTTGCGTTGAATCTTCTACCCACCAGATTCGCCGCACTGGTTCTGATTCTGGGAGCGTTTGCGCTGTTTGCCGCGGAGGCCAAGTTTGCCAGCCATGGCGTGCTCACCGTCGGCGGCATCACCCTGCTGGCGTTGGGAGGAATGCTTTTGGTCGATTCACCCATCCCGGAAATGCGGGTGCACCTGCTGACGGCGCTCGCAGTGAGCATTCCCCTGGGATTGATCACGGCCTTCCTGATGACTCTTGCTCTCAAGGCAAGGCGAAATAAAGTTGTCACCGGTTCGGAAGGTATGGTGGGAGAGATTGGAACAGCCCAGACAAATCTTTCACCGAGAGGCAAGGTCTTCGTCCACGGAGAACTGTGGGATGCGGTGTCGTCGTGCGACGTGCCGGCCGGGCAGTCCGTGGTGGTGAATCGGGTGGATGGACTGCTGCTTCGGGTCGAACCGCTGGCCGTGACTCGACAAACCCCGACGCCGGTAATTTCTTAGCGGGATCGCGCACCAGCGCAAGCAACCGTTCGGGGTCCGAATTCCGCGCTGGTCATGGTTGCCTGCGTTACAATCCGGCGGTAGAGCATTCCTTGCTCCGCGCGTGGAGGCACAGTGGAAATCTTCGGACTTGGATTCTTCAGCATCGCCCTGATCATCATTGCTCTGTATGCCCTGAGTTCGATCAAGATTCTGGCGGAGTACGAACGCGGCGTGATTTTTCGCTTCGGGCGCCTATACCCTAAGGCAAAAGGACCGGGCGTAATTCTGGTGCTGGCCCCGATGGACCGGATGGTGCGGGTCTCGCTGCGGCAGGAAGCCCTTGAGGTCCCGCCGCAAGACATCATCACCCGCGACAACGTTACGCTCAAAGTAAATGCCGTCATCTTTCTGCGAGTCACTGATCCCAGCAAAGCTGTGGTGGAAGTTTCCAATTACGTCTATCAGACTTCACAATTCGCGCAGACCACGCTGCGCTCAGTGCTGGGCGAGCAAGAGCTCGATGAACTGCTGGCTCATCGGGAAAAAATCAACCTGCGCCTGCAGAGTATCCTCGACATGCATACTTCGCCGTGGGGAGTGAAGGTAACGAACGTTGAGGTCAAGCAAGTTGACATGCCGGAGTCCATGCTGCGGGCGATGGCGAAACAGGCGGAAGCCGAACGCGAAAAGCGTTCCAAGATTATTCACGCGGAAGGCGAGTTCTCGGCCGCGCAGCGACTGGTGGACGCCGCTCATCTGCTGGCGACAGAACCGGTCAGCGTTCAATTGCGCTACCTGCAGACTCTGACGGAGATTGGGGTCGAGAAGAATACGACTGTCATCTTCCCTGTGCCGGTGGATTTCTTTTCCGGTCTGCAGAAGATGCTGGGCAAGCCTGGCGACGAGAGCGCGCCCACCGCTAAATCCGCTTAGTTCAAGTTCGTGGCAACTTTTCGAGGAGTGGTTATGGTTTCGTCACAGGACACGGAAATCACGTTAGGCACAGCCAAACTGCTAGGGATCTTTTTTGGCCTGGTAATGATCTGTGCGGTTTTTTTCGCGCTCGGCTATACGCTGGGACGAAAGTCGGAGTCGGGATTGTCTTCTTCGACTACAACGCTGGCTTCGCTTCCCGCGTCTAGTAGCGCCAAACCGGCAAGTTCAGCCGCAGGATCCTCATCTGCGCCGATGACTTTCTATAAAGCCGTGGAGCAGCAGAATGCGAATCCACAACTGACGCCAACAGATGCTGCGGCGGCATCGACGAATGGATCGCCTGAGAAATCGACTGCCTCTTCCACAAACGCGCCGTCTTCTTCGGAAACGACGCAAGCCGCGAATCTGCCCGATCCCATGGCTCCGGTTCCTGGCACCGGTTATTTCGTACAGGTGGCTGCCGTCAGCAAACAGGACGATGCCGAGTCGTTAGTCGACGCTCTCAAGAAAAAGCAGTATCCCGCATTTGTTGCGAATACTTCCACAACCGACAAGCTGTATCGCGTACAGACCGGCCCTTTCGGTGACATCAAAGAAGCCGAAGCCATGCGTGCACGTCTGATTAACGACGGCTACAACCCAATCCTGAAAAAGTGAAAGCCCCTCTATGAAGCGGGACCACCTGTTAAACCGCCGCGTAGTTTTCAAACTACACGGTATGGATCCACTTGACGCCACAATTCTTAAAGAGGATGAATCCGGTTACTGGATTCGCGGCGGAACCTTGGCCGGTCAACTGGATCGATCGAATTGCTCTCTTCCGGAAAGTGACGTGAGATACCTTGAGTTCAGTCGCATCGAATGGATGCGCGCGCCACGGCAACGAGCTGGTTAATCTGCCGGCTTGTACTTTATATTGACAAGCATCAATTTACAGGATATTTCTGATTGGACTATGACTCCTGCGATGCCTTCTCTAGACAGCGCGCTTCACGCTATTGGCGATCCGACGCGACGACGAATTCTTGGAGCTCTCCGGGAGCGCGGCGCCGCTGCCTCAGGCAGGAATTCTGGTTTATGCGCAGGCGATATTGAAGAGCGCATAAGTCTCTCGCAGCCCACTATCTCGCATCATATGGCAATTTTGACGAAGGCCGGTTTAGTCGATGCCGTGAAGCAGGGACAATGGCGGTGGTACAGGCGTAATGAGAAAGCTCTTCGGCGGTTGGTAAAAAGTTTGAGGGCGCAACTGTGATTCGACGATCCGCCGCCTAGAATTATGAGCTAGCGGCTGTGGCCGCGTGCGCTTTCTGCAGCAGGCGTCGCGCTTGGGAGATAAGATCGGCCACTTCGAAAGGTTTCACCAAATACGCGATGTTATTTTCCTGAAGGAAGGTTCGCTCATCGCCCTGCTCTCCGCCGTGGGAGAACGTGAACAGCAAGTGATTTTCCATGCCGGGACAATTTTGTTTGAGCCAAGCGTAGGCCTCCTTGGCATTCCAATCGGAGGGCATTCTGCCGCTCATGATTATGGCGTCGAAGGGCTCGGAGAGTAAGCGTGTCTTGACGTCTTCACTCCTAGTAGCCGTCACTACGTTTGCGCCAGCGCCCATGAGCACGTCGCGCTCAAACTCCAGCACCGCTTCTTCTTCTTCCACCAGTAGAACGCGGCCCTGAATAGCGCCTTCGCGCTTCGCAGGAGCGGTCGGGGCTGCTTCTACAATTGTTCCCTCAATGGCGGCCATGGGCAGACGCACTTCAATTACCGCTCCGCCATCCAGCGCATTGTGGGCCGTTATGTCGCCGCCGTGCTCCTTCACGATTCCGTAGCAGATGCTTAGCCCCAGGCCAGTTCCCTTTCCAACATTTTTCGTGGTGTAGAAAGGATCGAAAATTCTTTTTGGATCTTTGATTCCGGGGCCATCGTCGGCAAACTGCGCGGCTACGAAGCCGTTGGTACAGGAAACTTGAATCTTCAGCTTTCCCGCTCGCCCAGTTTCCAGAACCGCATCGACCGCGTTATTGATGATATTCAGAAACACTTGTTCAATCTGATGCGGGTCCGCAACCACCATTGCGGCTTCCGTTCCCAAGTCTTTCTCAACAGAGATGTGATTGACTTTCAGATCGTAATCGCGCAGCGCCAACGTGTCTTCGAGGACCTTGCGGACGTCGACCTCGGAGCGCTCCGGTTTTCTCTGGCGCGCGAAGGAAAGCAGATTCTGCACTACACGGTGGGTGCGCTGCGCCTGTTTAAACATCTTGCCAACATAGTCGGTCGCGCGTTCGTTCAGACCTTCGCTTTCGAGCAATTGCGCGTAACCCAGAATCGCCGTCAAGGGATTATTCAACTCGTGGGCCACGCCCGCGATGAGCTGGCCGACGGCCGACATCTTCTCGCTCTGTAGCAGCTGCTCCTGAGTGCGGCGAAGATCTTCGTAAGCTTTGCAAGTCTCTTCGTATAAGCGAACTTTTTCGATCGTGGTGGCCAACTGCCGGCTAATCGCCACGAGCAGATTTTCTTCGCCAGTGGAGTAGGCGTACTCCACATGGCTGCGCAGTCCCATCATTCCGATGGGACTGTCCTTGCCCCAGAACAGCACCCAATTCCAGGCACCGTCACTGTTGGAGCGGATGAATTCCGCGACCGCTCCAGTGAGATGCGGGAGATATTCCGCCGTAATCACTTCGGCGCGGGAGCGCATGACTAAGTCGCCAAAACCATCGGCAAAACTGATTTCCGCGGGCCGTGATTTGTCGCGGCTGCGCGGACCCCAGGCGGCCCGACGGCGGTAGGTCGGGGCATCAGAATCGGAAAGATAGACGGCACCACTCTCGGCGCCAAACAACGAGACCACCTGGCGCAGCGTGAGATTTAAGATTTCATCCAGATCGAACGACTGCGTAGCCACGACTGCCATGGCATTCAGCGCGTTCAGTTCGCGATTGCGGCGCCGCATTTCATCTTCGGCCCGCCGCTTCTCGGTGACATCCAGAACAAAGCCCTGATAGCGTTCGATCTTGCCAGCGGCGTCACGAGTCGCGAAACTGCTCTCGGCGGCCAGCAGCAACGTTCCGTTTTTCCGCCGCATGGTGACATCAAAATGCCGGACATAGTTGTGCTGTTCGATGGCCTTGTGAAAGGATTCTCGCTGACCGGCGTCGACCCGAATGTCTTCATCCAGGTTCAGGGGGAGCAATTCTTCCCGGCGCTCGTAGCCCAGCATGTTTACGAAGGCGTCATTGCAATCGAGTAGACGGCCGTTCGGTGTGGCAACGTAAACACCTTCCTGTACCTGGTCAAACAACAGGCGATATTTTTCTTCCGCAGACCGCCGCTCGGTAATGTCTCGGACGATGTGTATGGTGCCCTTCTGCTGGCTGCCCTGCTCGCTGTAGGAGGAACTGGAGACCAGGGAGAAGCCGCCAAAACAAGGGTCCGCGCCTTCGGTGACTTCCTCGTCACCGCGAGCGCAGTAGGGGCATCCGGTCCACTCGCCCAGGCTGTGCGGCAATACGGATTCGCAGGTGCTGCCGATCACATCGGAGGAGGATTGTTCCAAGTGCTCGAGGAGAACCTGATTGGCCTTGATAACTCTGAATTCCGCATCGTGCGCCAGGATTATGTCATGCACCGAATCAAATGTGTTTCTCCACTGCCGTTGCGAGCGTAGAACCTGCTCGAGCAAGCGGAAGTTCTCGATTGCGATTCCCAGTTGCCGACCACATGTCTCGAGAAAGTCGCTTTCCTCGGCGGTCAGTTTTCTCTCCGTCGCGCTACCCAGAAAAAGCAATCCGATCGGCGACTTC
Source organism: Candidatus Deferrimicrobiaceae bacterium (assembly GCA_035654555.1). Taxonomy (GTDB): domain Bacteria; phylum Acidobacteriota; class Terriglobia; order Terriglobales; family Acidobacteriaceae; genus Sulfotelmatobacter. The sequence goes on along the minus strand of DASRWO010000352.1, from coordinate 2,327 downwards.
TTCCCCAACACCGGAACCATCATCAGATAATGAATTTTTTCCGACTTCAGCAGAGTTTGATCTTCCGGACTCGCAGCGCTTCGTCGAGCTGTTTCCGGCTTGCCCTGCTCCAGCATCTTCGACACACTCGCTGACAGCTCAGCAATCGCTACCTCGCGCAGAAATTCTGAAGAAACCCCAACCGCATGCGTGGCCACCAGATGCCCGCCCTCGATCAAACGGAACCAGGCGCCTTTGCTTTTGGTGATCTGCCGCAAAGATTCCAGAGCTTTATCAAGCATGCCGCCTTGCTGTTGCGCCTGGACGATGCTCTCGGTCAATGCACGTAGCACAGTCAGCCGCCTGGCGCGCGAACGCGCTTCGCGGAACACGACAAGCAGCATGCTGATTCCCAGCAAAGTGTCGGCGGCAGCGAAGGCGCCTGCGGGAACCACAGTGGTAAAAGCCGGCCAATTCAGACGCTGCACCAAAAGAAATGTCGCTAGCATCCATGAGGTTGCTTCCCGTCGGCCCCGGCGGGCGCGCAACAGCGCAACGGCTGCAGTGAGGAGAATGATTCGATAGGAGACTTCCAGAGCAACGCGGAGCGGCAACGAATCCGGCCAGAACAGAACGCGGGCTACGGCAAAACCCGCTGTGCAAACGGTGACCGCGGCCAGTGGCGCCAGAAGATTCCGCTCCCGGATATAAACAAAGACGGCACCCGCAAAGAGGCCGATCGCGACTACGAATGCGGCTTGCTCAACTGCGGGCAGGTAGCGTGTAGGGATTTGCGTCCGTGCGCCGTATATCGGCAGGAAACGAGAACTGACCAGCAGAGTCCACGCCGCCGTCCAAATTGCCAGATAGCGTTCGCGAAAGACTGACAGCACCAGTAACAAAACTGCCAGAACAATCAGCAGAGCCCACTCCCCCGGCTTCAGCCTGGCGGCAGCCGGCTGTGCGACGTTATTCCAGAAAGACCAAAGGGACGCGGTCATGTTAGGCAAATCAGTTTCAGTTAGATCAGTTCGATCTTTCACCCGCGCGGTGGGTTGCGCGTGCAGCAGACGTGACACTGCCTGACTTCTGAATACCATGCTTCGACCTGATCTCGATGTTCTTTCCGGACCTCAATGGTTACTTTCGGTATCTCACGTCTCAGGTAAAATCGCCGATAGTATCCTAAGACGCTCTGCTGGGACACTCATGCCCGATCGCATTCTCGTAGTGGACGACGAAGAGGCAATCCGCGAGATTGTCTGCGCCATCCTCGCTGCCGCGGGTTATACCTGCAAACAGGCGGGTTCCGGTATGGAAGCTCTGGCCCTGTTGAATTCCGGCGATATGTTTGAACTGATGCTTTCCGACCTGATGATGGCCGACCTCGACGGCATTGGGCTGCTGGAACGCACCAAAGAGAAGTTTCCCGACATGCCGGTAGTAATGGTTACCGCAGTGCATGATATTTCCGTTGCGCTGGCTGCCATTCGCAACGGCGCCTACGATTACCTGCTCAAACCATTCGAGCGCGAACAGTTGCTCAATGCGGTTGGACGGGCCTTGGAAAATCGTCGTCTGAAAGTAGAAAACCGCACCTATCAAATCAATCTTGAATCTCTAGTCGAAGCTCGCACCGATCAATTGCAGGCTGCGATGACCGATCTCGAGCGCTCTTACGACATTACACTGCAGGCTCTGGGCGACGCGCTCGACCTCAAAGATCGCGAGACCGAAGGACACTCTAAGCGTGTTACAGCATTTACCATGGCCATTGCGCGCGCAATGGGATTGCCGCGGGAGCAGATCGACGTCATTGCGCGCGGCGCGTTCCTTCACGACATTGGCAAGATGGCCATTCCAGATCGCATTTTGCTCAAGCCCGGCAAGTTGGATGATGACGAGCGGACGATCATGCGCGAGCATTGCTACCATGGCTACCAGATGCTCAAAAGAATTCCCTTCCTTGCCGAAGTTTGCGAGATTGTTTATTCACACCAGGAACACTTTGACGGCTCTGGTTATCCTCGCGGCCTGAAGGGCACAGAAATTCCTCTGGGAGCGCGCATATTCTCCGTTGCGGATACTCTCGATGCCATCATTTCCGACCGGCCTTATCGTCCAGCTCGAACTTTGGCGGCGGCACGCAAGGAGATCCACGTCTGGTCGGGACGCCAGTTTGATCCTGAAGTGGTCGAGATCTTTCTGAAGATGCCCGACGACATCTTCGAGGATCTGCGTCGGGAGATCAACGCGCATAGCTATCCTTTCGCCTATTCCTCTAACGCCAAAGGCGCGTCTTAAGTCGCGATTTCCTGCCCCTAACGTATCCGGATTGCAATCTCAAC